>DASWHI010000001.1:0-7440 GCA_036398235.1 Burkholderiales bacterium
TCGGTTCGATGTTCATGGTGGACGTTGCTCAAATCTCTGATTTATTTGAAGCACCTGGGCGATTTCGATAGAATTCCGGTTCCCCAGTGCCGTTCCAACTCATATCGGGCCAATCTGATCAAATGTTGCAGGCACGAAGCGAGTTGGGTTGCATGCTGTAATCGATTTGTCGAATTTAGTTGGAACGGCACCAGGCGCGTAGCTCAGATGGCTAGAGCGCATCCTTGACATGGATGAGGTCGTTGGTTCGATTCCAATCGCGCCTACCACTCGTTAAAGCCGGATGCCTAGGGTACGGGAGCCGCGGCTCCCGAGCCCTAATCACCGGTTTAACTCCGCGCGATCGAGGCGGACGCTCTGCGCCGCTCATCGCGCGGATTTATTTGGTGCCGTAAATAGATTATGCCGGACATTCGACTACCCGACGGCTCGGTCAAGAAATTCGACCGGGCGGTGACCGTGGCCGAGATCGCGCAGGCGATCGGCCCTGGGCTCGCGCGCGCCGCGCTCGCGGGCAGGGTCAATGGAAAACTGGTGGACACCTCCCACCGCGTTGACGGGGACGCGGAGGTCGCCATCGTCACCGACAAGGACCGCGACGGCGTCGAAATCCTCCGGCATTCGACCGCGCACCTGCTCGCGCACGCGGTGAAGGAGCTCCACCCGGAAGCCCAGGTCACCATCGGCCCGGTGATCGAGGACGGCTTCTATTACGATTTCTCCTTCAAGCGCCCGTTCACGCCCGAAGACCTCGCTGCGATCGAAAAGCGCATGGCCGAAATCGCGAAGCGCGACATCAAGGTCGAGCGGCAGGTCATGCCGCGCGATGCGGCGGTGAAGTTCTTCCGCGACATGGGCGAGCGCTACAAGGCGGAGATCATCGCCGCGATTCCCGACGGCGAGGCGATCTCGCTCTATCGCCAGGACAACTTCGTGGACCTGTGCCGCGGGCCGCACGTGCCTTCCACCGGCAAGCTGAAGGTGTTCAAGCTGCTGAAGGTGGCGGGGGCCTACTGGCGCGGGGACTCGAAGAACGAGATGCTGCAGCGGATCTACGGTACGGCGTGGGCGCGGAAGGAAGACCAGGACGCGTACCTGCACCGGCTCGAAGAGGCCGAAAAGCGCGATCACCGCCGGCTTGGCCGGAGCCTCGAGCTGTTCCACACCCAGGACGAGGCGCCGGGAATGGTGTTCTGGCATCCCAAGGGTTGGGTGATCTGGCAGCGCGTCGAGCAGTACATGCGGCGCATTCAGGATGAGAACGGCTATCTCGAGGTGCGGGCCCCGCAGGTGCTCGATGTCGCGCTGTGGAAGCGCTCGGGCCACTGGGACAACTTCCGCGAGAACATGTTCTTCACGGAGTCGGAATCGCGCGCCTACGCCGTGAAGCCGATGAACTGCCCGGGGCACGTCCAGATCTTCAACCAGGGATTGAAGAGCTACCGCGACCTGCCGCTGCGGCTCGCCGAGTTCGGCTCATGCCACCGCAACGAGCCCTCGGGCGCGCTCCACGGGTTGATGCGCGTGCGCAGCTTCACCCAGGACGACGCGCACATCTTCTGCACCGAGGCCCAGGTCGAGCCCGAGGTGATCCGTTTCATCGACCTCCTGCAGCGGGTCTACGCGGATTTCGGGTTCACGGAGATTCTGGTCAAGCTCTCCACCCGGCCCGTGAAGCGCGTCGGCACCGATGGACAGTGGGACAAGGCCGAAGCCGCCCTCAAGGTCGCGCTCGACCACAAGGCCATGGCCTACGAGCTGCAGCCGGGGGAGGGCGCGTTCTACGGGCCGAAAATAGAGTTTTCGCTCAAGGACAGCCTGGGCCGGGTATGGCAATGTGGCACCATGCAGCTCGATTTTTCGATGCCGGAGCGGCTGGGCGCGGAGTACGTGGGCGAGGACAACGCGCGCCACGCGCCGGTCATGCTGCACCGGGCGATCCTGGGCTCCTTCGAGCGCTTCATCGGCATCCTGATCGAGCATCACGCGGGCGCGATGCCGCTCTGGCTCGCCCCCGTGCAGGTGGTGGTGCTGAACATCACCGAGCGTCAGGCAAGCTATGCGGAAGGCGTCGCCGCCGCACTGAAGCAGGCCGGACTGCGCGCCGTCACCGACTTGAGAAACGAGAAAATTTCCTATAAGATTCGCGAACATAGTCTGCAGAAGCTGCCCTACCAGGTCATCGTCGGCGACCAGGAAGTGGCGGCTCAAAAGATTGCCGTGCGGACCCGCAAGGGCGAGGATCTCGGCCAGATGAGTCTGGCCGATTTCGTCTCCAGGCTGCGGGCCGAGGAAGCCCGGCTGGGGCGCGCGGCGCGAGAGTAACCGGAACGAGGAGGCTCTACATCGCACAGGAAAAGGAACCGCGGATCAACGGCGAGATCAACGCGCCGGAAGTCCGGTTGATAGGGGCCAGCGGCGAGCAGGTCGGCATCGTGAGCCTGGCTGCGGCGAACAAGCTCGCGGAGGAAGCCGAGCTCGATCTCGTCGAGATCGCGCCGACGGCGGCGCCGCCCGTCTGCCGAATCATGGATTACGGGAAGTACAAGTATCGCGAGGCCAAGAAGCGGCACGAGGCGAAGCTCAAGCAGAAGCAGATCGTCGTCAAGGAGGTCAAGTTCCGGCCGGGCACCGATGAGGGGGATTACCGGATCAAGCTGCGGAACCTGACCCGTTTTCTGGAGGAGGGCGACAAGGCCAAGGTCACGCTGCGCTACCGCGGACGCGAGATGGCCCACCAGGAACTGGGGGTGCGGTTGATCGAGCGGGTGAAGGGAGATCTCGCGCCGTACAGCACGGTGGAGCAGTACCCCAAGATGGAAGGGCGGCAGCTGATCATGGTATTGGCGCCAAAGAAGGGCAAGAAACCCGTAACTAGAGCCGCGGTCAAGGCGGCAGTACAGAAGAAGACGGCGGCGTCTGCCAAGGACGCCGCTCCCAAGGCTGCGGCGGAAGCTGCGGCCGAAATCGAGAAGAAGTAGTTGTCCGGGTCCCCGAAGCCCTGCCGCCGAGGCAGGCACCCGGCGCTCATACAGAAGAGACAGGGATTGATATGCCCAAGTTGAAGACCAAGCGCGCTGCCGCCAAGCGCTTCCGGAAGCGTCCCGGCGGCGCCATCAAGCGCAGCCAGGCAAATCTGCGCCACATCCTCACCAAGAAGAACACCAAGCGCAAGCGGCACCTGCGCGGCTCCACCGGCGTGCACGCGGCGGACCGCTCCGCGGTGCGCGTGATGCTGCCGTACTAGGAGGCCCCCATGCCACGAGTCAAACGCGGCGTCATCGCGCGCGCCGCCCACAAGAAGGTCCTGCGGCGGGCCAAGGGCTTCCGCGGCCGCCGCAAGAACGTGTTCCGCATCGCGAACGAAGCGGTGATGCGGGCCGGGCAGTACGCCTACCGCGACCGCCGTGACCGCAAGGGCGAATTCCGCGCGCTGTGGATCGCCCGCATCAACGCCGCGGCGCGCGAGCACGGCCTGTCCTACAGCCGGTTCATGAACGGGCTGAAGAAGGCGGCGGTGGCCATCGATCGCAAGGTGCTTGCGGACATCGCGGTGCTCGACAAGCCGGCGTTTTCCAAGTTCGTCGAGAAGGCCAAGGCCAGCCTCGGCGCCTGAATCCCACGGCGCGCGGAGGGAGGTTGAGGTGACGGGCCTCCCTTTTTTCTTCGAACCGCTTTCCCATGACGCAGGACGTTGACGCCATCGTGAAGGAAGCGCTCGCGGCGTTCGCGGGCATCGACGATGCCGCCGGGCTCGAGCGCGCCAAGGCGCGCTATCTCGGCAGGTCCGGCGCGCTGACCCAGCTGCTGAAGGGGCTGTCGAAGCTGCCCGCGCCCGAGCGGCCGGCGTTCGGCAGCCGGGTCAACGCGGCCAAGGAGAAGCTGGAAGCCGCGCTGGCGGAGCAGCGAAAACTCATACAGACCCGAACGCTCGAAGCGAGCCTGCGCCAGGAAGCCCTGGACGTGACGCTGCCCGGGCGCGGCCTCGCGGTGGGCGGGCTCCACCCCGTGACGCGCACGATGGAGCGCATCGAAGCGCTCTTCCGCTCAATGGGATTCGAGGTGGCGGACGGTCCGGAGATCGAGACCGATTACTACAACTTCACGGCGTTGAACCAGCCGGAAAACCATCCCGCGCGCTCGATGCACGACACCTTCTACCTTGCCGACGGCAAGCACCTGCTGCGCACCCATACTTCGCCCATCCAGATCCGCTACCTCGAGAGCCACCGCCCGCCGGTCAAGATCATCGCCCCCGGGCGCGTCTACCGGCGCGACTACGACGCGACGCACTCGCCGATGTTCCACCAGGTCGAAGGCGTGTGGATCGACGAGCACATCACCTTCGCCGATCTGAAGGGCGTGCTGGTCGAGTTCCTGCAAAGGTTTTTCGAGCGCTCGGATCTGAAGGTGCGTTTCCGGCCTTCGTTCTTTCCATTCACCGAGCCCTCCGCCGAGATCGACATGAGCTTCGGGGGCGGCTGGCTCGAGATGGGCGGCGCCGGCATGGTGCATCCCAACGTGCTGAAGAACGTGGGCATCGAGAGCGAAAAGTACCAGGGATTCGCCTTCGGACTCGGTCCCGACCGGCTCACGATGCTGCGTTACGGAGTGAACGATCTGCGGCTGTTCTTCGAGAACGACCTGCGATTCCTGAAACAATTCAATTGAACCGCCAAGCCGCCAAAATGCATACAAGAACAACTATTGAATCTTATTTTTTGAATGCCCTTTGGCGTCTTGGCGGTTAATGCGTTTATGAAGTTTTCCGATAGCTGGCTGCGCACCTTCGTCGATCCGCCGCTCGCCGCGCGCGAGCTCGCCGACGCGCTGTCCATGAGCGGCCTCGACGTCGAGCACGTCGAGCCCGACCGCGACGACTGGGTGTACACGACCAAGCCCACGCCCAACCGCGGTGATTGCCTGAGCATCTCGGGGATCGCGCGCGAGGTGGCGGCGGTAACCGGCGCGCCGTTGACCGCGGCCGAAGTGAAGGTGGTGCGCGCGGGGATCACCGACCGCTTGAGCGTCACGCTGGAAGCGCCGCAGGCCTGTCCCCGCTACTGCGGCCGCATCGTGCGCGGGGTCGACGCGAACGCCGCGACGCCGGAATGGATGACGCGCAGACTCGCGGCGAGCGGCATCCGTCCCGTCAGTGCGCTGGTGGACATCACCAATTACGTCATGCTCGAGCTCGGACAGCCGCTGCACGCGTTCGACGCGGCGAAGCTCGATGGCGGCGTCCGGGTGCGCCACGCGAGGGCGGGGGAGAAGCTGACGCTGCTCAACGGCGAGGCGCGGGCGCTCGATACGGGATTCCTAGTGATTGCCGACGAGTCGAAGGCGGTGGCGCTGGCGGGCATCATGGGAGGGCTGGATACGTCGGTGACCGAGGCGACGCGCGACGTGTTCCTCGAGAGCGCGTTCTTCAGTCCGGAGGCGATCGCGGGAAAGATCCGGGTGCTCAATTTCGCCTCCGAATCATCGTACCGGTTCGAGCGCGGGGTCGATTTTTCGGAGACGCTGGCGGGACTCGAGCGCGCCACGCAGCTCGCCATCGAGATCTGCGGAGGCGCCGCGGGTCCGGTGACGGAAGCGCGCGCGGCGCTTCCGGCGCGCGACCCGGTGCGGCTGCGCCTCGCGCGCGTCGAGCGCCTCCTCGGCGTGAAGCTCGACGGCATCCAGGTCGGCGACATCCTGCGCCGGCTGCGCTTCGAGTTCTCGGTGGCGGAAGGGGAGTTCCGGGTCACGCCGCCGAGCCACCGCTTCGACATCGCGATCGAGGAAGACTTGATCGAGGAGCTGGCGCGCATCCACGGCTACGACCGCATACCGGCCACGTTGCCGGCGGCGGCGCCCACCATGCTGCCCCTCCCGGAAGGCAAGCGCGAGGTCGCGGCCATTCGCAGGCTGCTCGCCGCGCGCGACTATCAGGAGATCGTGAGCTACAGCTTCGTCGACGCGGCCTGGGAAGCAGACCTCGCGGGCAATACCGCGCCGGTGGCGCTCGCTAATCCGATTGCAAGCCAGATGGGGGTCATGCGCTCG
This sequence comes from Burkholderiales bacterium, assembly GCA_036398235.1. Taxonomy (GTDB): domain Bacteria; phylum Pseudomonadota; class Gammaproteobacteria; order Burkholderiales; family SG8-41; genus SG8-41. The sequence goes on from DASWHI010000001.1 coordinate 6,049, forward strand.
ACCCTGGCCGGAGGACTGGTCGCCTGTCTGGTTCAAAACCTCGGTCGCAAGCAGGCGCGCGCCCGATTGTTCGAGGTCGGCCGTTGCTTCATGACGGAAGCATCGGGGGGCTACCGCCAGCCGGTGCGGATAGGAGGAATCTCCTACGGGGACGCCCGTCACGAGCAATGGGGACTCAAAGGGCGCCCCGCTGATTTCTTCGACATCAAGAGCGACGTCGAGGCCTTGCTCGCGCCGCTTGCGGGCGAATTCCGACCTGCCGAGCACCCGGCGCTGCACCCGGGCAAATCGGCGCGAATTCTCGTCGGCGGCGCGCCCGCAGGGTGGCTCGGAGAATTGCACCCGCGCTGGCAACGGAAGTATGATCTGCCGCTCGCCCCGGTCCTGTTCGAGCTCGACTACGATGCGATCGGCGAGCGGGGTCTGCCGGCATACCAAGAGGTGTCAAAGTTTCCGCCGGTGCGGCGGGACATCGCCGCCGTCATCGACGAGGGGGTCGGCTATCGGGAGGTGCTGGAGAGCCTGCGCCGGCAGCAGCCGGCGATCGTGGTCGAAATCGGCCTGTTTGACATCTACCGCGGAACGGGTGTAGAAGAAGGCAAAAAGAGTCTTGCTTTCAGGGTGTTATTGCAGGATACTCGCAAGACCCTGACCGACGCGGAGATCGAGTCCGCCGTCTCGCAGCTACGCCGGGTACTGCAGCAACAATTCAACGCGAAACTCCGTTGAAAGGGGAGAGCATGACGTTAACCAAGGCCGAACTCGCGGACCTTCTGTTCGAGAAAGTCGGTTTCAACAAGCGCGAAGCGAAGGACATGGTGGAGTCCTTCTTCGAGGAAGTGCGCATGGCGCTCGAGAACGGCAGGGGAGTGAAGCTCTCCGGATTCGGCAATTTCCAGCTGCGCGACAAGCCGCAGCGTCCCGGTAGGAACCCCAAGACGGGCGAAGAGATTCCGATCACGGCGCGCCGCGTCGTGACGTTCCACGCGTCGCAGAAGCTGAAGGCGATGGTGGAGCAGAACTACCATGGAAGCAAGTCATAGCTCCCGCGCGCAGCTGCCGCCGATTCCGGCGAAGCGCTACTTCACCATCGGTGAGGTGAGCGAGCTGTGCGGCGTGAAGCCGCACGTGCTGCGCTACTGGGAGCAGGAATTCACCCAGCTCAAACCCGTCAAGCGGCGCGGCAACCGCCGCTACTACCAGCACCACGAAGTGCTGCTCATCCGCCGCATCCGCGATCTTCTCTACGACCAGGGCTTCACCATCAGCGGCGCGCGCAACCGGCTCGACGAGCTGGTGTCGGAGCCGGGACGGGGCGCGCGCGGTCCGCGCGGAAATCTTGCGATCCTGCGCAAGGAAATCAAGAGCGTCATCGAAGTCCTGCGCGGCTGA
>DASWHI010000002.1:0-10835 GCA_036398235.1 Burkholderiales bacterium
TGCCGCTGCAGGCGGGGCAGCGCCCCTTGCCCGAGTTGAAGCTGAAGGTGCCCGCGCTGTAGCGCCGCTCGATCGCGGCGGGCGCCGCGGCGAAGAGCTTGCGGATCGCGTCGAGCGCGCCCACGTAGCTCGCGGGGTTGGAGCGCGTGGTGCGCCCGATGGGGGACTGGTCCACCATCACGACTTCCCCGACGCGCTCGTGGCCCTTCAATGCGCGGTGCGCGCCGGGCGCTTCCGTGGGCCTGCCCTTCGCTTTCAGCAGCGCCGCGTGGAGCACGTCCTGCACCAGCGTGGATTTTCCCGATCCCGATACGCCGGTGACGCACACGAGCCGGTTCAACGGAAACGCGACGTCGATCTCTTTCAGGTTGTGCGCGGCTGCGCCCAGCACCTTGACCGTCATACCCGCGGAGGCGGGTATCCAGTCTGGACCCCCGCCTGCGCGGGGGTGACGGAATGAATTGTCCGTACGCCGGCGCCCGGAGAGGTAGTCGGCGGTGAGCGAATGCGGCGCGCGCTTCAACTCCTCAGGAGTGCCGAAGCACACGATGCGTCCGCCGCGCTCTCCCGGCCCCGGGCCCAGGTCGAGGATGCGGTCGGCGGCGAGCATGATCTGGGGATCGTGCTCGACCACCACCAGCGAATTGCCGGCGCCGCGCAGCTGCTTCATGACCCCGATTACCCGGCCCATGTCGCGCGGATGCAGCCCGATCGAGGGCTCGTCCAGCACGAACAGCGTGTTGGTGAGCGAGGTGCCGAGCGCCGTCGTGAGATTGATGCGCTGGACCTCTCCCCCCGAGAGCGTGCGCGACTGGCGGTCGAGGGTGAGATAGCCGAGCCCGACCTCGCCGAGATAGGAGAACCGCGCGCGGATGTCGGCGAGGAGGGTCGCGGTTGCCTCATCCAATGGGGCTGGGAGAGTCAGGCCGTCAAAGAAGGCGCGCGCCTTCTCGATCGGCGCCAGCATCAGATCATGCACGGTGAGACCCGGCAGACGCGCAGCGACCTCCGCCCCGGTGTTGACGCCGGCCGGCGCGAAGCGCTCACCGGGCACGCGGGCTGCGTCCTCCTTCGTTCCCAGTCGCCAGGCCAGCGCATCGGGCTTGAGGCGCGCGCCCCGGCACGCCGTGCAGGGCGTGTACGCGCGGTAGCGCGAGAGCAGCACGCGCACGTGCATCTTGTAGGCCCTGGTCTCGAGCCACTTGAAGTAGCGCGCGACGCCGTACCAGCTGCCGGGCCAGGATTTCCGCCAGCTCACCCAGCCAGGGTCGCCGTCAATAACCCACCGCTGCTGCCGCGCGTCGAGCTCCCGCCACGGCGTGTCGAGGGGCACTTCGCGCTTTTTCGCGTACTCGACGAGGTCGTCGTTCCACCCGCGATAGGTCTCGGACAGCCACGGCCGGATGGCGCCCTCGCGCAGCGTCTTCGATTGGTCGGGGATGACGAGGCCGTAGTCCACGCCGATCACGCGCCCGAATCCGCGGCAGGTCTCGCAGGCGCCCACCGGCGAATTGAACGAGAACAGGCTCGGGGTGGGGTCCGAGTAGTGAATATCGCAGTCGGGACAATGGAGGTCGGTGGAGTATCTCCACACCACCCCGGCGCTCCGCGCCACCCCTCCTCCGGAAGGAGGGGATTGAATCGGGGCTATCCCCCCCTTGGCGAGGGGGGGTGCCGGCGAAGCCGGCGGTGGGGTGTCCCCGACGTACACATTCACGCGGCCGTTGCCGACGCGCAGCGCCGCTTCGAGCGCCTCGATCACCCGCGCGCGCTCCGCGGAGGACATGCGCACGCGGTCCTGGATCACCTCGATCAGCCCGTCGCGCTCCGCGTGTATGCGCGTGTAGCCCTGCCGTTCCAGGAGTTGAATCACCTCGGCGCGTGAAAAATTCTTCGGCACCGGAACCGGGAAGGTAATGACGAGCCGCGGGTCCGCGGCCGCGGCCGCCCGGGCGGCGAGCGCCGCAACTATCGTGTCGGGCGTGTCGCGCGCGACCCGCGCGCCGCAGCCGCGGCAATGGAGGCTCGCGGCGCGCGCGAACAGGAGCTTCAGGTGGTCGTTCAGCTCGGTCATGGTGCCGACCGTCGAGCGCGAGGTGCGCACCGGGTTCACCTGGTCGATCGCGATCGCGGGCGGAATGCCTTCGATCGCGTCCACCTGCGGCTTGTCCATGCGGTCGAGGAACTGCCGCGCGTAGGGCGAGAACGTCTCGACGTAGCGCCGCTGCCCCTCCGCGTAGAGCGTGTCGAACACCAGCGAGGACTTGCCCGAGCCCGAGACGCCGGTCACGACGATGAGCTCGGCGAGCGGCAGCTCGAGCGAGAGGTTCTTGAGGTTGTTCTGGCGCGCGCCGCGGATGACGATCGCGCCGTTGGGTCGTGCGGACATCGGGATAGCGCCATTCTAACCACAGACGCCGGCTTCGCGTGGTGACGCTTGGTTATAATAGAAGTCATCGCCGTTGCGCGGGCACGGACCCGTGCCCGCTGGGGGCCTGGATCATGGTGAAACGCATTGCGGCATCCGGTTGCTGGCTCGTCGCCGCGCTGCTGCTCGCGCCCGCCGCGGCGCAGGTCCTCTACAAGTCCACCATGCCGGACGGGCGGATCGTGTACGGCGACCAGCCCGCGCCGGACGCCGCCAAGGTGGAAGAGACCCGGCCCGATATCTCCAAGCGCGGCATCGGGGGCACGACGCAGAGCGAGCAGGATACGCTGAGGGAGCTGGAGCGGGCGCGGCAGTTGCGCGAGGGCGGGCAGGAGCTGGTGCGGTCGGCCGAGCAGGCGCTCAAGAATGCCGAGGCCGCGCGCGCCGCCGGCAAGGAGCCGCTCCCGGGCGAGCGCATCGGCACCGCCGGCGGCGCCTCCCGCCTGAGCGAATCCTACTTCGACCGCCAGCGCAAGCTCGACGAGGACGTGAACAAAGCGCGCCGCGAGCTCGACGCCGCGCGCTCCGGCCGGTAAGCACCGGACAGTATTCAGGATGCTGTGCACCGTTCACGCATCGTCATTCCCGCGCAGGCGGGAATTCAGGTTGAGTGGATCCTGACTGGATCCCCGCCTCCGCGGGGATGACGTCTACTCGCGGGTCCCGTTCTTTATGGCTGAACGACGCATCGGGATCATCATGAATGGCGTGACCGGCCGGATGGGCGCCAATCAGCACCTCGCGCGCTCGATCGCCGAGATTCGCAGGCAAGGCGGTGTCACGTTGAAGGACGGCACGCGGCTCATGCCCGATCCCGTCCTCGTCGGCCGCATCGTGCTGATGGCAAGCCGCGCGCTCGCCGCCTGCGCCCGGTCGCCCGACGACTACGGGCAGGTGTACGACCGGGTGCTCGCGCAGGTGAAGCAACCGGTCATCATCCACTGGCTCGGCGAGATGTTCGATCCCGCGCTCGAGGGCTACTGGGGCCGCGGGGATCACGCGCAGGCGATGGAGGTCTGCCTCGACGTCATCCGGAAGAACGCGGCGAAGGTGGACGGCATCAAGGTATCGCTCCTCGACCAGCACAAGGAGATCGCCATGCGGCGGCGCCTGCCATCGCATGCGGCAACTACTGGCGACGCACGGCATCGCCTGAGCAGCGCCGCCGTGACGAAATCCCCCCGACATATTCATGTCTCCCCCCTTTGACAAAGGGGGGGTGAGCAGCCCCCGAATATTCATGTCTCCCCCCTTTGACAAAGGGGGGGCAGGGGGGATTGGGTGACGAAAGCTAGTTCGAATCACGACTCACGATTCACGCATTTCGATGAAAATATCGCCGCCGGACCCCGGGCTGCTGTCGCTCAACACCGCGACGGTGCGGGAAAAGTGGAGCCTGCGCGAGATGATCCAGGGCTGCGCCCGCCACGGCATACGCGGCATCTCGCCATGGCGCGACAAGCTGGCCCAGGTGGGCGCAAAAGAAGCGGCGAAGCTGATCCGCGACTACGGCCTCACCGTCACCGGGCTGTGCCGCGGCGGCATGTTCCCGGCGGCGGACCGCAAGGGGCGCCAGGCGGCGCTCGATGACAACCTGCGCGCGGTCGAGGACGCGGCGACGCTCGGCGCGCGCTGCCTGGTGCTCGTCGCCGGCGGCCTCCCGGCGCGGTCGAAGGACCTCCCGGGCGCACGCGAGATGGTGCGCGACGGCATCGGCGAGCTCCTCGAGCGCGCGCGCGCCGCGGGCGTGCCGCTCGCGATCGAGCCGCTGCACCCGATGTACTGCGCCGACCGCGCCTGCATCAACACCATGGCGCAGGCGCTCGACCTGTGCGACCTGCTCGATTCGGGGAAGGGCGGCGCGCTTGGCGTCGCGGTGGACGTCTATCACGTCTGGTGGGACCCCCAGCTCAAGCCGGGCATCGAGCGCGCGGGCGACAAGCGCCTGCTCGCCTTTCATCTCTGCGACTGGCTGGTGCCGACGACCGATCTGCTCAACGATCGCGGCATGATGGGTGACGGCGTGATCGATCTGCCGCTCATCCGCTCGTGGATGGAGGCGGCGGGCTACCGCGGCTTCCACGAAGTGGAAATATTCTCCGCGAAGACCTGGTGGAAGCGCGAGCCCGACGATGTCCTTGGCGTGATGAAGCGCCGGCACCAGGAGTGTAGTTAGCGGCGTCTTGTCACAAAGCGGTAACTCCCGCGACGTATCGTTCCCGGAGCGCCTGTTGCCGCGCTTGCCGAAGCGCTCACGCTGGCTGCCGTGGCCTGACGCGAAACCCGCGCCTCAGTCGAGGAGAAACCGGGTGACGGCCGCGATCTGGTCGCGGTCCATCAACGCGGGCGCGTGACCCGCGCCGTCGAACTCCGCGACCTGCAGGTCGGGTTTCGCCGCCCGCATGCGGGTCAGCGTGTGGCGCGACAGCACGTCGGAATCCGCGCCGCGCAGCACGAGCACCGGGCAGCGCACCTGCGCCCAGATGCTCCACAGGTCAATGCCGGCGAGAAAATGCGGGCCCAGGGGAAACTCCGGGTCCGAGTGCCCGCGCAGCGCGTCGCCGATCCCCGGGTCGTAGCGCAACTGGTAGTCGCCCTTGCCGGCCTGGTACACGCTGTGCCGGGCGAGATGGCGCCATTGGCGGTCCGTGAGGCGCCCGAACGGCGCGCAGACCTCGCGGACCCAGGACTCGGCCGCGGCCACGGACGGGAAGGAACGCCCGCCGCCCACGTAGCCCTTCAGCCGGTAGAGCGAGCCCCAGGGCACGAACGGGCCGACATCGTTCAGCACCAGCCGCCGGATCGGCGAGCCTGGCTTCGCCGCGAGGAGCATCCCGATCAGCCCGCCCATCGAGGTGCCGATCCAGTCGATGCGCTTGGGCCCGCCGCCGGCTTTCGAGCCGGGGAACAGGCCCAGGAACGCCGGCCGCGCCGGCGCGGTCACGCGCGCCAGCAGGACCGCGGCGTCCGCCAGGTAGGTGGAGAAACGGTAGTCGCTCTTGTCGGCGAGCCACTCGCTGTCGCCGCGCCCGACCACGTCCGGGCAGATCACGCGGCACTCGCGCGCGAGCGCCGCGGCGAGGAAATCGAAATCGCGGCTGTTGCGCGCGAGGCCGTGCACGCACAGCACGACGTGCTTGCTCGCGGCGCGCCCCCAGTCGAGATAGGCGACGCGGTGAAAGCCGCCGGGAGACAGGCACAAGACCGAGCCGCGCGAGTAGCCCATGGCCCTCCTGCAAAAGCAAACATCGTGCCGGAGCGCCGAGGCGCACGCAAATGCGCCGCCGTGCGCGTAGGATTGCGGGACCGCACCCCATGTATGATGGTGTAACCGCTCCCACCTGGCTCAGATAATCCCATGACAACCCACAAGAAAAGGCTGCTCCTGCCGGACACGATGGCGCGCACCGGCTGGGAGCTCGCGCGGGGCCGCGCGGACGTGGATGCCATTCCGTTCTCCCCGACGGTTCCCAATCCCGAGTTCCGGAAGCTGCTCGGCGATGCGGAGGGCGTAGCGCTCACCTCGACGCCGCTGCGCGCGGCGGACATCGAGGCCGCGCCCCGGCTGCGCGCGGTCGGCCGCATCGGCGTGGGCTACGACGCGGTGGACGTCACGGCGCTCAACGCCCGCGGCATACCGCTGATGACCTGCGGCACCGACAATTCGCCGACCGTGGCGGAGTACTCCTTGTTCATGATGCTCTCGCTTTGCAAGGGCGCCACGATGGACACGCTGCCGCGGCAGGGCCGCTGGTCGGAGCGCTACAATTTTCTTCCCGCCGAACTGATGGGCAAGACGCTGCTCATCGTCGGCTTTGGCCGCATCGGCACGCGCATCGCCAAGCGCTGCCTGGCCATGGACATGGCGGTGGAGGTGTACGACCCCTACGTTTCCCCGGAGACGGTGCGCGCGGCAGGATGCAAGCCGGTCGCGGACCTCGACGCCGCGCTCCCCCGCGCCGATGTCGTCACCCTCCACTGCCCCAGGACAAGGGAGACGACGAACATGTTTGACGCGGCCCGGATCGCGAAAATGAAGCCCGGCGCGCGCCTCATCAACACCGCGCGCGGCGGCATCGTGGACGAGGCAGCGCTCTACGCCGCGCTCGCCTCAGGCAAGCTCGCCGGCGCCGGCATCGACGTGTTCTCCCCGGAGCCGCCGCTGACCGACAATCCGCTCTTCACGTTGAAGAACGTCATCGTCGCCCCGCACATGGCCGGGAACTCGCGCGAGTCGCTCGATCGCAAGTCGCTCACCGTGGTGCGCAATCTCCTTTCCGTGCTCGACGGCGCGCCGCGGACGGAATACGTCGTCAATCCGGAGTCGCTGCGGAAGTAATGAATTGCCCTGCGGCCGGGTGTTTGATAAATTGGCCGACCAAAACGGTTGTCCAAAGGAGGGCACCATGACACGCATCCTCGCATTCGCCGCCGCGGCCTTCTTTGCAGCGGGCGCCCACGCGCAGGCACTCGGCTTCGGCAGCGCTCCGCAGGGCTCTATCGGCTACAACATGAGCTCGGCCATCGCGCGCACCATGGCCGAGGCCGGGGGCATCCAGAGCCGGGTGCAGCCGTACTCGGGCTCGAGCGCGGTGCTGCCGCTCGTGAATTCGGGCGAGCTCGATCTCACGGTGTGCAACGTGCTCGAGATCCAGGAGGCGACGAGCGGAGAGGGGCCCTATGCGGGGCGCAAGCAGGCGAACCTGCGCGTGCTCGGGGTGATCTTCCCGCTCTACTCGAGCGTCTTCGTGCGCAAGGACTCGCCGATCAAGACGCTCGCCGACCTGAAGGGCAAGCGCCTGCCCTACGGGTTCTCCGCGCAGGTCACGCTCGAGCGCATCGTGGACGCGATCATCGCCAGCGGCGGCTTGAGCCGCAGGGACGTCGTGCCGGTGCTGGTGCCGAACGTCGTGCGCGGCGCCGACGACTTCATGGAGGGCAAGACCGACGGCGGCTTCTTCGCGATCGGCGCGGCGAAGGTGGCCGAGGTGCACAAGGCGGTGGGCGGCATCCGCTACCTGCCGGTGCCGGACACGCCGGAGGCGCTCGCCGCGATCCGCAAGCTCATGCCCTACGCCTACGTCACCGTGGTGAAGCCCTCACCCGCGTTCGTCGGGCTCGACGGGCCGACCAAGCTGATGGCCTACGACTACCTCGTCGCGGTCGGCGCGCACGTGAAGGACGAGACCGTCTACGGCATCGCCAAGGCGATGTACGAGAACAAGGCGAAGCTGGTCGAGAGCTTCCGCGCCTTCAACGGCTTCAACCCGGACAACATGCACAAGACGATGCCGGCGACGTTCCACCCCGGCGCGGTCAAGTACTACAACGAGAAAGGCATCGGCTCCAAGTAACGATCCTCGATGTCTGAAGAATTCATCGAGGACAGCTTCCCAGGCCAGCGGTCCCACACCCGCACGCTGTTCGTCCTCCAGGCCCTGCTCGTCGCGCTCGTCGTGGGCTGGACCCTGGACCTCCCGCGCTCGCTGCTCGGGCTCAATCTCTACACCGAGCAGCTGCTGCTCGCGGTGCTCGGGTTCGCGCTCGCGATCTGCTTTCTCGTCACGCGGGCGCGCCCGGCGTGGTGGGACCGGGCCGCCGCATTCGGCGGTCTCGCGCTGTGCCTGTACCTCGCGTGGCGCTACCCGAAGCTCTCCGACGAGCTCACCGAGCGGCCGCTTGACGGCGTGCTGATGGCAGCAGCGCTGTGCCTGTTGGTGTGGGAGGGCACGCGCCGCATGGCGGGGTTATCGCTTGTCGCCTTCACTGCCGGCGGCGTGGTGTACGCGATGTTCGGGCACCACCTGCCGGGGATATTCCAGTCGCGGCCGGTGGAGTTCACGCGGCTGCTGGTGTATCTCAACCTGGACACCAACGCGCTGCTCGGCGCGACGCTCCAGATCGGGATCCTCGTCGTAGTGCCGTTCATCCTGCTCGGCCAGCTCCTTTCGCGCTGCGGCGGCTCCGAGTTCTTCACCGACCTCGCGCGCGCTTGGATGGGGCGCTACCGCGGCGGCTCGGCGAAGGTCGCGGTAGTGGGCTCCGGGTTCTTCGGCATGATCTCGGGCAGCGCGGTGGCGAACGTCACCGCGGTCGGCGTCGTCACGATCCCGCTCATGAAGCGCTCGGGCTACCCGGCGCAGATCGCCGCCGCGATCGAGGCGGTGGGCTCGACCGGGGGGCAGCTGATGCCGCCGGTGATGGGCGCCGCGGCCTTTCTCATGGCGGAGGTGCTGGGCGTGCCCTACGTCGAGGTCATGATCGCCGCGATCATCCCCGCGTTCCTCTATTACCTTGCTCTCTTCTTCCAGGTGGACGTGGAGGCCGCGAAGCGCGGCATCCGCGGCGAGCCCGCGAACCGCCTGCCGCGACTCGCGCCGGTGCTTCGCGCGGGATGGTACTTCCCGCTGCCGTTCGTGGTGCTGGTCTATGCGCTGGTCGAGCTCAACATTCGCGCCGAGTACTGCGCGCTGCTCGCAGCCGCGGTGCTGATCGTCCTCTCGCTCGCCTTCGGCTACAAGGGCGAGCGCGTGCCGGTGAAAGACCTGCTCAAGGCGATCGTATCCACCGGCAGCGCGGTCGTGGACCTCATCCTCATTTGCGCGGTCTCGGGCATGTTCATCGGCATCCTCAACATCACCGGGCTCGCATTCGGCATGACGCTGCAGCTCCTCGCCGCGACCGGCGAAAGCCTGCCGCTGATGCTCGCGTTGACCGCCGTCATTGCGATCGTGCTCGGCCTGGGACTCCCGACCGTCGGCGTCTACATCATCATGGCGACGCTGATCGCGCCCGCCCTGGTGAAGATCGGCATCGCTCCGATGGCGGCGCACATGTTCCTGCTCTACTTCGGCGTGATGTCGATGGTGACTCCGCCGGTCGCGCTCTCAGCATTCGCCGCCGCCAACATCGCCGGCTCGGACGTGGACAAGACCGGCTGGACCGCGACACGCATCGGCTGGGCGGCCTACATCGTGCCGTTCCTGTTCGCGCTCTCGCCGAGCCTGCTCATGCAGGGGGCGCCGCTCACCATCGCGTGGGCGGTCGCGACCGCCGCCCTCGGCATCTGGCTCGGGACGATCGGAGTGGTCGGCTACTTCTATGCGCCGGTCGCGGCGGGGTGGCGCGTGCTTTTCATCGCCGCGGGGGTGCTGACCCTGATCCCGGCGGACATGTTCCCCGGCGCCATCTTCACCGACATCGCGGGCATCACGCTCGGAACGTTCCTCGTCGCTCGCGAGCTGCGCCGGCGCCGCGTGCCCGCCTGACGAGACCGGGTCGGATTTCTTGGACGCTGATCCGCCATATACTTGCGCTCTTCTCATTACCGTTATTCAGACAGGGAGAAAATGATGCACCCCCAGAGGGAGCTCACGAAGAATAAGGCCGGCACGCTCCCCGGCATCGTCTTTACCGGGTGCGGTGCGGCGAGCCCCGCTCCGGCGCAGGCGCCGGCGAAGGCGCGGGCGAAACCCGCCTCGCGCCGCCGCGAGGTCAAGGTGGGCGGGCGCCGCGTGAAGACGATCGACGTGCACGCGCACTGCGTGATCCCGGAGGCGCTGGCGCTGCTGGGCATGACGCCGGCCGCGAACGAGCGGCGCGGGCCGGGGATCAGCCAGGTGGGGCCGCGGCGCATCGCCGAGATGGACGAGCAGGGCATCGACATGGAGGCGATCAGCATCAATCCGTTCTGGTACCGGGCGGAGCGCGATGTGGCGGCGCAGATCGTCAAGATCCAGAACGAGCGGCTCGCCGGGTTCTGCGCGACCTACCCCGACCGCTTCGTCGCCTTCGCCTCGGTCGCGCTGCAATACCCGGACCTGGCCGTGCAGCAGCTTGTGGACGGCGTGAAGAAGCTGGGGCTGCGCGGCGCCGCGGTCGGCGCGAGCGTCGCCGCGGACGAGTTCTCCCATCCGAAATTCCACCCGTTCTGGGCCAAGGCGGAGGAGCTGGGCGTGCTGATCTTCATCCATCCGCAAAGCACGCCCGACCTCGCCCGCAGGTTTCAGGGCAACGGCTGGCTGGAGAACACCATCGGCAATCCCCTCGACACCACCATCGCGCTCTCGCACCTCATCTTCGAAGGCACGCTCGACCGCTTCCCGGGATTGAAGATCTGCTCGGCGCACGGCGGCGGCTACCTGCCGTCCTACGCGCCGCGCTCGGACAACTGCCTGCGCGTCGCGCCGGACATGGATACCGGGGTCAAGCTCAAGAAGAAGCCGACGGAATACCTGCGGGACATGTACTACGACACGCTCGTCTTCACCTCCGAGGCCTTGCGGCACCTCGCCACGGAAGTGGGCTCGAACCGGCTCGTCATCGGCACCGACCATCCGATCCCGTGGCAGAGCAAGTCGGTCGACCACATCCTCAAGACGCCGGGCTTCACCGACAAGGAGCGCCG
>DASWHI010000003.1:0-6643 GCA_036398235.1 Burkholderiales bacterium
CCCGATATCGAAGCGGCCCATGGTCTGGTCGGGATCGCCCGGCTTGCGGGAGAGGCGGAACCACAGCACGTCCATCGGCGCGCCGAAATCTTTCACGGGAAGGCCGGCTTTGTCACGCAGGATCGAATTCCGGCCGTCGGCGGCGACGACGAGATCCGCGCGAATGTCCAACGGCCCATCCTCCGACTTCGCGCGCACTCCGACCACGCGTCCCGATTCTTCGATCAGGTCGGTGGCTTCAGTCTTCATCAGCAGGCGAAATCCGGAATACGGGACCGCGTGATCGGCAAGAAAGTCGAGGAAGTCCCACTGCGGTATCATCGCGATGAAACGGCAGCGCGTCGGCAGGTGGCTGAAGTCCGCCACCGTGACCGTCATGTCGCCGACTTGCGCGTTCAGCTTCGGAACTTGCTGGTGCGGCAATTTGAGGAATTCATCCAGGATGCCGAGCTCGTGCATGACTTCGAGCGTCGAGGGATGGATCGTGTCGCCGCGAAAGTCGCGCAGGAAATCGGCGTGCTGCTCCAGCACGACAACATCGACCCCGGCACGGGCAAGAAGCAGTCCCAGTACCAGCCCCGCAGGCCCGCCGCCCGCGATGCAGGCCACCGCGGACAGATTTTCTTCAGTCATTTCAGAGCGCGAGGCGGCGGATCTCCTTCGCCACCGCCGCGGTCACCTGCCTCGTGCTGGCCCGGCCGCCGAGATCGGCGGTCTTGACCCCCGACGCAAGCACCGAGCTCATTGCTTTCACGACCAGGTTGGCCGCCGCCGCGATCCCGAGGTGCTCCAGCATCATCGCCCCGCTCCAGATCTGGCCCAGCGGATTGGCGATGCCCTTGCCCACGATGTCGGGCGCGGAGCCGTGCACCGGCTCGAACATCGAAGGGAATTTCTTCTCCGGATTCAGATTGGCCGAAGCGCCGATGCCGATCGAGCCGGCAATTGCGGCGCCGAGATCGGTCAGGATGTCGCCGAAGAGATTGCTCCCGACGACGACGCCGAAGTTCTGCGGGTGGGTGACGAAGCGCGCCGACAGCGCATCGATGTGCATCTGCTCCGCGGCGATGCCCGGGTATTCCCTGGCGACCTGCCAGAACACCTCGTCCCAGAACGGCATGCTGAAGATGATGCCGTTCGACTTGGTGGCGGAGGTTACTTTTTTCTTCTTCTTCCTGCGCGCGAGGTCGAACGCGTAGCGGATAATGCGCTCGGTGCCGCGCCGGGTGAAGAGGTTCAGCTGCGTGACGACTTCGTGCGGGCTGTCGCTGTAAATGCGTCCGCCCATGCTCGAGTACTCGCCCTCGTTGTTCTCCCGCACCACGATGAAGTCGATGTCCTGCGGCCCGCGGCCCGCAAGCGGCGAGCGCACGCCCGGCAGCAGCTTCACCGGCCGCACGCACGCGTACTGCTGGAAGCCGCGCCGGATCGGGATCAGCAGGCCCCACAGCGAAATGTGATCGGCCACGCCGGGAAATCCCACCGCACCGAGGTAGATCGCATCCGCATCGCCGATGCGCTTCAACCCGTCGTCGGGCATCATCTTGCCGTGCTTGAGGTACCAGGCGCAGCTCCACGGGTACGATTTGTAGCGCAGCCGGAAGCCGCCGTGAGCTTGCGCAACCGTATCGAGGATCGTGCAGCCCGCCGGCACCACCTCGCGGCCGATGCCATCCCCCGGAATCACCGCGATGTCGAAGCGCTTCATCGCCGCTCTCTTGCAGTGGAAAGGTCGTTATCATAGCATCCGCATCTTTGCCCGATTCCCGCCAGGAGCAGCGATGAATTTGAAGAGCAATCCTTCCGCCGCCATCGTCCACGACACGCCGGTGCGCTCGCGCGAGAGCGCCGAATACTGGGGCAGCGACGCCTTCGCCGCGATCCTGCACGAGCTCGACATTCCCTACATTTCCCTCAACCCGGGCGCGAGTTACCGGGGACTGCACGACAGCATCGTCAACTACCTCGGCAATCGCACGCCGCAGATGCTGCTCTCGATCCACGACGAGAACGCGGTCACCATCGCCCACGGCTACGCCAAGGCGACGGACCGCATGATGGCGGCGGCGCTGCACTCCAACGTCGGGCTGATGCACGCGACGATGTCGATCTTCGACGCCTGGTGCGACCGCGCGCCGGTGCTGATCCTGGGCGCAACCGGCCCGTGGGACGCCGCCAAGCGCCGCCCCTGGATCGACTGGGTGCATACCGCCTCGGACCAGGGTGCACTGATCCGCGACTTCACCAAGTGGGACAACCAGCCCGGCTCGGTCGAGGCGGCGATGGAAGCGATGCTGCGCGGCGCGCAGATCGCGCAGACCGCGCCGCGTGGCCCGGTATACATCAACCTCGATATTTCACTGCAGATGGGCAAGATCGGAGCGATGCCGGCGCTCCCCGATGTCAAGCGCTATGCAGCGCCGGCGATGGTGCTGCCGGGGCGCGAGCAGGTCGCCGCGGCGGCGAAGCTGCTGTCCGAGGCGAAGAATCCGCTTCTCCTCGCGGGGCGCTGCTCGCGGGATCTCGACGCGTGGAAGGCGCGGGTCGCACTTGCGGAGAAGCTCAACCTGCGCGTGCTGACCAACCTGAAGGTTGCCGCGGCGTTCCCGACCGATCACCGCCTGCACGCCGCGCCGCCCGCAAATCGCTTCGGGCCGGAAACGCTGAGGATGATCTCGGAGGCGGACGTGATCCTGTCGCTCGACTGGCTCGATCTCGCCGGCCTGCTGAAAAACGCCTGGGGATCGAAGCCGGTCACGGCGAAGATCATCCAGGTCTCGTGCGACCAGCACAGCCACCGCGGCTGGAGCATGGACCACCAGGGATTGCCGCCGATCGACGTCTATCTCATGTGCGAGCCCGAGGCCGCGGTGCCGATGCTGCTGGTCGCGGCAAAGGCGCGCGCGGCCGGCGTCGTTCAGGCGCCGGCGCACAAAAGGCCCAGCGCTTCGGCCGACGCAGTTTCGCTGACCGGCGTCGCGGACGCTCTCAACAAGGCGACGCGCGGGATCGACGTCTGCTATGCCCACCTGCCGATCGGCTGGAGCGGCGCGAACAGCACCTTCCGCCATCCCCTCGACTACCTGGGCGCGGAAGGCGGCGCCGGCGTGGGTTCGGGGCCCGGAATTTGCGTGGGCGCCGCGCTGGGATTGAAGGACAGCGGGCGGCTCCCGATCGGCGTGCTCGGCGACGGCGACTTCCTCATGGCCAATACCGCGATCTGGACCGCGGCGCACTACCAGATCCCGTGCCTGTTCGTGATCTGCAACAACCGCTCGTTCTTCAACGACGAGCTGCACCAGGAGCGTGTGGCGAAGGAGCGCAGCCGGCCGGTAGAGAACCGCTGGATCGGCATGCGCATCGGCGATCCCGACATCGATCTCGCCGCCATGGCGAAAGCGATGGGTGCCGCCGGCATCGGCCCCGTCACGAAGCCCGGCGACCTTCAGCCCGCCGTCGAAAAAGGCCTCGAGACGGTGCAGAAGGGCGGGCTGTGCGTGATCGACGCGCGCGTGCTGCCGGGCTACGACGCCGAGGGGTGATTCGCGACGAGGCGCAGCGTCTTAATTCCGCAGATGCTGCCGGACAAAATCGGCGGCGCGTGACAGCGCGTCCTTGGAGGCCAGATCGTCGGCAAAGGTGCGCACGTCCGCCGGGCGGAAGTCGAAACCGCGCCCGACGCCGGGATAAACCACGAGACGCACCGGCCGGCCGATCCGCTCCATGTTCTTGACCGCCTCTTCGATGACGCGCCGCCGCTGGTACTGTTCCTGCTCGCCGACGAACACCAGCGTCGGGATCTTCAGTTCGTCAGCCTCTTTCGCGTAGCCGTACACCTGCATCGGCTCCGGCGCGTTCGGGTCCTGCCAGTGCGGATACCAGGAGACGTAGCAGGCAACCTCCCCGTCCTGGCGCTTGAGCGTGACCGCCATCTTGAGCGTGAAGTAGCCGCCGCGGGTGTGTGAGGCGAGGCAGATCCGGCGGCTGGCGAGGTCCGGCAGGCCGAGCAGGGCATCGACGCCGCGATTAGCATCCGCTTCCAGCTTGTAGTCGTGCTCGATCGGCATGGCCGGGATGAAATGCGCCTGGTATACGTCAGGCGCCAGCACCACGAAGCCGCGCGCGGCGAGCCGTATGACCTGCAGCTGGACGAGGTCGTCGAGCCCGCGCCGCCCGTGCATGAACAGGATCCCCGGGTATTTCGCGCCGTCCCTGGGACGGGCGACCAGGGCCGGGATATCGGTATTGGCGCTCTTGTAGCTCATCCAGCGGGTCTCGACCGGATGGCTGCCGGTGGCGGCGATCTCACCCCTTTGCCAGAAGGCATCGTCCCACCACCACGGACGGCCGGATGACGCCGGCTCCTGCGCGATCGCGGTGGTCAGCGAGGCGGCGAGCAGCGTGAAAACAACAAGAGCTCGCATAGGCTTTTGACCCCCCACCTCAATCCTCCCCCGCAAGGGGGGAGGAGGGATCTTATTAGGCGTGCGCCTTGCGGTCGGGGTCGATCATCTTCTCGAGCTTCCCGAGCGTGCGCATACACGGCAGGAGCTGCGCGAGGCTGCCGTTCGGCTCCCGCTTCTCCTTGATGGCCGCGATGAACTCGCGGTCCTCGAGCTCGATGCCGTCCATCGATACGTCCACCTTCGACACGTCGATCTTCACGTCCTTCCCGTCGCTCAAATCGTCGTAGAACGCCTTGTAGGTGCCGCTGTCGCAGATGTAGCGGAAAAACGATCCGAGCGGCCCGTCGTTGTTGAAGGACAGCGACAGCGTCAGGATCGCACCCGAGGGCACCCGGGCGATGATGGCCATGTCCAGGGCGATGTTGAGCTGCGGATGGATCGGCCCCTGCACCGCGAAGCAGTCGGAAATCGCCTCGCCGCACTGATAGGCGAAGAGATCGACGGTGTGGGCAGCGTGGTGCCACAGCAGGTGGTCGGTCCAGCTCCGGGGATTGCCGGCAGCGTTGATGTTCCTGCGCCGGAAGAAGTAGGTCTGCACGTCCATCTGCTCGATCTTGAGCTCCCCCTTCTGGATCCGCTTGTGCACCCATTGATGGCTCGGGTTGAAGCGCCGCACGTGGCCGCCCATGGCGGTAACGCCGGTCTGCCTGGCGATCTTCACCAGGTTCTCCGCGTCCTCGACGCTGTCGGTGACGGGGATCTCGACCAATACATGCTTGCCGGCGCGCATCACCTGCTCGCCCTGCTTGAAGTGCATCTTGGTCGGCGTCGCGAGGATCACCGCGTCGGCGCGCTTGATGCCTTCGGCGAGATCGTTCCCCCAATGGGGGATGCCGTATTTCTTCGCCACCTGCTCGGTGCCGGCGGGATTGCCGCCGATGAGCGAGGCGACTTCGACGCCGGAGATGCGCTTCAACGCGTCCAGATGCTTCTGTCCGAAGGCGCCCTGCCCGGCCACGCAGATCTTCATCGTTCTTTCCTCTTAACGTCGGGTGTTTTCCAGAATGATATGACCGAGCGCCGTGTTCGACGCCGGCACGTGGTAGAAGCGGCGGACCTCCCTCACCTCGTCGTCGAGCGCTCCGCGCATGATGAGCCACATGACCATTTCGATGCCTTCGGAGCCGGTCTCGCGCAAGTATTCGAAGTGCGAGATCTTCACCAACGACTGGGGATCCCGGGTCAGGTTGTCGAGGAAACGGGTGTCGAACTCGCGGTTGATGAGGCCCGCGCGCGGACCCTGCAGCTGATGCGACATGCCGCCGGTGCCGAAGATCACCACCCTCAAGTTCTTGTCGAACGACTCGACCGCCTTGCGTATGGCTCTTCCCAGCATGTAGCAGCGGTGTCCGGTCGGCACCGGATACACCACCACGTTGACGGAGATCGGAATGACCGGGCATGGCCATTCTTTCGGCTGGCCGAACATCAGGGTGAGCGGCACGGTCAGCCCGTGATCCACTTCCATCTTGTTGACGACGGTGAGGTCGAACTCGTCCAGCACCACCGACTGCACGATGTGCGTCGCCAGCTCGGGGTGGCCCTTGACCGGAGGAACCGGGCGCGGCCCCCAGCCTTCGTCGGCGATCGGGAATTCCGCTGCGCAACCGATGGCGAAGGTCGGGATGATCTCGAGCGAAAACGCCGAGGCGTGGTCGTTGTAGACGACGATGCAGACGTCCGGCTTCAGCTTCGCGATCCACTCCTTCGAGCGCTCGAAGCCCTCGAACACCGGCCGCCAGTAGGGCTCGCCGGCCTTGCCGTTGTCCCACGCCGCGCCGACCGCGGGAATATGCGATGCCGCCACGCCCGCCACGATTCTAGCCACGGTTCTTCCACTCCGACTTGCTGCGGTTCCCCGCCACCGGGCGGCCGCCCTTCAGCATCATCTGGGCGTACTGCTCCTGCGTCGAGCCGGTCATGATGGCGGCGATCTGCTGGAAGGACAGGCCGTCGGTCGCCGCGATCTTGGAGGTGAAGTAGATATTGCCGCCGAGCGCGAGCATTCCGTTCCAGTCACGCTTCAGGACGGACTGCTTCTGCTCCTCCGTCATCGGCCACTTGTCGAGATAAGCGCGCTCGTTCGCCTTGAACGCCGCGCGGTTTTCCGGCTTCATCAGCGACATGCAGAACATGTTGAGATGGTAGCCCTGGCGCGCCCGGTCGAAATCGAACAC
>DASWHI010000004.1:0-13897 GCA_036398235.1 Burkholderiales bacterium
CGCCGCGCGGCGCCAGGACTACCGTGCAGCCGGTGCGGCCGACCGGGTCGGTCCAGTGCCCGACCAACGTGCCGAGCGCGCCGCTCGGCGGTAGGGTCGCGCGCATGCGCGGCATTCAAGCGAAGCGCGACGCGCGCGGCAATGCGCGGCACGCCGATCGCGGCGCGACGCCTTGACTCGGCGCCGCGCGCGCTTACCTTGCAACGGTCTTCACCGCACGCAGCCCATCTCATCCCGCCCATGTGGGACAAGGAGGAAACGACCATGCTCGTCCATACGCACCCGTTCACCGACGTCTTCCGTCTCGAGCGCGAGCTCGATCGCGTCTTCGGCCGCGCCTTCGGCGCCGACCCGGCGCGCGCCGCGCAGCACGCGCCGCTGACCATGCTGCCGGATGCCGACGGCGTGACGCTGCGCGCCGAGCTGCCCGGCGTCGACCCCGCCGCCATCGAGATCGCCGTCGAGGACCGCGTCCTCACCATCAGCGCCGAACGGCCGGCGCTGCGGCACGAGAACGGCCAGACCCGCCTGCAGGAGCGCCGCGTCGGCGCCTTCCGCCAGGCGCTGCAGCTGGCCGACGACCTCGACGCCGAGGCGATCACCGCCCACGCCGAGCACGGCGTCCTGACGGTGCGCGTGCCCAAGCGCGCCGAGGCCAAGGCGCGCAAGGTCGCCGTTCAGATCAGCTAATCCCGCAAGGAGGATCATCCATGAGCCAGACTGAAGTCACCCCCACGCTCGCGCCGCAGGCGCCCGAGCGCGTCTTCCGCCGCACACCCGAGATCGAGATCGTCGAGGACGACCAGGCCCTGTGGATCTCGGCCGAGCTGCCCGGCGTGGTGCCGGGCGACGTCGAGGTCTCCGTCGAGGACGGCGTCCTGACGCTGCACGGCCGCGTGCGCCAGGGCAGCAACGGACACGCCACGGTCGTCACCGAGTTCGCCCGCCAGCTGACGCTGCGCGAGCCGACGCGCTACGACGGCGAGCGCATCGAGGCGGTCATGCGCCACGGCGTCCTCGAGCTGCGCATTCCCAAGCACGAGCGCGCCAAACGCCGTCAGGTTCCGATCGCCGTTCACTGAAGCGCCGGTCCCACCCGTCACCGATTCCGATCTCGATTCCCGGAGTAATGGCCGGGATCGGGATCGAAATCGGGCGCGCGGGCACGACTGTGGTACACTGCGCGAATGGATGCCTTCCATCGCGCTGACGCCGATCCCACCGATACCAACGCCTGGATCGAGTCCCTGGACACGGTCCTGCACAGCGAGGGCCCGCAGCGCGCCCGCTATCTGTTGACGCGCCTGGTCGAGCACGGCCTCGGGCGCGGCATCGCCCTGCCCTTCACGGCCAACACGCCGTACGTCAACACCATCCCCGCCGAGCGGCAGCCGGTCTACCCCGGCGATCGCCAGATCGAGCGCCGCATTCGCAGCCTGATCCGCTGGAACGCCATGGCGATGGTGGTGCGGGCGAACCGGCTCTACTCGGGCCTCGGCGGGCACATCTCCACCTTCGCCTCGTGCGCGACCCTGTTCGAGACCGGCTTCAACCACTTCTTTCGCGCCCACAACGACGAGGTGGTCGGCGATCAGATCTATTTTCAGGGCCACGCCTCGCCCGGCATCTACGCGCGCGCCTTTCTGGAGGGCCGCCTGTCGGCGGCGCACATGCATGCCTTCCGGCGCGAGGTCGACGGCGGCGGGCTGTCCTCCTACCCGCATCCGTGGCTCATGCCGGAGTTCTGGGAGTTCCCCACCGTCTCGATGGGGCTCTCACCGATCTGCTCGATCTACCAGGCGCGCTTCAACCGCTATCTGCGCGACCGCGGCCTGCGCGACACCGACGCCAGCCACATCTGGGCGTTCATCGGCGACGGCGAGACCGACGAGCCCGAGACCCTCGGCGCCATCACGCTGGCGGCGCGCGAGCACCTCGACAACCTCACCTGGGTCATCAACTGCAACCTGCAGCGGCTCGACGGGCCGGTGCGCGGCAACGGCAAGATCATCCAGGAGCTCGAAGCCGCCTTCCGCGGCGCCGGTTGGAACGTCATCAAGGTGATCTGGGGCTCGTACTGGGATCCGCTGTTCATGCGCGACAAGACCGGGATCCTGTTGAAGCGCATGGAGGAGTGCGTGGACGGCGAGTACCAGACGTTCAAGTCGCAGGACGGCGCTTTCGTGCGCAAGCACTTCTTCGGCAAATATCCGGAGCTGCTCGAGATGGTGTCGCATATGACCGACGATGACATCTGGCGGCTGAACCGCGGCGGGCACGATCCGCACAAGATTTACGCGGCCTATGCCGCGGCGACGAAGCACGTCGAACAGCCCACGGTGATCCTTGCCAAGACCGTGAAGGGCTACGGCATGGGCGAGGCGGGCGAAGGCCAGAACATCACGCACCAGCAGAAAAAGATGGGCACCGCGTCGATCCGGGCGTTTCGCGACCGCTTCGAGGTGCCGATTCCCGACGAGAAGCTCGACGAGGTGCCGTTCTATCGTCCTCCGGAAGACAGCCCGGAGATGAAGTACCTGCGCGAGCGGATCGCGGCGATGGGCGGCAGCGTGCCCGCCCGGCGCCGGAAGAGCTCGCCGCTCGAGGTGCCCGCGCTGTCGGCGTTCGAAGCCCAGCTGAAGGGCACCGAAGGCCGCGAGATCTCCACCACGATGGCCTTCGTGCGCGTCCTCAACACCCTGGTGCGCGACAAGACGATCGGCAAGCTGGTGGTGCCGATCGTGCCGGATGAATCGCGCACCTTCGGCATGGAGGGGATGTTCCGCCAGCTCGGCATCTATTCCCACGTCGGCCAGCTCTACACGCCGCAGGACGCCGACCAGCTCATGTTCTACAAGGAGGACAAGAACGGGCAGATCCTGCAGGAAGGCATCTGCGAGGCGGGGGCGATGTGTTCCTGGATCGCCGCGGCGACTTCCTACAGCACGCACAATCAGCCGATGATCCCGTTCTATATCTTCTACTCGATGTTCGGCTTCCAGCGCGTGGGCGATCTCGCGTGGGCGGCCGGCGACATGCGCGCGCGCGGCTTCCTGCTGGGCGGCACTTCCGGCAGGACGACGCTGAACGGCGAGGGGCTGCAGCACGAGGACGGCCACAGCCATCTCATCGCCTCCACCATCCCGAACTGCGTCTCGTACGACCCGACTTATGCCTACGAGCTGGCGGTCATCATCCAGGACGGGCTGCGCCGGATGTACGCGCAGCAGGAGGACGTCTATTACTACATCACGGTGATGAACGAGAACTACGCGCATCCCGCGATGCCGGAGGGCGCCGCGGAGGGAATCCTGCGCGGCATGCACCTGATTTCAGCCAGCAAGGCCTCGAAGGGGAAGCTCAAGGTCCAGCTCATGGGCTGCGGCTCCATCCTGCGCGAGGTGATGGCAGCGGCCGAAATGCTGCAGAAGGATTTCGGCGTGGCGGCCGATATCTGGAGCGTGACCAGCTTCAACGAGTTGCGCCGTGACGGGCTCGAAATCGCCCGGTGGAACATGCTCCACCCCGAAAAGGAGCCACGGCGCTCCTATATCGAGCAATGCCTGAGGGATCATCCCGGCCCGGTGGTCGCGGCGACCGATTACATGAAAGTATTCGCGGACCAGATCCGCGCCTACCTGCCGCAGCCAGCGCTCTACAGCGTGCTCGGCACCGATGGCTTCGGCCGCTCCGACACGCGGCGCGCGCTGCGCGGCTTCTTCGAAGTCGACCGGCGCTACGTCGCCGTGGCGGCATTGAAGGCGCTCGCCGACCAGGAGGCGCTGCCGCAGAAGAAGGTGCTCGAGGCGATCAGGAAGTACGGCGTGGATCCCGAGAAGCCGAATCCCGCCAGGGTCTAAAAAGAGTGACTCGTTCCTCAATCCTCGTGACTGGTAACATCGACAGCGTCCGGCGGAGCCGTTGACCCCGTCCGCGCACGAGAAACGAAAAACGAGAGACGAGTCACCCGTTCTCGCATGAGCGACGTGATCGAAGTCAAGGTCCCCGACATCGGGGACTTCAAGAACATCCCGGTGATCGAGGTGCTGGTCAAGCCGGGCGACCGCGTCGATAAGGAATCGCCTCTCGTCACGCTCGAGTCTGACAAGGCGACGATGGAGGTGCCTTCGCCCGTCGCCGGCGTGGTGAAGGAGATCAAGGTCAAGATCGGCGACAAGGTGTCCGAGGGCTCGCTGATGCTCACGCTGGAGACCGGCGACGCAGCGGCCGCGGCAAAACCCGCCACGCAGAAACCGGCCGCAGCGCTACAACCCGCGCCGCGCGCAGCGCCTGCTCCGCCGCCGGCGCCGGTCGCGCAACCGGCGCTTCGCGCAACGGCACCGGCACCCGAAATCCCCCCCAGCCCCCCTTTGCTAAAGGGGGGAGGCGAAGCCCCCCCTAGCCCCCCTTTGACAAAGGGGGGAAACGAAGTGGGGGGATTCGCGCTCGCGCACGCGAGTCCCTCGGTGCGGCGCTTCGCGCGCGAGCTGGGCGTGGACCTCGCGCGCGTGAGGGGGACGGGGGCGAAGGAGCGCGTGCTCAAGGACGATGTCCAGAACTACGTCAAGAGCGAGCTCGCGCGGCCGCGCGCGACCCAAGGCGGATTGGGGCTCAGTCTGCCCCCACTGCCGCAGGTGGACTTCGCGAAGTTCGGCGCGGTCACCACTCAGCCGCTCTCCCGCATCAAGAAACTTTCGGGCGCGAACCTGCACCGCAACTGGGTCACGATTCCGCACATCACCCAGCACGACGAGGCCGACATCACTGAGCTCGAGGAATTCCGCAAGATCCAGGTCGAGGAGGCGAAGCGGCAGGGCATCCGCTTCACCATACTGTGCTTCCTGCTCAAGGCGGTGGTCGTGGCGCTCAGGCAGCAGCCCGAGTTCAATGCGTCACTTTCGGCCGACGGCGAGAACCTCGTCCTCAAGCAGTACTTCCACATCGGAGTCGCGGTGGACACGCCGAACGGCCTGGTGGTGCCGGTGATCCGCGACGTGGACAAGAAGGGACTGATGGAGCTCGCAAAGGAGCTGGGCGAAGTCAGCGCGCGCATGCGCGCGGGCAAGATCGCGCCCGCCGACCTTCAGGGCGGCTGCTTCTCGATCTCGAGCCTGGGCGGACTGGGCGGCTCTCACTTCACGCCCATCATCAACGCGCCGGAGGTGGCGATACTCGGCGTCGGGAAATCGGTGACGCGGCCGGTGTGGAACGGGAAGGATTTCGCTCCGCGCATGATGCTGCCGCTGTCGGTTTCGTACGACCACCGCGTGATCGACGGCGCGCAGGGCGCGCGCTTTATTGCGTTCCTGAGCTCCGTGCTCACCGACATCCGCCGCCTTGTTCTCTAACGTCACCCATCACCGGGGCCGTTGAAGCATGTCAACGGCCCCTATCGGCATCCTCGGCGGCACGTTCGACCCGATTCATTACGGGCACCTGCGCCTGGCGGAGGAGCTCGGCGAGAGACTGCGCCTCGAGGAGGTGCGGTTCTTTCCGAGCGGCACACCGCCGCACCGCAGCGCGCCCGCCGTGACGGCCGATCACCGCCTGGCGATGACGCGGCTCGCGGCGGCGGGCAACGCGCGCTTCGCGGTCGACGACCGGGAGTTGCGCCGCGCCGGGCCCGGCTACACCTTCGATACGCTGAAGGAACTGCGCGCGGAACTGGGGGATGCGCGGCCGCTCGCGCTGCTCCTCGGCGCCGATGCCTTCCCGGACTTCGCGACGTGGCACCGCTGGCGCGAGATCTTCGGCCTCGCGCACGTCGCCGTCGCGCACCGCCCAGGATTCCCGGTCGAGCGCTGGGCGGAGCGCATGCCCGAGCCGCTCGCGCGCGAATACTCGGCCCGCCTGATGCAGCAGCCGCTGGCGATCCACCTCTCGCCGGCGGGCGGCATCGTCATCGTCCCCTTCACGGCGCTCGAGATCTCGGCGACCGCGATCCGCGACATGTTGCACGCGGGCGCGAGCCCGCGTTATTTGCTCCCCAGCGCGGTTCTCGACTATATTCGGTCGCACGGATTGTATTCATAGGATGAGGGTCAATACGCTCGCCAAGGCCGCGGTCGCGGCGCTGGAAGACATCAAGGGGCGCGATATCGTGGTGCTGGATGTGAGGAAAATGACGCCGCTGTTCGACACGATCATCATCGCGAGCGCGGATTCCACCCGCCAGATCCGTGCGCTTTCGAGCCACCTGCAGGAGCAATTGAAGGCGCGCGGCGCGCGCATACGCGGCGTGGAAGGCGGGCGCGCAGCCGACTGGATGCTGGTCGACCTCGGCCCGGTCATCGTTCACATCATGCTGCCCGCCGTGCGCAAGTATTACAACCTTGAGGAGCTGTGGGCGCCGCCGCGGACGCGGCGCCGGCGCGCGGGCGCCGTTTCTTAAACGGTCCGGCGATGAAATTCCTGGTCGTGGCGGTCGGCCATCGCATGCCGGCATGGGTCAACGCCGGATTCGCCGAGTACGCGGGCCGCATGCCGCGCGATGCCCGTATCGCGCTCGTCGCCGTCAAGCCCGTCGCGCGCGGCGGGCCGCTGCCGACCATGCTCGAGGCGGAGGGCAAGCGCATCCTCGCCGCGCTGCCGGCGGGCTGCGTCCGGGTGGCGCTTGACGAGCGTGGCACCCAGCTCGGCACCATGGACCTCGTGCGGCGTATCGAGCGGTGGCGGCAGGCCGGCCGCGACGTCGCCTTCATCGTGGGCGGCGCGGACGGGCTGCCCGAGAGCGTGAGGAGGTCCGCGGATCTGGCATGGTCGCTCTCGCCGCTCACGCTGCCCCACGGGCTCGCGCGCGTGCTGCTCGCCGAGCAGCTTTATCGGGCGGTGTCGATACTGCACAATCACCCGTACCATCGAGCGTAATGGGTCATGCGTAATGGGTAATGCGCGAAAATGAGCGTCCGGGACAAGGGCATTTATCTGGCATCCCGCAGCCCGCGGCGGAGGGACCTCCTCAAGCAGATCGGCGTGCCGTTCGAGCTGCTGCTGCTGCGCGAGGACCTGCGGCGCGGGGCGGACGTGGATGAGACGCCGCTCCCCGACGAATCGCCCGGCGTCTACGTGCTGAGGATGGCGGGCGCCAAGGTGACCGCGGCGGTGCGCCAGATCGCCGTCCGGGGCCTGCCCCGGAAACCCGTGCTCGCGGCCGACACCACGGTGGTATTCGACGACCGGATCATCGGCAAGCCGCTCAACGCGGGGGACGCCACGCGCATCCTGCGCGCGTTGTCGGGGCGCGAGCACCAGGTGCTGACCGCGGTGGCGCTGGCGCTGAGGGAGCAGGTCGAGACGCAGATCTCGGTGTCGAGCGTCTGGTTCTACGAGCTCACCGATGCCGACATCCGGCGCTACGTCGCGACCGGGGAGCCGCTCGACAAGGCCGGTGCCTACGCCATCCAGGGGCGGGCGGGCGCGTTCGTGACGCGCATCACCGGCAGCTACTCCGGCATAATGGGTTTGCCGCTCGCGGAAACCGCCGAGCTGCTGAAGCGATTCGACATCCCCCTGTGGTGAGCGTGCATGGCCGTTACCGAGGAAATCCTGGTCAACGTGACGCCGCAGGAAACGCGGGTGGCGGTGATCGAGCAGGGCGTCACGCAGGAAGTGCACGTCGAGCGCGCCTCCTCCCGCGGCCTGGTCGGCAACATCTATATGGGGCGCGTGACCCGGGTCCTGCCCGGGATGCAGTCGGCGTTCATCGACGTCGGCGGCGAGCGCGCCGCGTTCCTGCACGTCGCCGACATCCGGGGCGTTGCGCGGAATGGAGACGCCGCGCGGCCGATCGAGCAGCTCCTTTCCGAGGGGCAGAACCTGCTGGTGCAGGTGGTGAAGGACCCGATCGGCACCAAGGGCGCGCGGCTGTCGACGCAGCTCTCGATCGCCGGGCGCTTCCTCGTCTATCTGCCGCAGGAGTCCCACATCGGAATCTCGCAGCGCATCGAGGACGAGGAGGAACGCGCGCACCTGCGCGAGAAGCTGCGGCAGCTGCTGCCGACGGAGGACGCGGGCGGTTACATCATCCGCACCGTGGCCGAGACCGCGTCCGACCGCGAGCTCAAATCCGATCTCGACTACCTGCACCGCCTGTGGGGCGGCATCCGGGACCGGGCCGCCGCGGCCGGGCCGCGCGCCTTGATCTACCAGGATCTCGGCCTCGCCCTGCGGGTGCTGCGCGACTTCGCCCACGAGGAGACCGCGCGCATCCTGGTGGATTCGCGCGAGACCTGCCGGAAAATGCTCGAGTTCGGGCAGGACTTCACGCCCGGCGTTTCCGAGCGGGTGGCGCACTACGATGGCGAGCGCCCCCTGTTCGACCTCTACGGGGTCGAGGACGAGATCGAAAAGGCGCTCGCCCGGCGTGTCGATCTCAAGTCGGGCGGCTATCTCGTCATCGACCAGACCGAAGCGCTCACCACCATCGACGTCAACACCGGCGGCTTCGTCAGCGGGCGCAGCTTCGACGACACGATCTTCAAGACCAACCTCGAAGCGGCGCAGGTCATCGCGCGTCAACTGCGGCTGCGGAACATCGGCGGCATCATCATCATCGACTTCATCGACATGGACACCGGGGAGCACCGCAACGCGGTGTTGAACGAATTCCGCAAGGCGCTCGCCCGCGACCGCACGCGCGTGACGGTGAACGGCTTCACCGGGCTCGGTCTGGTCGAGATGACGCGCAAGCGCACGCGCGAATCGCTCGCGCAGGTGCTGTGCGAGCCGTGCGCGGTGTGCGAGGGCCGCGCGCGCCTGAAGACGCCGCAGACGGTGTGCTATGCGATCCTGCGCGATCTGCTGCGCGAGGCGCGGCAGTTCAATGCGCGCGAGTACTGCATCCTTGCCTCGCAGTCGGTGGTCGACCTCCTGCTCGACGAGGAATCGCAGGCGCTCGCCCTGCTCTCGGACGCGATCGGCAAGCCCGTGTCGCTGCAGGTCGAGTCAGCCTACAACCAGGAGCAGTACGACATCATACTTGCGTGACGGCTGACGAGTGATGAGTGATGGGCCGCTTCGCCTTCACTCAAGTTTTCCCAGCTTCGTCAGGAGCTCCGGGCCGCCGGTGATATCGAGGACCTTGCGCCGTCCCGTCGCGCCGTGACGGATGACGATCGCGGACCTCGGAACACCGAGTGCCTCGCCCAGGAATTCGACCAGCGCGGCATTCGCCCTGTTGTCCACCGCGGGCGCGGCGACCTTGATCTTCAGCGCGTCGCCGTACAAGCCGGCGATTTCGGCGCGCCGGGCGTTGGGTTGTACGTGAACCGTGATCGAAATCCGCCGCGACGCGGCGTCGTAGGAAAGCCAGCCCGATTCTCGAGCCACGAGCCGCGCCTCTTGCCGCTAGAGCAGCCGGCCGACCACTGCTTCCAGGTACGCGACCGGCAGCATCAGGAGCAGCTGGATGACCACCAGCACGAACAACGGCGACAGGTCGACATTGCCGATCGGCGGCACGCGGCGCTGGAACACCCGCAGGAAAGGGCGGGTCATGCTGTTCGCGAGCGACATCAGCGGGCTGTGGGGACTCACCCACGACAGCACCACCTGCACGATGACAGCGGCCATCACGACGTAGAGTCCGATCTTCAGAATCATCACCAGCGCGAGCAGCGCGGCCGCGGCGACCGACTGTCCGGCGGCCGGCCCCAGCCCGTATTCCTTGATCTGCAGCACCAGCAGGATTTCCACCCATTGCACGAGCCATGCGAGCGCGAGCGTCGAGAGATCGAGGCCCCACAGTCCCGGGACGAGCCGCCGCGCCGGCCTGACCATGAAATCGGTCAGCGCCTGCAGAAATTCCGACAGCGGGTTGCGGTATGGCGCGCGCGCCCACTGCAGGTAGAAGCGCAGCAGCAGCGCCACCACGAACAGGCCGCACACCGTATTGACGAGGAAGATCAGCGCGTTGGTCAGCAATTGTTAACCCCAGGAATCAGCTGCCATTGAATCAGTCCCTGCCGAGCTCGTCGCCCAGCTCGCGCGAGCGCTCCGCCGCGGCCTTGACGGCGCGCACGATGGCGTCCTGCACGCGGTCGGCTTCCATGGAGGCGAGCGCCCGCTCGGTGGTGCCGCCCTTCGAGGTGACCCGGTCGCGCAAAGTCCCGGGCGTCTCGCCGGATTGCGCCGCGAGCTTGAGCGCGCCAGAGAAAGTCTCGTGCGCGAGCCGATGCGCGGCGTCGGCGGCGAGCCCCAGCTCGCGCGCGGCGCGCTCCAGAGCTTCGACGAGGTAGTAAACGTAGGCGGGGCCGCTCCCGGAGACGGCGGTGATGGCATCGAGGTCGTCCTCGCGCTCGACCCAGAGCGTCGCCCCGACGGCGCCGAGTATCTTCTGCGCTGCCGCGCGCCCCGCGGCATTCACGGCGCTTCCGGCGTAGAGGCCGGAGATGCCGGACAGGGCGAGCGCCGGGGTGTTGGGCATTACCCGCACGATGCGCGGGTAGCCGCCCAGCCAGCGCGAGAGGTCTCTCACCCGGATGCCGGCGGCGATGGTGATCACCAGCTGGCGGGCAAGCAGCGGCCGCAATGTTCGCGCGACTTCGCGCAGATGCTGCGGCTTGACCGCCAGGACGATGCAGTCGCTGTCCGCGGCCGCGGCATCAAGCGCGGGGCGCACCCGCACCCTGAAAGCGCGCGCGAGCCGCGCGCGCGCGGTTGCCGCGACCTCCACCACCTGGATTGCGCGGCGCGGCCAGCGCTTGCGGATCAACCCGCCGATGATGGCGCTTGCCATGTTGCCGCCGCCGATGAACGTGATCTTCATAAGGAGCAATTTAACCGCCAAGACGCCAAGACGCCAAGAGAAACATTAGTACGGTCTTGATTGCTCTTTGGCGCCTTGGCGGTTCAGTCCTTCTGCCGTGGGCCGAATATTGCAGTGCCCACGCGGATGATGGTCGCGCCTTCCATGATTGCCGCCTCGAAATCGTCCGTCATGCCCATCGAGAGCGTGTCGAGCGCGTGACCGTGCCCGCGGAGTTTCTCCTTCAACTCGCGCAGCAAGGCGAAGCGCCGGCGCTGGAGCATCACGTCGCTTGTCGGCTCCGGTATCGCCATCAGCCCCCGCAATTTCAGCCGCGGCAGCCGCGCGATCGCATCGGAAAGCTTCACCTCTTCCCCCGGCGTGATCCCGCTCTTGGTCGCTTCGCCGCTCACGTTGACCTGGATGCAGACGTCGAGCGGGGGCATGCCCTCCGGCCGGGCAGCGTTCAGGCGTTCGGCGATTTTCTCCCGCTCGACGCTGTGCACCCAAGCGAAGTGCTGAGCAATGAGACGGGTCTTGTTGCTCTGGATCGGGCCGATGAAGTGCCACTCCAGGGGGAGCGCAGCGAGATCCGTGATTTTTTGCACGGCTTCCTGCGCGTGGTTCTCGCCAAACGCCCTCTGTCCGGCGGCGTACGCTTCCTCGATGCGCTCTGCCGGGAACGTCTTGCTGACCGCCAGCAGCGTGACGTCCGCGGGATTCCGTTGCGCGGCGCGCGCCGCGTGCGCGATGCGGTCATGGACGGCTTGCAAGTTGGCGGCGATTGAGGCCATAATCTGCGGGCGCTGGAACGTGGGGTGTTGGGCGAAAAATCAATGCCTTACCGGTAATTCCTCACACTTCACTCCGCACCCTCACGTAACGGGAGAATTATAGATGGACATCTCCGAACTTTTGGCATTCGTCGTCAAGAACAAGGCCTCCGACCTCCACCTTTCCTCGGGCCTGCCGCCGATGATCCGCGTGCACGGCGACGTGCGGCGCATCAACCTGCCCGCCATGGAGCACAAGGACGTGCACGCGATGGTGTACGACATCATGAACGACGGGCAGCGCAAGTTCTACGAGGAAAACCTCGAGTGCGACTTCTCGTTCGCGATCCCCAACCTCGCGCGCTTCCGCGTCAATGCCTTCGTGCAGCAGCGCGGCGCGGGCGCCGTGTTCCGCACCATTCCTTCAAAGGTGCTGACGCTCGAGGACCTCAAGGCGCCGAAGATTTTCCAGGACATCTCGGACAACCCGCGCGGCATCGTGCTGGTGACGGGGCCCACCGGCTCCGGCAAGTCGACCACCCTCGCGGCCATGGTCAACTACATCAACGAGAACGAGCACGGCCACATACTGACAGTCGAGGACCCGATCGAATTCGTGCACGAGGCCAAGAAGTGCCTGATCAACCAGCGCGAAGTCGGTCCCCACACGCTGTCCTTCGCCAATGCGCTCCGCAGCGCGCTGCGCGAGGACCCGGACGTGATACTGGTGGGCGAAATGCGCGACCTGGAAACCATCCGGCTCGCAATGACCGCGGCCGAAACCGGCCACCTGGTGTTCGGTACACTGCACACGAGTTCCGCCGCGAAGACCATAGACCGGATCATCGATGTCTTTCCCGCGGAGGAAAAGGAAATGGTGCGGGCGATGCTGTCGGAGTCGTTGCGCGCCGTCATCTCGCAGACGCTGTGCAAGACCAAGGACGGCGCAGGGCGCGTCGCCGCGCACGAGATCATGATCGGCACTCCCGCGATCCGCAACCTGATCCGCGAGAACAAGGTGGCGCAGATGTACTCCGCGATCCAGACCGGTCAGGGCTTCGGCATGCAGACGCTCGACCAGAACCTCACGGATATGGTCCGGCGCAACGTCATCACGGTGGACGAGGCGCGCGGCAAGGCCGCCAACAAGGACAATTTCAAGTAACCACAGTGACCGGTGACCCGTAACCGGTGATCGGAACAAGGCCCACTTTCACTGAGGGAATCGGAATATGGAACGAGACCAGGCAGTCAGGTTCATGCACGACTTGTTGCGGGCAATGGTGGCGAAGAAGGCCTCCGACCTCTTCATTACCGCCGGGTTTCCGCCCGCGATCAAGCTCGACGGCAAGATGACGCCGGTCGCCAACCAGCAGCTCACGGCGCAGCACACGATCGAGTTGACGCGCGCCATGATGAACGACAAGCAGTCGCAGGAGTTCGAGGCGACCAAGGAGTGCAATTTCGCGATCAATCCGGGGGGCATCGGCCGTTTCCGCGTGAATGCGTTCGTGCAGCAGGGGCGCATCGGCATGGTGCTGCGGACCATCACGACGGCGATTCCGAAATTCGAGGAGCTCAACCTGCCCCCGGTGCTGAAAGACATCTGCATGACCAAGAGGGGGCTCATCATCATGGTCGGCGGCACCGGGTGCGGCAAGTCCACCACCCTCGCGGCGATGACGGGCTACCGCAACGAGAACAGCTACGGCCACATCGTCACCATCGAGGACCCGGTCGAGTTCACGCACGAGCACAAGAACTGCGTGATCACGCAGCGCGAGGTGGGGGTGGATACGGAAAACTGGTTCTCGGCCCTGAAGAACACCCTGCGCCAGGCGCCAGACGTGATCCTGATCGGCGAAGTGCGCGACCGCGAGACCATGGACTACGCGGTTGCGTTCTCCGAGACCGGCCACTTGTGCCTGACGACGCTGCACGCCAACAGCGCCAACCAGGCGCTCGACCGCATCATCAACTTCTTCCCGCACGACCGCAGGGCGCAGCTGCTGATGGACCTTTCGCTCAACATCCGGGCGCTGGTCTCGCAGCGCCTGATCCCGAAGAAGGACGGCAGGGGGCGCGTTGCGGCGGTCGAAATCTTGCTCAACTCGCCGCTCATCCAGGACCTCATCTTCAAGGGCGAGGTGCACGAGATCAAGGGCATCATGGCGAAGTCGCGCGAGCTCGGCATGCAGACCTTCGACCAGCACCTGTTCGATCTCTACGAGCAGGGGCTGATCAGCTACGAGGACGCGCTGCGCAACGCCGATTCCGTCAACGAGCTGCGGCTGATGATCAAGCTGCACGGCAAGGAGGCGAAGGAAAAGGACCTGACGACGGGGATCGAGCATCTCAACATCGTTTAGTCCGGACGCAA
>DASWHI010000005.1:0-9430 GCA_036398235.1 Burkholderiales bacterium
AATCCGTTTACCGTTGACGGGTGCATGCGTATAATACGTTTTTTGCGAAGGGTGGAAAATATGCGTGTGGTCCAGAAAGGCCTCACCTTCGACGATGTTCTGCTGATTCCCGCCCACTCGACCGTTCTCCCGCGCGACGTCAGTCTCCAGACCAAGCTTACCCGCGGCATCACCCTCAACATTCCGCTCGTCTCGGCCGCGATGGATACCGTGACCGAGGCGCGGCTCGCGATCGCCATCGCCCAGGAAGGCGGCATTGGCATCGTTCACAAGAATAAGTCGCCCAAGGAGCAGGCCGGCGAGGTGACCAAAGTCAAGCGTTTCGAGAGCGGGATCGTCAAGGATCCGATCACGATCGCGCCGACCATGAAGGTGCGCGACGTGCTCAAGCTCACGCAACAGCACAAGATCTCCGGGTTGCCCGTCATCAACGGGTCCGGGCGCGTCGTGGGCATCGTCACTAACCGCGATTTGCGGTTCGAGACCAAGCTCGATCAGCCGGTACGGAATATCATGACGCCGCGCCAACGGCTGGTGACGGTGCAGGAGGGCGCGAAGCGCGAGGAAGCGCTGGCGCTCATGCACAAGCACCGCCTCGAGCGCGTTCTGGTCGTGAACAAGAACTTCGAATTGCGCGGCCTGATTACGGTCAAGGACATCCTGAAATCCACCGAGCACCCCAACGCCTGCAAGGATTCGCTGGGACGGCTGCGGGTGGGCGCCGCCATCGGGGTTGGGGAAGGCACGGAGGAGCGTGCCGAGCTGCTGATCGAGGCCGGCGCGGACGTCATCGTGGTGGACACCGCCCATGGCCACTCGAAGAACGTGCTCGACCGCGTCCGCTGGGTCAAGCGCAAGTTCCCGAAGGCGCAGGTCATCGGGGGCAATGTCGCCACCGCGGCGGCGGCGAAGGCCCTGGTCGACCACGGCGCGGACGGCGTGAAGGTCGGGGTCGGGCCGGGCTCGATCTGCACGACGCGGATCGTCGCGGGCGTTGGCGTCCCGCAGGTCAGCGCAATCGCCAACGTGATGAAGGGGCTCGCCAAGACCGACGTGCCGCTGATCGCCGACGGCGGCATCCGCTATTCGGGCGACATTGCGAAGGCGATCGCAGCCGGCGCCCATGCCGTGATGATCGGCAGCCTGTTCGCCGGAACTGAGGAGTCGCCCGGCGAGATCGAGCTGTTCCAGGGGCGCTCGTACAAATCCTACCGCGGCATGGGTTCGCTCAGCGCCATGCAGCAGGGTTCCGCCGACCGCTACTTTCAGGATGAGGACGAGCCCGATACCGACAAGCTCGTGCCGGAAGGTGTCGAGGGCCGGGTGCCGTACAAGGGCCAACTCGCGCCGCTGATCCAGCAGCTCACGGGCGGCCTGCAGTCGAGCATGGGCTACCTCGGCTGTGCCGACATCGAAACCATGCGCCAGCGCGCCGAGTTCGTCGAGATCACCACCGCGGGTATCCGGGAATCGCACGTCCACGATGTGCAGATCGTGAAGGAAGCGCCCAATTACCGAGTCGAGTGACCGGTGACCAGTGACCAGTAAGTTTGAAACCCGCGTAGCGACCCCCGTCGCGACTCGCGCAGACCGATCGCCTCCCCCGCACCACGAGAAGATCCTCATCCTCGACTTCGGGGCGCAGTACACGCAGCTTATCGCGCGCCGCGTTCGCGAGACCCACGTCTATTGCGAGATCCATCCGTACGACGTGGACGACGGGTTCATTCGCGCCTTCAAACCACGCGGCATCATCCTCTCCGGCGGCCCGGCCTCCGTGTGGGAAGGCGGCACGCCACGGGCGCCGCAGGGGGTATTCGAACTGGGTGTGCCGGTCCTGGGCATCTGCTACGGCATGCAGACCATGGCCGCCCAGCTCGGCGGCAAGGTTGAAATGGGCAAGGTGCGGGAGTTCGGCTACGCCGAGGTCCGTGCGCGCGGCCATTCGGCCCTGCTCAAGGACATACAAGACCGCGTATCCGCCGAGGGGCACGGCCTGCTCGACGTCTGGATGAGCCACGGCGACAAGGTCAACGAGCTGCCGCAGGGCTTCAAGGCGATCGCTTCGAGCGCCGATTGCCCCATCGCCGCCATGGCCGACGAGTCGCGCAAGTTCTACGGCGTGCAGTTCCACCCCGAAGTCACGCATACCTTGCAGGGCAACGCGATACTCGAGCGCTTCGTGATCCAGATCTGCGGCCTCTCCGGCGACTGGAGCATGCCGAACTTCATCGAGGAGACGATCGGCCACATGCGCTCGGAGGTCGGCCCCGAGGAAGTGGTGCTGGGGCTCTCGGGTGGCGTGGATTCGTCGGTGGCCGCGGCGCTCATTCACAGGGCGATCGGCGATCAGCTCACCTGCGTGTTCGTGGACCACGGCCTGTTGCGGCTCAACGAGGCCGATCAGGTGATGAACACCTTTTCCGGAAAGCTCGGCGCAAGGGTCATCCACGTGGACGCGCGCGAGCAGTTCATGCGGCAACTGAAGGGCGTGACCGATCCGGAGGAAAAGCGCAGGATCATCGGGCGGGAATTCATCGAGGTGTTCCAGCGCGAGGCGGCGCGCCTGCCGAAAGTGAAGTGGCTCGCCCAGGGCACCATCTACCCCGACGTCATCGAGTCGGCCGGGGCAAGAACCCGGAAGGCCCACAGCATCAAGTCGCACCACAACGTCGGCGGTCTGCCGGATACCCTGCACCTCAAGCTGCTGGAGCCATTGCGCGAATTGTTCAAGGACGAAGTGCGCGAGGTGGGGGTGACGCTCGGGCTGCCGCGCGAAATCGTATTCCGTCACCCGTTCCCAGGGCCGGGCCTGGGGGTGCGCATACTGGGCGAGGTGAAAAGCGAATACGCCGACCTGCTGCGGCGCGCGGACGCGATATTCATTGATGAATTGCAGGCGTCGGGGTGGTACGACAAGACTGCCCAGGCCTTTGCCGTGTTCATCCCGGTGAAATCGGTGGGCGTCATGGGCGATGGCCGCACCTACGAGCACGTGGTCGCGCTGCGCGCGGTGCAGACCACGGACTTCATGACCGCGCAATGGGCGGAACTGCCGCACGGGCTTCTGTCAAAGGTAGCGAACCGCATCATCAACGAGGTGCGGGGCATCAACCGCGTGGTCTACGACATCTCGAGCAAGCCGCCCGCCACCATCGAATGGGAATGAGCGACGAGGAATTCATGCGCGAGGCGCTTGCCCTGGCGAAGCTCGCGGCGGAAGCAGGCGAAGTGCCGGTGGGCGCCGTGCTGGTGAGGGAAGGGGCGGTCGTCGGACGCGGCTATAACCGGCCCGTAACGGGCAGGGACCCGACCGCTCACGCGGAAGTGATGGCATTGCGCGACGCGGCGGAGCAAATCGGCAATTACCGGCTGGGCGAATGTCAGCTCTATGTCACGCTGGAGCCGTGCGCGATGTGTGCGGGCGCGATCATGCATGCACGCGTGAGCCGGGTGGTCTACGGAGCGGCCGACCCCAAGTCCGGCGCGTGCGGCAGTGTTGTGGACTTGTTCGCGGAAAATCGCCTCAATCACCACGCCACGGTCACGGGCGGCGTGATGGCGGAGGAAGCCGCCAAGCTGCTGAAGGAGTTTTTCGGGGCGCGCAGGAGGGCCGTGCGCCATGTCTAGAATTAACATTAATATAAGCCTTCAACGCCTTGATCTGTTAGATGATAACTTGAATCTTCTTAAGCGTTACGCCATCTCGTCCGCCAAGAACGGAGTGGGTGAGCGGAACGGTAGCTTCTGCACGCCGCGTGGCCACCACATCATCCGGGCCAAGATCGGGGCGGGGCAGCCTTTCAATACAGTGTTCGTCGAGCGGCGCCCGACCGGGGAGGTCTATTCGCCAGACCTCGCCCGAAATTCCCCGGGACGGGACTGGATACTCACACGCATCCTCTGGCTTTCGGGCTGCGAGCGCGGATACAACCGAATGGGCAAGGTCGACACCATGCGGCGCGCGATCTATATCCATGGCAGCCCGGACACCGCCGACATGGGCAAGCCGGGTTCACGGGGGTGCGTCCGGATGCACAACCGCGACATCGTCGAGCTGTTCGAGCTCGTGCCGGTCGGCACGGTCGTCGAGATCCGGGAATAGCCGGGCCCTGCCACCGGCCCCCGATCTTGCAATGCCAGATTGGGCGCTATTCCTGTAACCCATTGTCTTTAAGCCGGTTGGGGTGAATCCTTGACCGGAACAATGCCATTATTGTGCATTGCGAAAAAGTGGTATAGTGGCGCAACTTTTTGCCAGGAGGGTCATTCGCTCATGGCTGAGAAACGGCGTAACGGCAGCGGTAACGGCAACGCGAGCGGCAGCGGGAAAGGTCACAACGGTAACGGGAACGGCCATTCGCCAGCCAGACTGGCAGGCAAGGTGGCCATCATCACCGGCGCAGGCAGGGGCATCGGTTACGCCACGGCGCTCAAGTTCGGCAGGGAAGGGGCGACCGTCATCGCCTGCGACATCAATGCCGACCAGGCCCAGCAGGCGGCCCAGGATGTCGCCGAGGCCGGCGGCGAGGCCATGGGCTTCCAGATCGACGTGAGGGACCCGGACAGCCTCGCGAAGATGGTGGGGGCGGTTGTTGCCCGATACGGGCGTATCGACTGCCTGGTGAATAACGCCGGCATCGTCCACGACAGCACGCTGAAGAACATGACCGAGGAGCAGTTCGACAGCGTGATCGAAATCAATCTGAAGGGCGTCTACAACTGCACCAAGGCGGTGGTGGATGTCATGCTCAAGCAGAGTTCCGGGGTGATACTCAACGCTTCATCCATCGTCGGCATCTACGGTAATTTCGGCCAGACCAATTACGCGGCTAGCAAATTCGGCGTGATCGGAATGGTCAAGACCTGGGCCCGCGAGCTCGGCCGCAAGGGCATCCGCGCCAACGCGGTGTGCCCGGGGTTCGTCTCCACGCCGATCCTTGGGAGGATTCCGGAGAAGGTGCTGAAGGCGCTGGAGGAGCGTGTGCCCCTCGGCCGGCTGGCGCACCCCGAGGAAATCGCCAACATCTTCGCGTTCCTCGCCTCCGACGAAGCGAGCTACATCAACGGCGCGGTCATCGAAGTGAGCGGCGGCCTCACGCTGTGAGGCGCAACCGCTGTCCGGTCACGGCCGCCGGTGCTCGACATCGAGCACGCGGATCTTCACCTTTCCCACCCACTCCGTCAGCGGAATCAGGTCCGCCAGGTTCTCGCCCTCGACCAGCTTGATGTGGGTGGCGTCCGCCGCCGCCTGGCCGAACGTGGGGTCCACCACCCGCCAGTCGTCACCGACCAGGCTTTCCGCCCAGCTGTGGTAGAGGAAGCCGCGAAACTCCTCGGAGTAGACCAGCCCATTCACCATCCGCGTGGGTACGCCCGCGGCGCGCGCAAGGGCGGTATAGAGGTAGGCGTGGCCCTGGCATTCCGCTTTGCGCTGCATCAGGACGTCGACCGCCGAAAAGACGTCGATCGGCGCCTTTTCGATATTCTGGTCCAGCCATTGAAGTATCCGCGCAATGCGCTCTTCATCTGAAGTACTGCCGCCGGCAATCGTGTCCGCAAGGCGTCGGACAATGGGGTCCCGGCTCTGCACCGCAATCGAGGGCTCGAGGTAGCGCGCGCGCAGTTTGTCCAGTGGCGGTGGGGCGTCCGTGGCACCGGGACGGACCGCGCGCCCGATCTCGCAGAGGATTTCCGGTTGCTCGGTCGTGCAGCGCTGCCAGGCATCGGACGGAGGGGAGTGTTCGGCGCCGGAGAGCGCGACTCGAAGCGCTGAGACGGCGCGCGGATCGTCGATCGGGCGGTCGGGGCGCACGATGCTGTAGTCGATCAGGCTTTCGTTCTTGTTGAGGCTGGCGAGGGCGAGGTAGCGTGTCGCCGAACTGGAGTCCTCGAGGAATGAGATCATCGCGCCGCGCAGCGCGAGCTCGAACACCGGCCTGCCGTCGGGCCCAATCCAGGTGGTGACACCTTGCCCGCCCATCGCGGTTTCGACCTTGAAAGCGTTGCCGAGAAAGAGCTCGCTTCGCTCGTAGCTGATTACCCGCTGGGTTACTTCCCTGATGGACTGCGTTTCGCCGCTGTACACGAGATAGCCGTGCTCGCGGCCGATCTCGAGCCCGTACAGGACCGGATACAGGGCGATTACGCTGGAAGGATAGAGATTTCCCTCTACCGGCAGGCGTTGCTCGGTGGGCGTGCCGCCGGTCACGATCGTCGCCGCCAGGTTTCCGACTTCGCGGCGGCCGGTAACCTTCAGTTCGCTGCCGTCGATGCTGTATTCATAGGCGAAATCCACCAGGGTGAGGTCGCCCCGGATCACGTCGCGCGACTTCAACTGGACCTTCTTCTCGAAGCCGAGAAAGCGCAGAACAAAGGAAGCCTCGGAGCGGATCTCGTAGTGCTGCGTTCCAGCCTCCTTGCGGATCGTGAAGTGCGTGAAGCCGATCTTCTCGCCGTTGAATACGATCCCGGTCCAGTACTCGGTGAACGGAAGCTTCGCGAGCTCGTACTGAACCGTGGGCGCGGGGCCGGCGTCGTGGAAATACACGCTTGCGCAGCCACCGAGGGCGAGGGCGAGTGCTCCCGCCAACCCCGCGACCAGCACGCTTCTCTGCTTGATCATGATCGGCAGTCGAGTTCTCAAAATGGTGGCATACTAGCTACCACAAGGGAGGCATCGGGCGAACAGCCAGCATGAGGTTCGTTTCCCTGGTGCCATTAAAACAGCGTGTTAGCGACTGTTCTTAACGTAAAACATCTGGACGTTCGTGGCTGAAGCGCTCTCTTTCACCGTCAAGCCGGTCTACTGGATCACCTCCCAGAAGGAGCTCAGGGCGATCCGGAACAAGGTGTTCGTCGAGGAGCAGGGCGTCCCGCCGGAACTCGAGTGGGACGGCCTCGACGAGGCTTCCTACCATGTTCTGGCGTGCGCGCCGGACGGCTCGCCGATCGGCACCGGGCGGCTTCTGCAGGACGGTCGTATCGGGCGCCTGGCGGTGCTCCTCGAGTGGCGCGGAAAAGGAGTCGGCCGCGCGCTGCTGGAGCTCCTGCTCGTCATCGCCAACAAGATGGGCAACGAGGAAGTCAAGCTGCATGCCCAGACCCAAGTGATCGGCTTTTACAGAAAACGCGGCTTTACCCGGTACGGCAAGGAATTCATCGAGGCGGGGATCCCGCACATCGCCATGAAGCGCAAGACGGCCGATCAGATCACCTGGCCGACTGCCTTCATATTCCACCCCCTCCCGCGGTTGTAAAGCGCGAAGCGCTGCTCTGCCTCTCCCTGCGGCGCGCCCCGTGCGCCAAACCTGCGCTCCACGCACACCACTTCGTCATTCCGGCTGACAAGCAGCACGGTCGAGGCGCGCGTGCCATAACGCTCGCCCGCAACGAAGGCGCAGGAGAGCTCGCGCTCGCGCTGCAACCCCATGCCGGTATCGGGCAGCTCCGCGTCGGGCGCCACGGTGCGGTCCTCCAGCGCGCCGAAGAGCCCTCGCACCAGACCGGCTTCATCCGCCTTCATCAGGGCGGAGATGCACTCCTTCCCGCGCGTGACCTTGGGCCACGGGGTGTCGAGGAGGTGATTGCTCAATCCGTGTATGCCGGGGGCGATTTCCTCGATTCCCCGCCCGCGGTTGGAGATGCAAACCATCCGCTCGAGGTCGCCGACGACGAGCGTGTAGCCGCCGTAGTCGGCCCCGCGCGCCGCGACGCCCTCGAGGTAGGCGCGTGGTTCATCGGTGCCGCGCAGGAAGGCCGCCGTGAGCTCCCCGCGCGAGCGTGGGGCTACCCTCGCTGCCCGCCCGTCCCGGTAATTGGTCACCGCCGCGAGCCGCCCCGTGCGCGTCACACCGAGCCAGGTGCCGCCTTTCTCGAGATCCCGGCCACCGAAGATCCGGGGATCGTCGGCCCAGAACCCGGCCGCTGCGCTGGGGCGCTCGTACGCTTCGTCGCGATTGCCCGCGAACACCAGCGGGAACTCGGGGTGCGCGCGCCAGGCGAGGAGGATCAGGCACATCAGGATTCAAAGCATTCGTGGTGCCGCGTCGTGCCGGGCTGGAGGTAATCCTGCACCTTGAGCCGGCCGGCGATCTCGGCGAGCTCCCACTCGAACTTCGCCTCGTCGGCGATGCCCTCGTAGACTTCCATCCAGAGGTTGGGCTCGCCGTGCTTCCTCAGGAGCCGGCCCTGGACGCCGGTCGCATCGCGGACGGCGGCGAGGAGCTGTCCGATCAGCGGCTCGCAGGTGCGGGCCTTCTCCGGGTCGACGCGGTAATAGATGTAGAAATTGAATGCCACCGGCCAATGCTACTGGCGCGGGAGCGGCACGGCAACCGGTTGCGGCGCAGAGAGTAAGATTGCGGGTCGCGGAACCATTGTCGCTGCGTCAGGCAGGAGCTTCGCCATGACTGTCCCAAGATATTTCTCAGTGCTCGCCCTCGTCGCGATTTCCGGATGCGCGGACCCCGAAACTGCCCGCCGGCTCGAGGCGGAAATCGAATCGGTCAACGAGCGCATCACCCAGGCGCAGGAGGAGCAGAAATCCTATGGCAAGAGCTCCGTCGTGCACGACCTGATGTCGATCCGCATCGCCGTCCACGAGCAGACGCTCGCCATGCTCGAGCAGCGGCGCGCGGCGGAACGGTGGCGGGTGACGCTTAGCTACGCGATCGACGGCAAGCCCTACGCGGCGCCAGCCGACGTCGTGCCGAGAGTGGCCGCGCTGCAGGCGCAGCTCAAGAACGCGCGCGAGAGCCGCGAGTCCGATCTGCAATTGATGAGGGGATCGGCTGACGCGGTGAGGCCGCAATACGTTACGAGCATCGCCACCAAAACGATCCTGATCTCCCAGCTCGAATACCAGCTCGCCGCCTATACCAACGGCTTCCCGCCCTACTATGCTCCTCCGTTCCGCCCGTCCGCCAAGGGCACGGCGGCGCATTAAATATCAAGCGAACAGCCGCTGTAGCAGCAGGTGCGTAGGCAGGTAGATGAGGAGCGGGAATGCGATCATCACCAGCCCGAGATACGCGAGCGGCGGAATACGCGTCTGCTGCGCGGCGGTCCAGCCGAATACCCAGTTGAGGTTCTCGACCTTGGGGTCTCCAAGCCAGTAGCTGAGGGGCAGCACGACCCAGGCGAGGGCTGTCTGCGCAACGAGCGCGCGCGAGTCGTAGCCGAGCCGGACGGCCATCCACAGCAGCAGGAGCGGCAGCAGGACGTGGAAGACGAGCGAGATCGCCCGCAGGTAACGCGGCTTTGCGGGGTCGAACATGTAGTCCGTGAGCCCGAATAGGCGCGTTCCGGTGACGAGCCGCACGAAGAAGGCGCCATTCCACAGCACCTCCGGCAGCAGCACGCCGATCAGCATCATGCTGGCGAGGAGGCTGTTCTCGAGCCAGAGCGCGGGCACGGTGGCGATCAGCGC
>DASWHI010000006.1:0-33568 GCA_036398235.1 Burkholderiales bacterium
CATCAAACTGGACCCCTGGCCGATCTGCCAGAAGCCGGACAACATCGTGCTCCTCGTCGCCGGCGGCGGCCACCCGACCCACAGCTACTGGCTGCAGGCGCACTCCCCGACGGTGGAAGGGCGCGTCATCCGCGTGCCGGAAACCTTCGAGCGACTGCTCGCCGACGCGGATAGGGATCTCGGCTGCGGCGAGGACGTCTGTCGCGTCTAAGTAGGGCGGTGAAGCCCTAAATGTCCTCGTGCAGGCAGAGGTAGTTTCCCTCCGTGTCCTTGAACCACGCCGCCTTTTCGGCGCCCAGCACGCAGACGTGGTTCTCGGTTTTCAGGCCAGGGAAGTCGTAGTCCTCGAACACGACGCCCTTTTGCTTGAGCTCCTTGATCTCCTTGGCGATGTCCTTCACCTGGAAGCTCACTGCTGTGTGCTCGGCCTTGGTCCCCTCGGGTTTCGGGAACAGCGCGATGACGCCGCCGCTACCGCCGGCAAACTGAAACTTGCCGTCCGGCCTTGACCCGAGGGGCTTCAAGCCGAGCTTCTTTTCATAGAACTCCCGCGCGCGGTTCAGATCCTTCACCGGCAGAAGGGTTGTCACTGGGGCATGGGTCAGCATGTTTCTATCTCCTATTCGTTACTCGTTTCTCGTCACTCGTCACTCGTCACTCATCACTCATCACTCAGTAGCTGGTGGGCCAGTTCGCCAGGCGGTGCTCGCCGACGCCGTTTTTCAGCCGCCTGCGGTGCACCTGCAGCATGCGAATCAGGAAATCGCGCGTGTCGCGCGGATCGATCACGTGCTGCGCCTCGTAGAGCCGCGCAAGCTCCCACGGCGTGGTGTCGCGCTCGACCTCGGCGACGAGCTGCTTGAAGCGTTTCGGGTCGTCCTGCTCCTTGACGCCGTAGAGGACGTTCACTGAAGCCCGCGTGTCCATGAAGCCCAAGTCGGCTGACGGCCAGCACGCGAGCTCATCGGTATTGCGGCCTCCGCCCATGTTGATGAAGGCCTGGCCGTAGCTCTTCCTCAGGATGACGGTGATCCGCGGCACCGTCACCAGCGACAGCGCGTTCATCCAGTTGATGACCTTGCCCGGCATGCCGCGGATTTCGCCCTCCACTCCGATGAGAAAACCCGGCACGTCCACCAGGAACACGATCGGGATGTTGAAAGAGTCGCACAGCACCATGAAGCTCGTGGCCTTCTGGCAGGCATCGGCATCCAGCGCGCCGCCCTTGTATAGGGGGTTGTTGGCGATGAAGCCGACGGTCTTTCCATCGAGCCGCGCGAGCACCGTGGCGACCGACCTTCCGAAGCGCTCCTTCAGCTCGAAGCTCGATTCCCTGTCCGCGACCGCCGCGATCACCTTGCGCACGTCGTAGACCTTGTTGCGGGCTTCCGGGACTATATCCAGCATCTTGCGGCACGCTTCGCCCGAGCCGGCCGGCACCGGCCGCTCGGGCGGGGGCTCCATGCTGTGCGCCGGCAGGAAGGAAAGAAACTTCTTCACCGCGTCGAGCGCCTGCTCGTCGGTATCCACCGCCATGTCCGCGAGTCCCGAGACGCCGGTCAAGAGCTTCCAGCCGCCGAGCTCCTCGGGATCGATCGGCTTTCCGATGGCGATCGAGGTGACGCCGGGGCTCGCAATCGCCATCACCGAGCCCTTGCGCATCACGACGAAGTCCGACATCGCCGCATACCACGTCGAGGAACCGTAGCACTGGCCGAGGAGGGCGGACACCCACGGCGCCTCACGCAGGCGCTGGTACTCGGTCGGGTCCTGCGCTAGGATGGCGCGGCCGGAAGCGCCCATGCGGTCGGGCATGCGCGCGCCGGAAGACTCGCCGAGCAAGACGAGCGGCATGCCGTAGCGGCAGGCGGCCTGCTTCACGTGGCGGATCTTCTTCATGTTGACGACGCTGCTCGATGCGCCGAGCACGGTGAAGTCGTTGGACACGAGTGCCACCTCGCGCCCGTCGATGCGCGCAAACCCCGCGACCTTGCCGTCGGCGGGGGTCTTGTGGCGCACCTCCTCGCGGATGCTGCGGGCATGGCGCCCCGATTCCGCGAAACTGCCCGGGTCCACCAGGTAGTCGATGCGCTCG
The DNA here is from genome assembly GCA_036398235.1 of Burkholderiales bacterium. GTDB lineage: Bacteria > Pseudomonadota > Gammaproteobacteria > Burkholderiales > SG8-41 > SG8-41. The sequence goes on from DASWHI010000006.1 coordinate 2,096, forward strand.
CGGGCGTTCAGCGCCCCCTGCTTCTTGCGCTCGGCAAGCTTTTCCGCGCCGCCCATCGCCAGCGCTTCGGCGTTCTTCTCCTCGAGTTGACGGATCACATCTCTCGCTGACATGGTGCCTCACCGGCTCTTGATGCCCGCCGCCTTGATCACTTTGGCCCACTTCGCCATGTCCCTGCGAATGAAGTCGGCATACTGCGCGGGCGAGCTGGCGATGATCTCGGCACCGAGCTCCTCCAGCCGGCTGCGCACGTCCGGGGAATTCAGCGCGCTGACCGTCTCCTTGTGGAGCCGTGCCAGGATCGCTGGCGGCGTTTTCGCCGGGGCGGACAATCCCCACCACGTCGACACTTCATAACCCGGGACCCCGCTCTCCGCCACTGTTGGGATGTCGGGGGCGGCGGCCGAGCGCTTCAATCCCGTCGCAGCCAGGGCGCGCAGCCTGCCGGCCCGCGCTTGCCGAATCACGGTCGGGAAGTTACCGAAATAGAGCGAAACCTCGCCCGATAGCAGCGCCACAAGCCCCGGCCCGCCGCCCCGGTAGGCAATATGCGTCCACTTGATCCCGCTCATGTACTGGAACAGCTCGGCGGAGAGGTGGACCGAGGTACCGATTCCCGAGGAGCCGTAGTTGACGTCGCCGGGGCGTTTCTTCGACAACGCGATCAACTCTTGCACGCTTTTCGGCGGAAATGAGGGGTGCACCACCAGCAGGTTCGGCGCCTTACCGAGCAGCGTGATGAACGCGAAGTCGTTGATCGAGTCGAAGCCGAGCTTGATCAGGGCCGGGTTGGTGGTGTGGCCGGGCGCGTTCATCAGGATGGTGTAGCCGTCCGGCGGCGAGTTCACCATGAGCTGCGTCGCGATGGCGGTGTTCGCGCCGCCACGGTTGTCCACCACCACCTGCTGGCCGAGGTATTCGGAGAGCTTGGGTGCGATCGCGCGCGCCACGATGTCGTTGCTGCCGCCCGGCGGAAACCCGACGAGGAAGCGGATCGGCTTCACGGGGTAGGGCGCCTGCGCCAGCGCGGAAGGTGCCGCGCAGGCGAGCAGCGCGAGCGCCAGGAAGCGCATGATCGGCGAGTTCTGCATGTGAATCTCTCCTCCTGGTTATGTCCGGCGGCGCGTCGCGCGCGCCGGGACGACCATGACGACAAATATAAGCACGGCTGCAATCATGAACGCCAGGCTGATCGGGCGGGTGAAGAACACCGTCGGGTCCCCGCGCGCGATCAGCAGTGCGCGCCGCAGGTTCTCCTCCAGCAGCGGCCCCAGCACGTAGCCGAGGAGCAGCGGCGCCGGCTCGCACTCGAGCTTGACGAGCACGTAGCCGAGCACGCCGATGATAGCGCACAGGTAGAGGTCGAAGGGATTGTTGCTGACGCTGTAGTTGCCGATGCAGCAGAAGAGGATGATGGACGGAAACAGCCAGCGGTAGGGCACGGCGAGGAGCTTCACCCACAACCCCACCAGCGGCAGGTTGAGGACCACGAGCAGGAGGTTGCCGATCCACATGCTGGCGACGAGGCCCCAGAAAAGGTCAGGCTTGTCGAGCATCACCTGCGGCCCGGCCGCGATGCCTTGCAGCGTGAGCGCCGCCAGCATCAAAGCCATGATCGGGGAGGCGGGGATGCCGAGGGTGAGCATGGGGATGAAGGCGGTCTGGGCGGCGGCGTTGTTGGCCGCCTCCGGGGCCGCTACCCCTTCGATCGCGCCCCGGCCGAAGCGCGAGGGGTCCCGCGCGAGCTTTTTCTCCAGCATGTAAGTCGCGAACGAGGAAAGGGCGGGGCCGGTGCCCGGCAGCACGCCGAAACAGGCGCCCAGCGCGGTGCCGCGGACGGTGGGCCAGGCCGCGTCCCGGATATCCCGCGCGGTCGGCATCAGGCCGGTCACCTTGCCGGCATAAACCTCGCGCGCCTCCCGGCTCTCCAGGTTGGCCACGATTTCCGCCACCGCAAAGAGGCCGACCGCGACCACCGTGAAGCCGATTCCGTCGACGAGCTCCGGAAAGCCGAAGGAGTAGCGCGCCATGCCGGAATTGACGTCGACGCCCACGACGCCGACGAGGAGCCCCAGGACGACCAGCGCGAGCCCCTTGACCGCATCTCCCTGCGTCATCACGGCAGACGCAACCAGCGCCATCAGCATGAGCGAGGTGTACTCGGCGGCCCCGAACTTGAGCGCCCATTCGCCGAGCGTCGGGCCCGCGAGCGCGATCAGCAGGGTGCCGACACAGCCGGCGAAGAATGACGCCAGCGCCGCCGTGGCGAGCGCCGGGCCGGCGCGTCCCTGCCGCGCCATCTGGTAGCCGTCGATGCAGGTCACCGCGGAGGCGGTCTCGCCGGGAAGGTTGACGAGGATCGACGTGGTGGAGCCCCCGTACTGCGCGCCGTAGAAAATCCCCGCGAGCATGATGATCGCGGGCACCGCCGGCAGGTGGAACGTGATCGGAAACAGCATCGCGATCGTGACCAGCGGCCCCACGCCGGGCAGCACGCCGATCAGCGTGCCGAGCGCGACCCCCACGAAGCAGTACGCGAGGTTCTGCAGCGAGAACGCGACGCCGAACCCGAAGACGAGGTTGTGGAAGAGCTCCATCAGTAGTAGCCGCCGATCAGCGGATAGGGCAGCTTCAGGCCGTAGCTGAAGACCGCGACGCAGAACGCGGACATCACGACCGCGAGGAGTAGCACCTCCTTGAAGCGGAACTCACGGCCGGCGGCGGCGGCGGCGAAGAGTGTCACGACTGTCGCCGGGATCATGCCTACCCGGTCCAGCAGGAATCCGAACAATACGATCGAAAGCGCAATGAGCGCGAGCGGCTTCCAGCCCCAGACACCCTTCACCTGGTCTCCGGAGCGCACGCCGCGCAGTAGCACGGTGACGCCGAACAGGATCAGGATGCCGCCGAGGACCGTCGGAAAATAGCCTGGCCCCATGCGCATCGTCGAGCCGAGCGGATAGTCGCGGGCAAGGACGACCGCCAGGCCCCCGAGAACGATGAACAGCAGTCCGGCGATAAAGTCCCGGTTGTTGCGCAAATCGGGCTTCACGCCGGCTCCTCCTTTGCGAAGGGTGCCTACAAGTCGGGGCCGAACCCCTTTTGGTAGAGCGGCCCGCTCATCTTGCCATCCACCGCTCTCCCGATGATACCTTGCGAGAGGTCCTTGATGGCGATGAAGATGACGTCCTCGTCATCGGCGGAGGCGACCAGCGTGTGCGGCGCGTTGGCGGGAATGTAGATGAGGGTGCCGGCGGGCGCCACCACCTTCTTGCCGTTGACCGAGCCGACGAGCGTGCCGCGCACCACGAAATTGAACTGCTCGTTTTTGTGCGTGTGCATGCGCGAGCCGGTGCCGCGCGCCTTGTGGATGTAGCCGACGAGCATGCGCTCGCCCTCGACCACGCCGCCGTGCGAGGTGGAGTAGCCGGTGCCCGCCGGGACATCCTTCAATACCGCCAGCGTGAACTGGTACTTCCCGTTACCGCCCTTCACCGCGCCTGCGGTCTTCGTCTTCGCCTTTTTCGTCACGCGCTTCTTCGCCGCCATCGTCCGCTCCCTCCCGTCACTTCAACACCGCGCCACCAAATCCCCCCTACCCCCCTTTGTCAAAGGGGGGAGACATAATCCCCCGTTGCCCCCCTTTGTCAAAGGGGGGAGACACAGATGTGTCGGGGGGATTCCGTCAGTCGTCACAAGTAGTCGATGATCTTCCAGTCCCCCGGCTTTACGTTGACCACGTTCTTGCTCTTGCCCGGCCGGCGGTCGGCGTAGATTTTCCCCTCTTTCATCACGATCTTGATGTTCTTCTTCTCCTGCAGGCAGCGGATGTTCTTGACCGGATCGCCGTCCACCGCGATGACGTCGGCGAGTTTGCCGGCCTCGATCGTGCCCAGATCCTTCTCCTGCTTCAACGCCTGCGCCGCGTTGCGGGTCGCGGTCAGAATTGCGTCCATCGGCTTCATGCCGAGCTTCACGTAGATCTCCAGCTCCGAGGCGTTCGAGCCCATGTCGGGCTCGAAGCCCATATCCGTGCCCATCGCGATCTTCACCCCCGCCTTGTACATCTTGCGGAAGGTCTCGAAGCAGAACGGCTGCAGGTACTTCATCTTGCGCAGCACGAAGTCCGCGGTGCCGTGCTCCCGGCGCAGCTGGATGGCGTGGTCGGTGCGGTGCGCGAGCGTCGGCGTGACCGGGGTGCCGGACTTGCGGATCAGCTCGATGGTCTCGTCGTCGTGAAACACCATGTGCTCGATGGTGTCGGCCCCCGCCTTCAATGCCATGCGCTGCGCGCTGGTGGTGAAGCAGTGCACCGCCGCGTGCTTGTGCAGGGCGTGCGCCTCGTCCACCACCGCGTCGAGCTCCTCCTGCGTCATGTTGCGGATGTCCGGCTCCTCCTTGTCGGTGCCCCCGCCCCCGGAGGCGCAGGTCTTGATGACGTCGCACCCGGCGAGCATGTTCTTGCGCGCGAGCTTGCGCAGCTCCCACGGCCCGTCGGCGGTATTGAATCCCCAACGGTACATCGCACGCGGCTGGATCAATTCGAGATGCGAGCCCGTCATGGTGGTAAAGCCCGCGATCAGCATGCGCGGCCCTTCGACGATGCCGGCGTTGATCGCGTCGCGCACCGCGCACATCTCGTTCACCAGCAGCCCGTAGGGCCCGTTCATGCCGAGATCGCGCAGCGTGGTGAACCCCATGTCGAAGCAGTTCTGGGCGTGGAACAGCGCGTACATCTGCTGCAGGTGCGGCATGGTCTCGAACTGCGCGACCCGGTGGTTGTGAAAGGTCATGCAGTTGTACATGGCGGTGTGGATGTGGAGATCCATCATCCCCGGCATCAACGTGTAGCGCGGGCAGTCGATCGTTTCCGCGCCCGGCGGGACCTTCAGCTTGCCGCGCTCGCCGACGCGGGTGATGCGGTTGCCCTGGATCAGCACCACCGCGTTCTCGACTGGCTTGCCGCCGCGGCCGTCGATCAAGGTCCCGCAGCTGATCGCCCGCACGGGCCCTTTCGCTTTCGTTTCGAGAAATTCCTGGGACTTCAAACTTCACCTCCTTCGTTCCTGACGCCGTTCCCTCGACCGGAATCCCGCCGCTGCGCTGACAAATCGGGCATACGCCGCCGGGTCGATCGCGGCGCCGGCCGTGCGCCGGCTCGCGTCCAGGCCCAGCGCCGGCAGCGTCGTCTCAATCTCCTCCCGCGCCATGCCGCGCGTGATGAACACGATGCGCGTGCTGCGATCCGCCGACGGCCAGGTTTCGAGCGTCAGCGGCTCATGAATGACGCTCTGCACGATATGCACGGCGACCGGGCTGCCTTCGACGTTGATGAGTCCCTTGACGCGGAGCAGGTTCGCTCCCTTGAGCGCGGCCATGAGGCTTAACCAGGCCGCGAGGCCGGCGCCCGTGACCGGCGCTTCGTGGCGAACCGAAAAAGCGCGTATTCCGTCGCCGTGACGACCGGCCGCGCACGCAGGCTCCACCCTCGCGTAGGCGTCCTCGCTCAGCCAGCGCTCGACCGCCTCCCGTTCCGCTGCCGGGTCGAGAAGCGCGGCTCCGAACAACAGGTCGGGCGCAACAGCGCCGTGCACGGCTTCGAGCACGTGCGCTCCGGGATTCAGGCGCGCGAGACGTCCGCGCAGACCGGCGAGGGCTGCCGGCGCCGCGATATCGGTCTTGCTGACGACCAGACAATCGGCCACCGCCGCCTGCTTGACCGACTCCGGGCAGTCATCGAGCTGCCGCTCGCCGTTCACTGCGTCCGCCATCGTGATCACCGCTCCCGGCCGCAGCCGCGGGGCGATCGCTTCATCGGACGCGAGGGTGCGCAGCACCGGCACCGGGTCCGCCAGTCCGGTCGTCTCGACCAGGACGCGGTCAAACGCCGGCGTGCCGCCCACGCCGCGTCGCGCAAGCAGATCGGCAAGCGTGGCGACGAGATCGCCGCGAATCGTGCAGCACAGGCAGCCGCTGGCGAGGAGCACCGTATTCTCGTTCGGCGTGGCGACGAGCAGGTGATCGAGCGCGACTTCGCCGAACTCATTGATGATGACCGCGGCCCGCGCCATGCCCGGGTCGCGGAGCAGGCGGTTGAGCAGCGTCGTCTTGCCGCTGCCCAGATAGCCCGTGATGATGGAAACCGGCGGCCGCTCGGCCGCCACCGCGGTCATTTTGGTCATCGAGTCGTGCCCGCGGAAGCGGGGCGGCGCTTTGATTACCGCAATTTAGATCTTGGCGTTCTTGGCGTCGTGGCGGTCCAAAACTCCTACGCCGCAAGCGCCTGCCGCTCGAGCTCCGAGCTGTAGCGCCCCGCGCACGCCAGGCTGTTCATCTGCGAGCGATGCAGCAGCACCGCCTGCGCCGCCGCGACGTTGGCAGCCGAGCCTCTCCACGCCTTGAGCGAAGGCTGCTGCAGGGCGCGGCCGTAGGAGAAGGAGAGCGGCCACGGCACCTCCCCGGCATACCGCTTGTTCATCGCGTTCAGGTGCTGGGTGGCGAGCTCGTCGCGCTGGCCGCCCGAGAGAAACACAATCCCGGCGACCGCGGCGGGCACGCAGCGCTTGAGCACGCGTACCGTGCGCTCGGCAACTTCCTCGACCTCCGCCTGCTCCGGGCAGTCCTTGCCCGATATCACCATGCTGGGCTTCAGCACCGAGCGCTCGAGGACGACGCGGTTGAGATAGAGCGCCTCGTACACCGCGTTCAGCGTCCACTCCGTCACTTCCTCGCAGCGGTGAATGATGTGGTTGCCGTCCATCAGGACCTCGGGTTCCACGATCGGCACCAGTCCGGCCTCCTGGCAGACCGCGGCGTAGCGGGCGAGCGCGTGCGCGTTCGCCGCGATGCAGGTCGAGCTTGGCGTGTCCGGCCCAATCGTGATCACGGCCCGCCACTTGGCGAACCTCGCACCGAGCTTGACGTACTCGGCGCAGCGCTTGGCGAGGCTGTCGAGACCCTCGGTCACCTTCTCCCCCGGGCAGAAGGCAAGATCCTTGGCGCCGGCGTCCACCTTGATGCCGGGCAGGATGCCGTTCTTCGCGAGCAGCTCGACGAACGGAGCGCCGCCCGCGGATTTCTGGCGGATCGTCTCGTCGTAGAGGATCACGCCGCTGATGTGCTGTCCCAGGCCCTTCGCCGAGAACAGCAGGTCGCGGTAGGCGCGGCGGTTCTCCTCGGTGTTCTCGACCCTGACGCTGGCGAGGCGCTTCTCGATCGTGCCGGTCGACTCGTCGGCGGCGAGTATCCCCTTGCCGGGCGCGACCATGGCTTTGGCGATGGATTCCAGGGATTGGACGGACATCGGGATCTCCTCGAACTTCGTGAATTCTTGCTCGACCTCTATTTTACTACGCCAACCCGGCGCGGTTTACCTTCTGCCCTACGCCTTGCGGTGCTCCCCCACCTTGACGATCTTCATGGTGTTGGTGCCGCCCGCCTTGCCGAAGGGCTCGCCGATGGTGAGCACGATGAAGTCGCCGCGCTGCACGACACCGCGCGCGAGCAGCTCGTCCTCCGCCATGTGCAGCGCCTTCTCCGGGTTGCGCGCCCCCTTGAACTTGACCGGGTAGACCCCCCGGAACAGCGTGACCCGGCGCCGCGTCTCGACCACCGAGCTCATGGCGTAGATCGGCACGTTCGAGTGCATCCGCGACATGAGGAGCACCGTCTTGCCGCTTTGCGTCATCGCCGCCACGGCCTTGATGTCGAGGTTGTTCGCCGTGAAGACGGTGGCGCGCGCGATCGACTCTTCGACCTCCGCCGGAGCGCCCGCCACCCGGCGCTCCTGCGCCAGCGTGTCTTCCTTCTCCGCCTCGACGCAGACGCGCGCCATCGCCGCCACCGTTTCCACCGGATACTCGCCCGTGGCGGTCTCGGCCGAGAGCATGACCGCGTCGGTGCCGTCGAGCACCGCGTTGGCGACGTCCGACACCTCCGCGCGCGTCGGGATCGGGTTCACGATCATGGACTCCATCATCTGGGTCGCGGTGATCGTGACCCGGCCCTTCTCGCGCGCCATGCGCAGCATGCGCTTCTGCAGCGCGGGCACCGCGGCGTCGCCGACCTCCACGGCGAGGTCGCCGCGCGCCACCATGATGCAGTCGGAAGCGTCGAGTATGTCCGCCAGCGCCGGGATCGCCTCCGCGCGCTCGATCTTCGCCACCGTCAGCGCCCGCCCACCCGCCTTGTGCATGAGATCCCGCGCCCATTTGATGTCGGCCCCCGAGCGCGGGAACGAGATGCCGAGAAAATCCGCCTTGAGCTCGGCCGCGGTCCGGATGTCCTGCATGTCCTTCTCGGTCAGCGCCGGCGCGGTGAGCCCCCCGCCCTTGCGATTGATGCCCTTGTTGTTGGACAGCGCGCCGCCCTGCTCCACGACCGTGGTGATGCGCGGGCCCCGCACCGAGGCGACGCCCAGCACGATGCGCCCGTCGTCGAGCAGCAGCGTGTCGCCCGGCCGCACGTCGTTGGGCAGGTTCGGGTAATCGAGACCCACCACGTGCTCGTCGCCGAGCTTGCATTCGGCGTCGAGGATGAACTTCGCGCCGGCGGCAAGCGCGATCTTGCCGTGCCGGAAGCGGCCGATGCGGATCTTCGGTCCCTGGAGGTCCACCAGCACGCCGACGGCGTGTTCCGCCTTGCGCGCGAGCGAGCGCACCAGCTCCACGTGCTTGCGGTGCTCGGCGGCGCTGCCGTGGGAGAAGTTCACGCGCACCACGTCGAGCCCCGCCTCGATCATGCGCGCGAGCGTCTTCGGGTCGGTCGAAGCCGGTCCCAGCGTGGCGACGATCTTGGTGCGGCGGGGCATGCGGGCAGTCTACCTCATGCGCCGCGCTGCTCGAGCACCTCGACTGCGGGCAGCTTCCTGCCCTCGAGGAACTCGAGAAACGCGCCGCCGCCGGTGGAGATGTAGGAGATCTTGTCGGCGACGCCGAACTTCGCGATGGCGGCGAGCGTGTCGCCGCCGCCGGCGATGGAAAACGCCTTCGAACCGGCGATCGCGAGGGCGATGGTGCGGGTGCCGGCTGCGAACTGGTCGTACTCAAACACGCCAACCGGCCCGTTCCAGACGATGGTGCCGGCCTGCGCGAGGATTCCGGCGAGCGTCTGCGCCGTCTGCGGGCCGATGTCGAGGATCATGTCGTCGGAACTGACGTCCGCCGCCGCGATGCGGTTCGCGCGCGCGAGCGGCGAGAGATCGTTTGCCACCACGACGTCCACGGGCAGCGGGACCGCCGCGCCGCGGCGCTTCATGAGATCGATGATGTCCCGCGCTTCATTCACGAGCTCAAGCTCGGCGAGCGACTTTCCGATCGGCAGGCCGGCCGCGGCGAGGAAGGTATTGGCAATGCCGCCGCCCACCACGAGCTGGTCGACCTTTCTCGCGAGCGACTTCAGGATCGTGAGCTTGGTCGAGACCTTCGCGCCGGCGACGATGGCAACCAGGGGGCGCGCGGGGTGGTTGAGCGCCTTTCCCAGCGCGTCGAGCTCGCCCGCCATCAACGGCCCGGCGCAGGCGACCGGCGCGAACCGCGCCAATCCGTGAGTGGTCGCCTCGGCGCGGTGCGCGGTGCCGAACGCGTCATTCACGTAGACGTCGCACAGAGCCGCCATCTTGCGGGCGAGCGCCTCGTCGTTCTTCTTCTCCCCCGGATTGACGCGGCAATTCTCGAGCATGACGACTTCGCCCGGCTTCACGACAAAGCCGCCGTCCACCCAGTTGGCTACGAGCCGCACCGGGCGCCCGAGCATCTCTCCAAGGCGATTGGCGACGCGCGCAAGCGAGTCTTCGGGTGCGAGCTTGCCCTCGGTGGGGCGCCCGAGGTGTGAGGCCACCATCACGGCGGCGCCGCTTTTCAACGCATACTCGATCCCCGGGATCGAGGCGCGGATGCGCGTGTCCTCGGTGATGTTGCCGGCGTCGTCCTGCGGAACGTTCAGATCGGCGCGGATGAATACGCGCTTGCCCGCGACCGGCAGGTCGGTCAGGCGCAGAAATGTCATTTCTTCGCGATGACCCGGACCATCTCCAGCACCTTGCACGCGTATCCCCATTCGTTGTCGTACCACGCCACGACCTTGACGAAAGTGGGGTCGAGCGCCATGCCGGCTTCCGCGTCGAATACCGACGTGCAGCTCTCGCCGCGGAAATCGGTGGATACGACCTTCTCCTCGGTGTAGCCGAGGATGCCCTTCAGCGCGCCGACGGACTGCGCCTTCATCTCGGCGCAGATCTCCTTGTAGGTGGCGGGCTTGCCGAGCTCGACCGTGAGATCGACGACCGACACGTCGGAAGTCGGGATGCGGAACGCCATGCCGGTGAGCTTCTTGTTCAGCTCCGGGATCACCACGCCCACCGCCCTCGCCGCGCCGGTGGACGAGGGGATGATGTTCTCGAGCATGCCGCGCCCGCCGCGCCAGTCCTTGCTGGAGGGCCCGTCGACGGTCTTCTGCGTCGCCGTCACGGCATGCACCGTGGTCATGAGCCCGCGCTTGATGCCCCACTTGTCGTTCAGCACTTTCGCGACCGGGGCGAGGCAGTTGGTGGTGCAGGACGCGTTGGAGATGATCGCCTGCCCCGTGTAGGTCTTGTCGTTCACGCCGAAGACGAACATCGGCGTGTCATCCTTCGACGGCGCCGACATGATGACCTTGGCTGCGCCCGCGGCGATGTGCTTCTGGCACGACCCCTTGTCGAGGAAGAGGCCGGTGGATTCCACCACCACGTCCGCGCCGACCTCGTTCCACTTGAGGTCGGCCGGGTCCTTTACCTGGGAGAGCCGGATTCTCCTGCCATTCACCAGCAGGGTGTTGCCGTCGACGGCGACTTCGCCCTTGAAGCGGCCGTGGACGGAATCGAACCGCAGCATGTAGGCGAGGTACTCCGGCTCGAGCAGATCGTTGATGCCGACGACCTCGATGTCCGGGAAGTGCTGTGCCGCCGCGCGAAATACCATGCGCCCGATGCGCCCAAACCCGTTGATGCCGACCTTGATAGCCATGTGGTTCTCCAGAACGTTCGATCAGGGACGAGCCCTCAAAGTTTCGATTTGACGGCGGCCGCGATTTTCCCGGGCGTGAAGCCGAAGTGCTCAAAGAGCTCACCGCCGGGCGCCGATTCCCCGAAGCGGTCGATGCCGATGACCGCGCCCTCCAGCCCGACGTACTGGCGCCAGAAGCTGGAGATGCCCGCCTCCACCGCCACCCGCGGCAGCCCGCGCGCGAGCACGGAGTCGCGGTAGGCCGCGTCCTGGCGGTCGAATACCGTGGTCGAGGGCATCGAGACCACGCGCACCGGGACGCCCTCCTGCGCGAGCAGCTTCTGCGCGGCGAGCGCGGGCGCGACTTCCGAGCCGGTCGCGATCACGACGGCGCGCGCGGGGCCGCCCGGCGCCTCGGAGATCACGTAGCCGCCGCGCGATATCGCCTCGATCCCCGCCGGCTCGCGCTTTACGAACGGCAGGTTCTGGCGCGAGAGCAGCAGGCTCGTGGGACCCTCCTTGCGCTCGAGGGCGCACCCCCAGGCGACTGCCGTCTCCACCGTATCGCAGGGCCGCCAGACCTCCATGTTGGGGATCAGGCGCAGACTTGCAGCGTGCTCGATCGGCTGGTGGGTGGGTCCGTCCTCGCCGAGGCCGATGGAGTCGTGCGTGAGCACGTAGATCACGCGCAAGCCCATCATCGCCGCCAGCCGCAGCGCGTTGCGCGCGTAGTCGGTGAAGACCAGGAAAGTTCCGCCGTAGGGAATGAAACCCCCATGCAGCGCGATCCCGCTCATCACCGCGCACATGCCGAACTCGCGCACCCCGTAGAAAACGTAGTTGCCGCCGCCTTCCCGCCCGATCACCTTCGAGCCCTTCACCATCGTCAGGTTGGAGTTGGTGAGGTCCGCCGAGCCCCCGACGAGCTCGGGGAGCGCGGGCGCGAGCGACTCGAGCGCGTTCTGCGAAGCCTTGCGCGTCGCCACGGTCTCCGCCTTCGCATCGGTCTCCCGCGCGAGCGCGTCCACCCGCGCGCGGAAATCCTGCGGCAACTCGCCCGCCGTGCGCCGCCTGAACTCGGCGGCCTTCGCCGGGTGCTGATTTTCGTAGGCGGCGAAGAGCTTCTTCCAGCGGCGCTCGGCGGCGACGCCGCGTTTCCTCGCATCCCAGCCCTCGTACACCGCCTGCGGAATCTCGAACGGGGGATACCTCCAGCCGATCGCCTCGCGCGTGGCGGCGACCTCCTGCTCGCCGAGGGCGGCACCGTGCGCGGCGCCGGTGTTGGCCTTGGTGGGCGCGCCCTTGGCGATCACGGTCTTGGCGAGAATCAACGACGGCCGCGCCTTCTCCCGCTTCGCTTTCTTCAGTGCCCGGTCGACCTGCGCGGCATCGTGGCCGTCCACGGGGCCGATCACCTGCCAGCCATAGGCCTCGAAGCGGCGCTTCACGTCATCGGTATACCACTGGCGGATGTTGCCCTTGTCGGAGTCGATCGAAATGCCGTTGTCGTCGTAGACCGCAATCAACTTGCCGAGGCCGAGCGTCCCGGCGAGTGCGCAGCTCTCGTGGGAGACGCCTTCCATCATGCAGCCGTCGCCGAGAAACGCGTAGGTGTGGTGGTCGACAATCTCGAGGCCGGGCTCGTTGAATTCGGCGGCGAGGAGCTTTTCCGCCAGCGCCATTCCGACCGCATTGGAGATGCCCTGCCCGAGCGGGCCGGTGGTGGTCTCGACCCCGGGCGCGCAGCGGTACTCGGGGTGACCCGGCGTCTTCGAATGCAACTGCCGGAAGCGCTTCAGCTCCTCGATCGGAAGATCGTAGCCGGTCAGGTGCAGCAGCGCGTAGAGCAGCATCGAGCCGTGGCCGTTCGAGAGCAGGAAGCGATCGCGGTTCGCCCAGGCGGGGTTGGCCGGGTTGTGCCGCAGGTGACGGTTCCACAGCGTCTCCGCGATCTCCGCCATGCCCATCGGCATCCCGGGGTGCCCGGAGTTCGCCCGCTGTACAGCGTCCATCGCCAGCGCGCGGATCGCGTTGGCCAGCTCGACACGGGCATCCATTCAGGTATTCCTGGCGCGGGGAGGCCGAAAGAGCGCCAATTATATATGGCGCGGGCCGGCTCCGAACGGCGATCTAGGACTCGCCGTTGCCGTTCCTGCGGGCGAGACGGATGCCGAGCTGCTTGAGCTTCCGATAGAGGTGCGTGCGCTCGAGCCCGACGGTCTCCGCCACGCGCGAGATGTTGCCGCCCTCGCGCGCGATGTGGTACTCGAAATAGACGCGCTCGAAGGCGTCGCGGGCGTCGCGCAGCGGCAGGTCGAGGGGCAGGTCGTGGCCGGGCCGGGCCGCGGCGCTCCGCGCCGGCAGGCAGTGGTTCACGTCCTCGAGCGAGATCTGCTCGGCGGACGAGGTAAGCGCGAGCGTGCGCACCGCGCTTTCGAGCTGCGCCAGATTGCCCGGCCAGTCGCAGTTGCGCAGCGCGTTCAGTGCCGCAGTCGTGAACTGGCGCGGCGGCGCCTCGCGCGCCTCGACCAGGCGCGAGAGCATCAGATTGGCGAGGTCGGGGACATCCTCGCGGTGCTCGCGCAGGCTCGGCACCCGGACGGTGGCCGCCGCGAGCAGGCCGTAGAGGCGGCTGTCGAACGCGCCGTGCGCCACCAGCTCCGCGACATCGCGCGAGGCGCCGCTGATGACCCGCACGTTGTAGCGCTCGAGCTTGGACATCGCGAGCAGCAGCCCCTTCTGCTCGATGCGCGAGAGGTCGGTCACCTCGTGCAGGAACAGCGTCCCCTCGCGCGCCTGGTTGAGGAGCTCGAGCGGCGCCTCGGCCAGCACGGAGTGGTGCTCCAGTGCCACCCACGGCGCGTTGCGCGGGTGCAGGAAACGCGCCGCGAGCTCGATCCCGCATCCCGGCTCGCCGGTGAGCAACAGCGGCGCGCGCAGGTTCATGACCCGTTCCAGCCGCTGCTTCAGCTCGACCACCAGCGGCGCGCGCCCGAAGCTCGCCAGCGACAGCGCCGATTGCGTCCGCTCGCCGCCCTGCTTCAACGCGCGCCCTACGGTGGCGAGCAGTTTCTGCAGCGCGATCGGCTTCTCCAGGAAGTCGTAGGCGCCGATGCGCGTCGCCTCGACCGCCGTGTCGATCGTGCCGTGCCCCGACATCATGACCACCGGCATGGTGAGCAGCCCCGCGGCCGCCCATTCCTTGAGCAGCGTGATGCCATCGGTGTCCGGCATCCAGATGTCGAGCAGCACCAGGTCGGGCCGCGCCTGGCTGCGGAACGCGCGCGCGTCCGCCGCGTTCTGCGCCAGCCGGACCTGATAGCCTTCGTCGCTCAGGATCTCGGAGAGCAGCTCGCGGATGCCGATCTCGTCGTCTACGACCAGGATGTGCTGCATATCCAGAAGAAATGCTCCGTTGATTCTACACCCGCGCCCGCGCCGCCACGCGGCGCGGCACGCCCTGCGCCGCCGCCGGCAGCCCGATGGTCACACACGCCCCGCGCGGCACGACGTTGGCGATCGCGACCGTGCCCCCGTGCTCCTCGACGATCTTCTTCACGATCGCGAGCCCCAGACCGGTGCCCCTGGGCTTGGTGGTCACGTAGGGCTCGAAGGCGCGCCGCAGCACGTGCTCCGGAACGCCGCAGCCATTGTCGGTGACCGTGAGCCGGACGATGCCGCCCGCGTGGCTGCTCGCCACCATCACGCGCGGCTCCGTCGAGTCGACGAGGGCGTCCTGGGCGTTCTGCAGGAGGTTGTGTATGACCTGCCGCAGCTGCGCCGCGTCGCCCACGACTGCGGGCAGCCCCGCCGCGAGCTCGAGCCGCACGGCACGTCCCAGCGATGGCTCGTAGAGCGTCAGCACTTCGCGGGTCAGCGCGTTGAGATCGAGCTCGCGGATGGAGGGCTCGGGCGTGCGCGCATACTGGCTGAACGCGTCCACCATGTTCTTCAGCGCCGCGACCTGGTTGACGATGGTCTGCGTCGAGCGCACCAAGACCTCCGAGTCAGCCGGCGCAAGCTTGCCTTCGAGCTTCGCCTTCAGGCGCTCCGCGGAGAGCTGGATCGGCGTCAGGGGATTACGGATCTCGTGCGCGAGGCGCCGCGCCACTTCGGCCCACGCCGCCGCGCGCTGGGCCTCGGCGAGATGGGTGATGTCGTCGAACACGACCACGCAGCCGCCTTCCGAGCCGGAGGGCAGGCGCGTGCCGCGCAGCAGCAGGAGCTGCGTCTTGCCCTGCAGGGTACGCTCCACCTGCTGCTCCCATTCCGCGCCGCCGATGCGCGCAAACGCGGCCGCGATCTCGCGTCCAAGGTCGCCCATCCCGGCCGCCGCCGGCCAGCTCTGCGGCGCGGTTCCGATGAGGGGCGCAAAATCGGCCCCGAGCAGGGTGCCGGCGCTGCGGTTGGCGGCGCGGAGATTCAACTCCTCGTCGAACGCGAGAACGCCGGCGGACAGGTTGGCGAGCAGGCTTTCGAAATAGGCCTTGGCCTGGGTCAACGCCGCCTGGTGGCGCTCCGCCTGCGCGTGCGCTTCGGCAAGCTGCTGGGTCATCTGATTGAACGACTGCGTGAGCGTGCCGATTTCGTCGCGTGAGACGACGGCCGCGCGCTGGCTGAAATCCCCGCTCGCCACCGCGCGCGTGCCTTCGACCAGCGCGCCGATCGGCGCCGACAGCCGGTCGGAAAGCACGAATGCAAGCGCCGCCGCGGAAAGCAGGGCGAGCAGCAGAGTCAATGTCAGCGTCACCCCGTAGAGGCGTTTGAGGCCCCGGCGCGAGAGCGTCAGCTCCTGGTACTCCCGGTAGCCCGATTGCACCGCTTCCGCGTCCTGCCCGAGCTGCTTCGGCACCGGCTGCAGCAGCTGCAGCACGCGCCGCTCGCCGCCGGGGCCGGGCACCGCCGCGAGCGCGCGCAGATAGAGCCCCTTGTCGGGTATCGCCTCGACGGAGCCATAGCCCTTGCCGGCGTGGATCTCCTTCAGTGCGGCAGCCGACGGCGGTTCCGGCAGCAATCCCGTTCGCCCCTGGCCGGAGTACGCAACCACCTTGCCGCGCTCGCTGAACACGGTCGCCTCCTGCGCGCCGGCCTGCTCGCGCAGGACGCCCAGCACCGCGGGCTCGTCCGTGGCCGGGCTCCGCGACAGCGCAAGCGCCGTGGCGTCCGCCCTGCCCGAAAGTTCCTTGAGGGCGATATCGAGCATGCCGCGGCCGAGGTTGAGACCGCTGTCGAGCGCCTTGTCAAGCCGCACCGCGAACCAGGATTCGATCGAACGCGCGAGGAAATGCACGGACATGCCGTAGATCAGCGCCCCCGGCAGCACCGCCATCAGCGCGAAGAGCAGCACCAGCCGCAGCGTCAGCCGGGAACCGAATACGCCGGCCTTGAGTTTGCGCATGAGCGTCACGAGCTGGAACACGACGAGCGCGATCAGCATGGCCGCAACCGCGCCGTTCAGGGCGAGCAGCAGCGGGTAACGCTCCGCGAAGGACGCCGGGTTGGCGCTCGAAGCCGCCACCAGGTAGAGCGCAACCGCGACCATTCCCACGCACAGGATGAGGAGATAGCGCACGACCGCGCTCGACAGCGCCGGCCTGGGGGGCGGGGGCATGGCGCTCATGGGGACACCGTCCAGCGATGCCAGTCGGAGGAAATGCTCCAATCGCGGGAGCCCACCGCGCTCACCTGGAACGGCCGCGGCAGCTGCGAGGAGTCGAGCCGCAGCCGCAGCGCAGCCCGGTAGGTCCCGCCCTTGCTCAATGCGCCGGGTTCGGCGATCTCGCGCACGCGCACCCGGCTCATGAACTGCAGCGCCTCGGGCAGCGAGGCGAAATTCCTGTAGAGCTTGCGCACGCCGACGCGGTACTGGCGCGTCAGGGCGTTATACGACAGCCGGAACTGCTGCCGCGTGTTGGCGAGCTTCTCGTTCAGCCAGTACCAGCGCGGGCGGACGAGCTCGAATTCGAGCGCGAAATGGAGCGGCACGCCTTTGTTGAGCGCGTCCTCCAGGATATGCGTCAGCGTGATCTCGAAATCGGCTTCGAGGAGGTAGCCGTCCTCCGCCGCGATCAGCGCGGCTTTCCGCACCTCGATTCCATCGGCGCGGGCCGGGACGGCGAACCCGGCTCCCAGTCCCAGGACGAACAGCGCCGCGAGGCAGCTAAGGTTTCTGCAGCAGCGCGTAGTAAAAGCCGTCATGCCGTCCGTCCGGAAGCAGTTGGTCCGATTCCGCGTGGATGTCGTTGCCGACCGCAGGCAGGGCGAGGCGCCTCGCGTCCCGATGGCGCTCCAGAAACCGCGCAATCTGCTCGCGGTTCTCCTCCTGGAACACGGAACAGGTTGCGTACAGCAATTTACCACCACTGGCGAGCGCCTGCCACAGCGCATCCAGCATGCGGCTTTGCAACTGCGCGTACTGCGCGATATCGGAATCGCGCCGCAGCCATTTGATATCGGGGCGCCGCCGCGCGATGCCCGACGCGCTGCATGGCGCGTCGAGCAGGATGCGGTCGTACGGCGCTCCGTCCCACCACGAGGCCGGATCGCATGCGTCGCCGCACAGCACGCGCGCCGTGAACCCCAGCCGTGCCAGGTTGGCGCGCACGCGATCGAGACGCGCGGCGTCGCAGTCGAGCGCGGTGAGATTGACGTCGGCGAGCTCGAGCACGTGGCCGGACTTGCCGCCGGGAGCGGCGCACGCATCGAGCACGCGCATGCCGTCGGAGAGGTCGAGCAGCGGCGCGGCGAGCTGCGCCGCGGCGTCCTGCACCGAGACCAGCCCTTCCGCCAGCCCGGGCACGCGCGCCGCGGGAAGCGCCTTCTGCAGCAGCACCGCCGCCGCGCCATACGCCTCCCCCCGCATGCCATGCCGCGCGAGCAGTTCCAGGTAATCGGCGACGCGCATGCGGCGCCGGTTCACGCGCAGCGCGAGTGGCGGGCGCAAGTTGCCCGCCTCGAGTATCTCCGCGTACTCGCTCGGATACTGGGCGCGCAGCCGGTCGATCCACCATTGGGGATGGCAATATCGCGCGGTCTCGGTGCGCTCAGCGCGCGCGACGAGAGCCGCGCGCCTGCGCAGAAAATTGCGCAGCACTGCGTTGACAAGCCCCTTCGCCGACGTGAGGCCGAGGGCATGGCAGGTCCTTACCGCGTGGTCGACGACCGCGTGCGGCGCGGCGCGGCCGTGCTCGAGCTGGTAGAGAGCGACCAGCAACAGCGCACGCAGCCGCGCGTCCGTGAGCGGCTTCTCCAGCAGCGCCTCGAGCACGGCCTCGAGCCGGGCTAGAAAACGCAGCGCGCCATACGCCAGGTCCTGCACTGCGGCGCGGTGGCGCTCGTCGATTCCTGCATGGGCCCGCCACGCCGCCGCGAGTTCGGCATCGAGGCTGCGCCCGGCGAGCACGCCACCGAGCACCGCCGCCCCAAGGCGCTGGACCTCAATCATCGAGCGACCCGAAGCGCGCGCCGCTCGCCAGCCTGGATCCGGAAAGAAAGGCGCCTGCGGTGAGCCTTTTGCCGCCGGCGCGCTGCAACTCGATGATCCGCAGCCCCTCGCTGCCGCACGCCACCACGATGCCGGCGGGCTCGGCCACGCAAACGGTTCCCGGCGCGGCGTCGACCCCGCGCTCGATTCCGGCGCGCCAGACCTTGAGCGCGACGCCTTCGTGCCGGGTCCACGCGCCGGGCGCGGGATTGAATGCGCGTATCCGGCGCTCGATCTCCTCTGCCGGCTTGCGCCAGTCGATCTCCGCCTCGCCGCGTCCGATGCGCGCCGCGTAGGTCGCCGCATTCCCGTCCTGCGGCACCGGGGCCGGCCACGCTTCGAGAGCGCGCACGAGCAGGCGCGCTCCCAACTCCGCGAGCTTGTCGTGGAGGCTCCCCGCCGTATCGTCGGGCGCGATTGCAATCGCTTCCTGGAGCAGGATGGCACCGGTGTCGAGCCCTTCGTCCATTTTCATGATGGTGATGCCGGTGGTCCTGTCGCCGGCGAGGAGCGCACGCTGTATCGGCGCCGCGCCGCGCCAGCGCGGAAGCAGCGACGCGTGTACGTTGAGACAGCCGCGCGGCGGCAGCGCCAGCAGCGCCGGCGGCAGGATCAACCCGTAGGCGGCGACCACCACCACCGCAGGCCGCGCCGCGGCGATGGCGGCGAGCGCCGCGGCGTCGCCCAGCGTGGCCGGTTGCAGGAGGAGGAGGCCCCGTTCGAGCGCGAGTTGCTTGACCGCCGAGGGTTGCGGCTTCAAGCCGCGGCCGGCCGGCCGGTCTGGCCGGGTCAATACCAGCGCGACTTCGTGGCCCGCCCGCAGCAGGGCTGCGAGCGATACTGCAGCGAACTCCGGCGTTCCCGCGAAGACGAGCTTCAAGTCGTCAGAGTACCAGCCGCCGGGCCTCGGGCTCCACCGTTCGCCGATCCTGCTTCCTCAATCGGGCAAGGATGCGGCTTTGCTTGAGACGCGAGAGCTTCTCGACGAATACCGTGCCCTCGAGGTGATCCATCTCGTGCTGGATGCACGCCGCGAGGATCCCCTCCGCATCCAGAGTAAATGGCTCACCGGCGGCATCGAGCGCGCGCACCGTCACACGCCCCGGGCGGCGCACCTTTTCGTAGATCCCCGGCACCGAGAGGCAGCCCTCCTCGATATCGGCCTCGCCGCTTGCCGCGATGCGCTCGGGGTTGACGAAGACACGCAGTTGATCGCGGGATTCCGAGACATCGATCACGATGACCCGCAGGTGAACGTCAACCTGTGTTGCAGCCAGGCCTATCCCCGGCGCGGCATACATGGTATCTGCCATGTCCTTGATTAATTTGCGAATCCGATCAGTGACCGCCTCGACCTTCGCAGCGCGCTTGCGAAGCCTCGGATCCGGATAGCGCAGGATCGGTAGTAAAGCCATAAAAAGCTTGCGAATTTAACCAGCTAGATGCAGAATTTAAACCAATATCTCGGGCGCAGTTCCGTCGGCGGGGCTGCGCCTCTTAGTCTGTCAATTTGGGGGCGCGACATGCGTAAAGCAATTATATCCCTGATTTTGCTGATGACTCCGCTCGCGCCGGCACCCGCTTCGGCCGCCGATGCCAGCGCGCTTCAGGAGGGGGCGCCCGACCAGTATGTCGTCGTTCCGGGTGACACTCTCTGGGGGATATCCGGGCGCTTTCTCAAGGATGCCTGGAGATGGCCCGAGGTCTGGAGGATGAACCAGGAGCAGTTGCGGAATCCTCACCGCATCTTCCCCGGCGATGTGATCGTTCTGGATCGCACCGGCGCCGAGGTCCAGTTGCGGCTGCTAAGGGCAGATGAGCCGGCGGCTGCGGTCGCTGCTGGGGCCGCACCATCGGCCGTGCCCCCGCGCGATACCGTGAAACTCTCGCCCAGAACGCGCGCCGAGCCGCTCGCGGACAAAGCCATCCCCGCGATTTCACCATCTGCGATCGAGCCCTTCCTGTCCCGGCCGCTGGTAGTCGGACGCGACGAGCTCGACAGCGCGCCCTTCGTCCTCGCCACCCAGGAAAACCGCGTGGCCATCGGAGCCGGCAGTGTTGCATACGCCGAGGGCCTCGACTCCGAGAAGGGCCTCGACTGGCAGCTGTTCCGCCGTGGCGATGCCCTCATCGACCCCGAGACCGACGAAACGCTCGGCTACCAGGCGACCTATCTCGGCGAAGCGCGGGTGATCCGGCGCGGCAATCCGGCCACGCTCGAAATCACCCAGTCTGCGCAGGAGATTTACACCGGAGACCGCCTGCTGCCAGCCGCGAAGGAAAAACCGACGTTCTCCTACGTGCCGCGTGCGCCCGCGAAACCGGTGCGGGGGCGCATCATGTCCATCTACCCCAACAATGTCGGCGAAACCGGCCCCTTGGGCATCGTGGCTTTGTCCAAGGGTTCCAACGATGGCCTCGAGGTGGGCCATGTCCTCGCGATTTATCGCAGCCAGAGCACGCTGCGCTACGCAACGCGCATGGCTCCCCTCTATGGACGGGAGGGATTGAGCGGAAGCGACTCGCCGAGAGCCTATTACGAAGAACGGATCACCCCGCGCGACGCTCCGCTCTACGAGCGCGGCCGGCGCATCACCGTGGACGAAGCCAGAAAACTACCTGACGAGCGCTACGGCCTGGTCATGGTGTTTCGAACTTTCGACCGCGCTTCATTCGGGCTCGTGATGAACGCCTCACGCCCGGTTGAGGTCAACGACGTCGTCATCAACCCCTGATCCCGCCCGGCTGCGCGCCGTAGCGGCGGGCGGCAGCCTTGCTCTCGCCGCATGCCGCTCGACCCGGAACGCCTCGCCTGGCTCAAGCTGAGCCTCACGCCCGGCCTGGGCAGCGCGGGTTTGCGCCGCCTGCTCGCCGCCTTCGGTGATCCCCAGCGCGTGCTCGCCGCAAGCCGCGGCGCGCTCTCCCAGCACCTTCCCGACGCGACTGCGGTCGCCATCCGGGAGGGCGATACCGCCGAGGCCATGGCCACGGTAGTCGCCTGGCTCGATGACCCGCTGAACTCCATCGTTACCCTCGCCGATCCCCACTATCCGCCCCGCCTGCTGCAGATCCCCGACCCGCCGCCGCTGCTCTACGTGAAGGGCCGCGCTGAATTGCTGACGCGCCCATCGCTCGCCATCGTCGGCAGCCGCAATGCGACCGCGCAGGGCGTGGCGAACGCCGAGGCCTTCGCGAAGGCGCTGTCCGACGCCGGCCTGACCATTGTGAGTGGGCTCGCGCTCGGCGCCGACGCCGCAGCGCACCGCGGCGGGCTTGCCGGCGCCTCGAGCAGCGTGGCGATCCTCGGCACCGGCGCGGACATCGTCTATCCCGCGCGCAACCGCGCGCTCGCGCACGCGCTCGCCGAACGCGGCGTTCTCGCCTCCGAATTCGCGCTCGCCACGCGCCCGCTGACGGGAAACTTTCCGCGCCGCAATCGCTTGATCAGCGGCCTCGCACTCGGCTGCCTCGTGGTCGAAGCGGCCGCGGACAGCGGCTCGCTCATCACGGCGCGCCTCGCGGCCGAGCAGGGCAGGGAGGTTTTCGCAATCCCCGGATCGATCCACTCGCCGCTCGCCAAGGGCTGCCACCAGCTGATCAAGCAGGGCGCGAAGCTCGTGGAGAACGCACGCGACATCCTCGAGGAATTGCAGATTCCGGCGCCCGCCCCCGCCGTCCCGCCGCCCGCGGCCGCGACCGATGCGCGCACGGAACGCCTGCTCGAGGCACTCGGGGACGAGGTTCTCGACCGCGACACGCTCGCCGCGCGCTGTCGCTTGCAACCGGCGGAGCTCGCCGCGCTGCTCACTCAACTCGAGATCGACGGCGATGTCGCGACGCTGCCGGGCGGCCTGATCCAGCGCGTGCGGCGCTAGTTTTTGCCGCAGCACGACGCACGCAGCGCTTGCGTCGAGAAAGTTTTGTTCTTATCATCTTGCGCTATTTTTTGCATCGCCCGCGACTCTGGCGCATGGATGAGCAAACAACTGATCATCGCTGAGAAACCTTCGGTCGCCGCGGACATCGCGCGCGCGCTCGGCGGCTTCACGCGTCACGGGGACTATTACGAGAACGGCGGCTACGTGCTGTCGTCCGCGGTCGGCCACCTGCTCGAGCTTGCCGTCCCGCAGGAATACGAGGTGAAGCGCGGCAAGTGGTCGTTCGCCCATCTGCCGGTGATACCGCCCCGCTTCGAGCTCGCCCCGATCGAGCGCAGCGAGAGCCGGCTCAACCTGCTGTTGCGCCTGATCAAGCGCAAGGACGTCACCGGGCTCATCAACGCGTGCGACGCCGGCCGCGAGGGCGAGCTCATCTTCCGCTACATCGTGCAGCACGCGCGCGCGAAAAAGCCGATCCAGCGCCTGTGGCTCCAGTCGATGACGCCTGCGTCCATTCGCGAGGGCTTCGAGGGATTGCGGCCGGACCGCGAGCTGCTGCCGCTTGCCGACGCCGCGAAATGCCGCTCGGAGGCCGACTGGCTGGTCGGCATCAACGGCACCCGGGCGATGACCGCCTTCAACTCAAAGGAAGGCGGTTTCTATCTCACGACCGTCGGCCGCGTGCAGACGCCCACCCTCGCGATCCTGGTCGAGCGCGAGGAAGCCATCCGGGCGTTCAAGCCCCGCGACTACTGGGAAGTCCACGCGCGATTTGGCGCGCGGGCGGGCGAATACCCGGGGCGCTGGTTCGATCCCGGGTTCAAGAAGCACGACGACGCCGAGCGCAAAGCCGAGCGTCTCTGGAGCGCGGCCGAGGCGGACGCGGTCGCCGCTGCCTGCAACGGCCAGGCCGGCGCCGTCACCGACGATACCAGGCCAGCGACACAGCTCTCGCCCTTGTTGTTCGACCTTACCAGCCTGCAGCGTGAGGCCAACGGGCGCTTCGGCTTCTCGGCACGAACCACGCTCTCCCTGGCCCAAGCGCTCTACGAAAGGCACAAGGTCCTCACCTACCCGCGGACCGACTCGCGCGCCCTGCCGGAGGATTACATGGCCACCGTCAAGAAGGCGATGGACATGCTCGCAGGTATCCGCGACTACGCCCCGTTCGCCAAGAGCATCCTGAAGAACGGCTGGGTGAAACCGAACCGGCGCATCTTCGACAACTCCAAGATCAGCGACCACTTTGCGATCATCCCCACGCTGCAGCCGGCCAGGCATCTCAGCGAGATCGAACAGAAGCTCTACGACCTCGTGGTGCGGCGCTTCCTCGCGGTATTCCATCCCGCCGCGGAGTACTTGCAGACCACTCGCGTGACCCAGGTCGGCGAGCATCAATTCAAGACGGAAGGCCGCATCCTGCAGAACCCCGGCTGGCTCGCGATCTATGGCCGCACCGCGCAGGAAGAATCCCAGAACCTGCCGGCCGTCGCCGCGGGGGAAAAAGTCGCCGCTCTGGAAGTGAACGCTGTGGCCAACCAGACCAAGCCCCCGCCGCGCTATTCGGAAGCTACCCTGCTCTCCGCCATGGAGGGCGCCGGCAAGCTGGTCGAGGACGACGAGCTGCGCGAAGCGATGGAAGCCAAGGGCCTCGGCACCCCCGCCACGCGCGCCGCCGTGATCGAGGGATTGATACAGGAGAAATACGTCCAGCGCGAGGGGCGGGAGCTCAAACCGACGTGGAAGGCGTTCAGGCTCCTGCTCGCCCTCCACCACTTCGGCGTGACGGAGATCACCTCACCCGAGCTGACCGGGGACTGGGAATACAAGTTGAAGCTCATGGAAACGGGCAAGCTCCAGCGCGATGTCTTCATGGATCACATCCAGCAGGTGACCCGCGATCTCGTGGACCGCATCAAGAAGGGCGACATCCCGGAGGAGGCGTATGCCACCGTCGAAGCACCCTGTCCCAGGTGCGGCGGCGTGATCCAGGAGACGTACCGCAAGTTCCAGTGCCAGGCCTGCGATTTCTCGCTGTGGGTCGTGCTATCGGGACGGGAATGGTCTCCCGAGGAGGTCGCCGAGCTCGTCACGCGCCGCTTTGTGGGACCGCTTACGGGCTTCCGCAGCCGCGCCGGCAAGCCCTTCTCGGCGGGCATCCGGCTCGGCGCCGACCTCAAGCTCGAATTCGATTTCGGGCAGGCCGGGCCCGACGACGGCACGCAGCCACCGCCCGACTTCAGTGGCCAGGAAAGCCTCGGCGCCTGCCCCAAGTGCCGCGCCCGCGTGTTCGAGCACGGCGCGGTCTACCTCTGCGAGAACGCCGTCGGCCCGGCGCGCAGCTGCGACTTCCGTTCCGGCAAGATGATCCTGCAGCAGACGGTCGAGCGCGAGCAGATGCAGAAACTGCTCGCGACCGGCCGCACCGATCTGCTCACTCAGTTCGTCTCGAGGAAGGGGCGACGCTTCAAGGCCTACCTGGTGAAAACCGCCGAAGGCAAGGTCGGCTTCGAGTTCGAGGCGCGCGCCCCGCGCCGGGCGCCGCCAGCGGCCGCCCCGGCAGCTGAGCAACAACCGCCGTCCGCGCCGCGTGCTGCCCGTCCGCGCGGGAAAGCCCGCAACAAGCAACCGGCACGCATGGCAGCCGGCGGCAAACCTGCCGCCAAGCGCAAAACCTCCTGAGACTGCATCCCGCGAGCGGGCTGCCCGCGGGTCGGCCGCTCAGATATCGAGGTTGCGCGCGCCGAGCGCGTTCAACTCGATGAACTGGCGGCGCGGCTCGACCTCGTCGCCCATCAGCGTAGCGAAGATCTCCCCGGCGCTGATCGCGTCCTCGATCTGCGCCCTGAGCAGCCGCCGGGTCTTGGGATCCATCGTAGTTTCCCATAGCTGCTCCGGGTTCATCTCCCCTAGCCCCTTGTAGCGCTGGATGCTGACGCCGCGCTTGACCTCGGCGAGCAGCCATTCGATCGCCTCGCGGAATTCCCGCACCGCCTGCCGCTCGCTGCCGCGCTTGACGTACGCGCCCTCCCCCAGCAGGCCCTGCAGCACCTGGGCCGTGCGCTTGATCTGCTCGTAGTCTCCGCTCTGCACGAAGTCGGCGTCGATGTAGCAATGGCGCACGATGCCGTGCTGCGTACGGCTCACCGCCAGCACGTTGCGCTCGGTCTTGTCGTCGAACTTCGCCTCGACCTTCATCCCCAGCGGCAGCAGCGCGGCAGCGAGCGCCCGGGCGCTCGCCTGCGCTGCCTTGTCGTCGGCGAGATCGAGCGGGACCGGCTGGCGCAGCAGCGCGTGCAGCACCTCCTCGTCGATCAGCCGGCTCAAGCGCTCGATCACCGCTTCCGCCAGCAGGTAATCCTTCGCGACCTGCTCCAGCGCATCCCGCTTGAGCGGCTCGGCCCCGGCCGAGGTATAGAGTTCGGCCTCCGCGAGCGCCAGTTGCAGCAGCATCTGCTTCAGTTCGTGCTCGTCCTTCAGGTAGCGCTCGGTCTTGCCGTGCTTCACCTTGTAGAGCGGGGGCTGCGCGATGTAGATGTGGCCGCGCTCGATCAGCTCCGGCATCTGCCGGTAGAAGAACGTGAGGAGGAGCGTCCGGATGTGCGAGCCGTCGACGTCCGCGTCCGTCATGATGATGATGCGGTGGTAGCGCAGCTTCTCCGGCATATACTCCTCCTTGCCGATGCCGGTGCCGAGCACGCTGATCAACGTGATGATCTCCTGCGAGGACAGGAGCTTGTCGAGCCGCGCCTTCTCCACGTTGAGAATCTTGCCCTTCAGCGGCAGGATCGCCTGGAACTTGCGGTCGCGCCCCTGCTTGGCCGAGCCCCCGGCGGAATCGCCCTCGACGATATAGAGCTCCGACTGCGCGGGATCGCGCTCCTGGCAGTCGGCGAGCTTTCCGGACAGCCCGAACGAGTCGAGGACGCCCTTCCTGCGCGTCAACTCGCGCGCCTTGCGCGCCGCCTCGCGCGCGCGTGCGGCGTCCACGATCTTGGCGCAGATGATGCGCGCATCGCTCGGCTTCTCGAGGAGGAACTCGCCGAGCTTCTGCGCGACGATCTCATCCACCACCGGCCGCACTTCCGAGGACACCAGCTTGTCCTTGGTCTGGGACGAGAACTTGGGCTCGGGCACCTTCACCGACAGCACCGCCGTCAACCCCTCCTTCAGGTCGTCGCCGCTGGTCTCCACCTTCGCCTTCTCGGCGAGCTTGTTCGACTCGATATACTGGTTGAGCGTGCGCGTCATCGCGCTGCGCAGCCCCGTCATGTGCGTGCCGCCGTCGCGCTGCGGAATGTTGTTGGTGAAACACTGCACCGCCTCCTGGTAGGAGTCGTTCCACTGCATCGCCACTTCCACGAGGATACCGTCCTTCTCGGCCCTGGCGTAGAAGATGTTCGGGTGCAGCACGTTCTTCGTGCGGTTGATGTACTCGACGAAGCCCTTGACGCCGCCGGTGAAGGAAAAGGTTTCCTCCTTCCCGCTGCGCTGGTCGATCAGCAGGATCCGCAACCCGCTGTTGAGGAACGCCAGCTCGCGCAGGCGCTTCGCCAGTATCTCGTAGTGATACTCGACGCGCCCGAAAATTTCCTTTGCCGGCAGGAAATGCACTTCGGTGCCGCGGCGCTCGGTCTTACCCGTGACCTTGAGCGGGGCCACGGTCTCGCCCATGCGGAACTCCATCTGGTGGAGCTTGCCGTCGCGCCGGATCGACAGCCGCAGCCACTCCGACAGCGCGTTCACCACCGACACGCCCACTCCATGCAGCCCGCCGGCAATCTTGTAGGAATTGTTGTCGAACTTGCCGCCGGCATGGAGTTCCGTCATCGCCACTTCCGCGCTCGAGCGGCCTTCCTCGTCCTCCGGGTGCGGCCCGGTCGGGATGCCGCGGCCGTTGTCGACGACGCTCACCGAGTTATCCGGGTGGATGGTGACGGTGATCTCGTCGCAGTAGCCGGCAAGCGCCTCGTCCACCGCGTTGTCCACGACCTCGAACGCCATGTGGTGGAGCCCGGTGCCGTCGCTGGTGTCGCCGATATA
Organism: Burkholderiales bacterium; assembly: GCA_036398235.1. Classification (GTDB taxonomy): domain Bacteria; phylum Pseudomonadota; class Gammaproteobacteria; order Burkholderiales; family SG8-41; genus SG8-41. The sequence continues at coordinate 29,482 of DASWHI010000006.1, forward strand.
CATGCCCGGGCGCTTGCGCACCGCCTCCAGGCCCTTGAGAACCTTGATGCTGGCGGCGTCGTAGTCGTCGCCGGTCCGCTGCTGCTGGATTTCGCCTTCCGGAATCGCCATTCCTCGCCCCTCGCCTAGATGCGCATCGGCATGACCACGTAACGGAACTCGCGGTTCTCCGGCACCGTGACCAGCATGCTGCTGTTGGCGTCTCCGAACGAGCATTCGACGGCCTCGCTGTGAACGTTGTTCAGGACGTCCAGGACATAGGTGATGTTGAAGCCGATGTCCAGCGCCTCGCCGCCGTACGCGATCTCCAGCTCCTCCTGCGCCTCCTCCTGCTCGTTGTTGGTGCAGGAAATGCGCAGGGTATTGGCCGATACTGTCCAGCGCACGCCGCGGAACTTCTCGTTGGAGAGGATCGCCGCCCGCTGCAGCGACTGCAGCAGGGCTTGCCGCTGGATGGAAAATCGCTTCTGGTAGTTCGTGGGCACGACCCGAGTGTAGTCGGGAAACTTGCCGTCGATGATCTTGGTGGTGAGAACCGTGCTGCCAAAGCCGAACCGCACCATGCTCGCGAAGATTTCGATCGTAACCGCGTCCTCGCTGTCGGCGAGCAGCCGGGCGAGCTCGAGTACCGCCTTGCGCGGGAGTATCACTTCGCGCTTCTCGTGCTCCGCGCCCAGGGGGCGCGCGGCGTAGCTCAACCGGTGACCATCGGTGGCGACGACCTTCACCTGGCCTCCATCGAGCACCAGCAGCAGCCCGTTCAGGTAATAGCGTATGTCCTGCTGCGCCATCGCGTACTGCACCAGCAGCAGCAGGTCGCGCAGCGCCTTCTGCGGCATGCTCACCGTCGCCTGCACCGCCCCGGGTTCCGCCATCGCCGGGAAATCCGCCGCCGGCAGGGTCTGCAGATTGAAGCGGCTCTTGCCCGAGCGCACCTGCAGGCGGTTGTTCTGGACGTCGAGCGTGGCTTCGGTTCCTTCCGGCAGCGCTCGCAGGATTTCCTGGAGCTTGCGCGCGGAAACCGTGAGGCCCGCGTCCTCTCCCGCCCCCTTCCCGAGGTCCGTGCGCGCAGCCACCTGGATCTCGAGGTCCGTCGCCATCATCATCAGCGCGCCTTGTTTGCGCTCGACCAAGACATTCGAGAGGATCGGCAGCGTATGACGCTTTTCCACGATGCCGGTTACCGCCTGCAGCGGCTTGAGCAATGCGTCGCGTTCGAGCTGAACGAGCTTCATAAGCTTTTTTCTAGATTAAAGGTAATAGGAGTAGTAGGGCCTGAAGGTTGCTGTGCACAAGTCGTACGCGCCCAACGCGACGGCGGACCGGCGGACAGGATAACGCTGTGCGTAAGCGGCTAGTAGGCGTGTGGGGATTGTGGACAACTGGTCCATCAGCCGGCACCACAGCGCGATATCCACAAACCACACGGCGGTAATCAACTCCTCAGGACGTTGAGCAGCGAATTGAAATCACGCGTCAACTCGCTGCTCGTGGACTTGAGCAGCGCGATCTTGCGGCAGGCGTGCAGCACGGTGGTGTGATCGCGGCCGCCGAAGGCCTCGCCGATGTCCGGCAGGGAGAGCTGCGTCAGCTCCTTGGCGAGCGCCATCGCGACCTGCCGGGGACGCGCGACGTTGCGGCTGCGCTTCTTCGAGTACATCTCCGAGACCTTGATCTTGTAGTAGTCGGCAACGATCTTCTGGATATTCTCGATCGAAACCTGCCGGTGCTGTATCGCCAGCAGGTCGCGCAGGGCCTCCCGGCACAGCTCCACGGAGAAGTCGCGGCCGGCAAAGCGGGCGTAGGCGATCACGCGCTTCAGTCCGCCTTCCAGTTCGCGCACGTTCGACTGGATGTGCTTGGCGAGAAAAAACGCCACCGGCTCGTCCAGTTTGACTCCCTCCAGTTCCGCTTTCTTGAGCAGGATGGCTACGCGCATCTCCAACTCGGGAGGTTCGACCGAGACGGTGAGGCCCCAGCCGAAGCGGGAGATCAGGCGGTTCTCCATTCCGGCAATCTCCTTGGGATAGGTGTCACAGGTAATCACCACCTGCTTGTGCGCCTCGATGAGGGCGTTGAAGGCGTAGAAGAATTCCTCCTGGGTGCGGTTCTTGCCGCTGAAGAACTGGATGTCGTCGATCAGCAGCAGATCAAGGGAGTGGTAGTAGCGCTTGAAGTCGTCGAACGCCTTGTGCTGGTAGGCGCGCACGACGTCCGAGACGTACTGCTCCGCATGGATATAGCGGATCTTGGTTTCCGGCGCCTGTCCGCGCAGGCGGTTGCCGATCGCCTGGATGAGGTGGGTCTTGCCGAGGCCGACCCCGCCGTAGATGAAGAGCGGGTTGTAGGCGGCGCCGGGCCGTTCGGCAACCTGGGCGGCTGCGGCGCGCGCGAGCTCGTTGGCCTTGCCGGTGACGAACGTCTCGAAGGTGAAGCCGGGATTGAGCCGGGAGACCTCACGGCTGCTCGGCTTGGCGTCGCGGTCCTTTGCGCCGGGCGCGACCGGCGCCGGCCGGGCGTTGGGCACTTCTTTCTCGGCGAGGACGAGCTGCACCTCGACATCGCGCCTGAAATGCTCCCGCGCGAGCTGCTCGATGCGCGCGAGGAACTTGTCACGTATCCACTGCAGCACAAAGCGGTTCGGCGCGACCAGAGTCAGTGCGTCGCCATCGGCCTGAGGGCGCAGCGGCTTAATCCAGGTGCGGTACTGCTGGGGCGGCAGTTCTTTCTCGAAGCGCGCGAGGCAGAAGCGCCAGAAACTGTTCATCGGGGTTGCGTTGTTGTTTGACGCTGGGCCGCGCAGGGGACGCTTTTCAGCGATCGATTTTATCCTTTTTGAGGACCGTTATCCACAGCATGCGCGGTCGCGTGCAGCGGAATGCGACCATCAAGACAATGGTTGACACAGCGGAGAGTTAAAGGTTGTAATAGCGCGCTTTTCAGCAGCCGGACGGACCCCATGAAACGGACCTATCAGCCATCGGTGAAGCGCCGCAAGCGCACGCACGGCTTCCGCGTGCGCATGCGCACCCGGGGCGGGCGTGGTGTGATACGCGCGCGTCGCGCCAAAGGGCGGGTGCGATTGAGCGCCTGAGCGGGAGGGGGCGAGCGCTGCCGCGCAGCGCACGGCTGAGTCGGCGCGAACAGTTCCGCGCCGCGCTGGCAGCCGGTGCCGCGGGGGCGCGCCGCTACTTCCGGTTGTACGTCAGCCGCAACGGTCTACCCCAAGCGCGCATCGGAATCATCGCCAGTCGGCGCGTGGCGCCGCGCGCGGTGGATCGCAATCGAATGAAGCGCCTGGTGAGAGAGGTGTTCCGCACCATGGCGGAGCGGCCGGCGGGCGTGGATATCGTGGTCGAGCTGCGCCGCTGCGCGCCGCCGGCTTCCGGCGCGGCTGCTCGCGCAGAGCTCTCCCGGCTGCTGGAGGAGCTTGCCGCAGCGCCGCGCGGCGACTAGTGCCGTTCCAACTTTTTTGGGGCTATCCTGTTCAGGTAGCGGGACTAGACCGGATGAATAGCGAACGCTAATTGTTTTGTCGATTTAGGTTGGAACGGCACTAGGCTGGCGGCGCGCGCGGTGGACGCACGGTTATGGATTCACAACGGCTGATCCTTTTCTTCGTATTCTCCTTCTCGGTGTTCATGCTGCTGGACGCATGGCAGCGTGACCGGGAGCCGGCGCGTCCGCCGGCGGCGGTGGCCGCGAAGGACGAAAAGGCGATGCCGCCTTCGGCACAACCCCCGGTGCCGGGCGAGAAGCTGACGGCAAGCCAGAGCGCGGTCCCGAAGCAGGGCCGGGGCGCCCCCGAAACCGGGGCGACGATACGGGTCGAAACGGACGTGCTGATTGCTGATATCAGCAGCTACGGCGGGGATCTTCGGCGTCTGGAGTTCAAGAATCACCGCGACACCCTCGATCGGAGCAAGAACTTCGTGTTGTTCGAGACCGGCGCGGCGCGCACCTATATCGCGCAGGCCGGGCTGATCGGCAGCGGCTTGCCCAACCACCGGACGCTCTACGCGGCGACGGCGGATCAATACCGGCTTGGCGATGGTCAGGGCGAACTCGAAGTGCGGCTCACCGCGCC
>DASWHI010000007.1:0-4919 GCA_036398235.1 Burkholderiales bacterium
ACCTTCACCACCACCTCGCGGTCGCGCAGGCGATTGAAGGCGAGCCGGCGGTTGGCGAGCGAGGGCTTCTTGCCGAGCGTGATGATGGGCTCGACCACGCGCCGCAGCTCCTTCGCCTTGGGCAGCGTGGTCTGGATCGCCTCGTGCTTGAGCAGCGAGTTCGCCATGTTGCGGAACATCGCCAGGCGATGGCTGCTGGTGCGGTTGAGCTTTCTTAATCCGTGCCGATGACGCATCGTCCGTGCCTCACAAAGGGATGAGGGATGAGGGATGAGGGATGACCCCCGCAGAGCGGGAGTCAACACAGGTCATCCTTCCGCCTTCATCCTTCATCCTTGAATTTTCTCCAGCCCCACCGGCGGCCAGTTCTCGAGCTTCATGCCCAGGGTAAGGCCGCGCGTGGCGAGGACCTCCTTGATCTCGTTCAGCGACTTGCGGCCCAGGTTCGGAGTCTTCAGAAGCTCGGTCTCGCTCCTCTGGATGAGGTCACCGATATAGTAGATGTTCTCGGCCTTGAGGCAGTTTGCCGAGCGCACGGTCAGCTCGAGATCGTCCACCGGCCGCAGCAGGATCGGGTCGATCTGGGTCGCCTTCTTCTCCTCGATCTGCGTCGGCAGGCCCTTCAAGTCCGCGAACACCGCGAGCTGCTCGACGAGTATGCGCGCCGCGTAGCGCACCGATTCCTCGGGGTCGATCGCGCCGTTGGTCTCGACATCGATCACCAGCTTGTCGAGGTCGGTGCGCTGCTCGACGCGCGCCGCCTCCACCGCGTAGCTCACGCGGCGCACCGGGCTGAAGGAGGCGTCGAGGAGGATGCTGCCGACGGCGCGTCCCTCCTCGGGACTGGACTTGCGCGTGGTCGCCGCGATGTAGCCGCGCCCCTGCATGACCTTGATCTCCATGTCGAGCTTGCCGCCCGCGGCGAGGTGCGCGATGACGTGGTCGGGATTGACGATCTCCACGTCGTGCATCGGCTCGATGTCGCCGGCGGTCACCACGCCTTCGCCCGACTTCTTGAGCGAGAGCAGGGCCTCCTCGCGATTGTGCATCTTCAGCACGACGCCCTTGAGGTTCAACAGCAGGTCCACCACGTCCTCCTGCACGCCGTCGATGGTGGAATACTCGTGCAGCACGCCGCCGATCTTGACCTCGGTCGCGGCGTAGCCCGGCAGCGAGGAGAGGAGCGTCCTCCGGAGCGCGTTGCCGAGCGTGTGGCCGTAGCCGCGCTCGAACGGCTCCATCGTGAGCCGGGCGTGGTAGGGCGAGATGTTCTGGACATCGATGATGCGGGGTTTCAGAAAAGAACTGCTTAACATGGTTCGGTGACCTCTCGGACAATTATTTCGAATAGAGCTCGACCACGAGCGATTCGTTGATGGTGGACGGGAGTTCCGTGCGCTGCGGCCGTGCCTTGAATTTGCCCTTGAGCGCCTTGGCATCGACTTCCAGCCATTCCGGGAAGCCGCGTCCCTCCGCCGCTTCCGCCGCGCCCTTGACCCGCAGCTGCTGCTTGGCCTTGCCGGCGACCTCGATCACGTCGCCCGGGCGGCAAACGAAGGAGGGCATGTTGACGCGCCTCCCGTTCACCAGGATGCCGTTGTGGCGCACGATCTGGCGCGCCTCGGTGCGGGAGGAGCCGAATCCCATGCGGTAGGTAACCGTGTCGAGCCGGCTCTCCAGGAGCTGCAGCAGGTTCTCGCCGGTGATGCCCTTCTTCTGCTCCGCTTCGTGATAGATCTTGCGAAACTGGCGCTCGAGCAGCCCGTAGATGCGCCGCACCTTCTGCTTCTCGCGCAGCTGCACACCGTAGCCGGAGAGGCGGGTGTTCTTCTGGCCGTGCTGTCCCGGCGGATAGTTGCGGCGCTCGATGGCGCACTTGTCGGTGAAGCACTTCTCGCCCTTGAGGAAGAGCTTCTCACCCTCCCGGCGGCACTGCCGGCACTTCGCGTCTAGATTTCTGGCCATGTTCCTCAATTACCTCTCATCATCTGTCGGGGTGCACGAGGGGAGTACCCCCTCGTTCCTATATCGTTCTCCTGGTGCTAGACGCGCCGCTTCTTCGGCGGGCGGCAGCCGTTGTGCGGCACCGGCGTCACGTCGGATATCTGCGTGATCTTGAAGCCGGCCGCATTGAGCGCGCGCACCGCCGATTCGCGCCCCGGTCCCGGGCCCTTGATATGCACCTCGAGGTTCTTCACGCCGCATTCCTGGGCGAGCGCGCCCGCGCGTCCGGCGGCCACCTGCGCGGCGAACGGCGTGCTCTTGCGAGAGCCCTTGAAGCCGTTCGAGCCGCAGGTTGCCCACGCGAGCGTGTTGCCCTGGCGGTCGGTGATGGTGACGATGGTGTTGTTGAAGGAGGCGTGGATGTGGGCGATGCCTTCCGCCACGTTCTTCTTGACCTTCTTGCGTACCCGGGTGCTGGCTTTGGCCATGTCTGGATTCCTCGTTATGCGGCTACTGCGCGGATGATCTTGATGGCGGCCTTGCGCGGGCCCTTGCGCGTGCGCGCGTTGGTGCGGGTGCGCTGGCCGCGCACCGGCAGCCCCAGGCGGTGGCGCTTGCCGCGCCAGGTGCCGAGGTCGATCAGGCGCTTGATGTTCATCGAGACTTCGCGGCGCAGTTCGCCCTCCACCGTGATCTTGGATACCTGCTCGCGCAGCTTGTCCGTCTGCGTGTCGGAGAGGTCCTTGACCTTGATGGAATGGTTGACGCCGGCGGCAGCGCAGATCGCGCGCGCGCGCGCGCGGCCGATGCCGAAGATCGCCGTCAGCGCGATCTCCGCGTGTTGATGGTTCGGAATATTCACTCCGCCGATTCGTGCCATGCTTCTTTCCTCTCGTTACTCGTTACTCGTTACTCGTCAGTCGTCAGTCGTACTTCAACCCTGGCGCTGCTTGTGGCGCGGATTCTTGCAGATCACCCGCACCACGCGCTTGCGGCGGACGATCTTGCAGTTGCGACAAATTCTCTTCACCGATGCCAGCACTTTCATCTCTGTATCCTCGAATCACGATCCACGAATCACGCACCGTCACCGGGCGCGGAACACGATGCGCCCGCGCGACAGGTCATAGGGTGTCAGCTCCACCGTCACCTTGTCACCCGGCAGGATGCGGATATAGTGCATGCGCATCTTGCCCGAGATGTGGCCGAGCACCACGTGCCCATTCTCCAGCTTCACCCGAAACGTCGCGTTGGGCAGTGTCTCCACGATCTCGCCCTGCATCTGTATGGTCTCTTCCTTGGCCATCAGCGCGTCGGAAACATGCCACCCTTGAAGTTCGCCTTCTTGAGCAGGCTCTCGTACTGGTGCGACATGATGTAGGCCTGCACCTGCGCCATGAAGTCCATGGTCACCACCACGATGATGAGGAGCGAGGTGCCGCCGAAGTAGAACGGCACGTTCTTCCACACGATCAGGAACTCGGGCAGCAGGCACACCAGCGTCACGTAGAGCGCGCCCGTCAGCGTCAGGCGCATCATGATTTTCTCGATATAGCGCCCGGTCTGCTCGCCCGGGCGGATGCCCGGCACGAAGGCCCCGCTCTTCTTGAGGTTGTCCGCCGTCTCCTTGGGATTGAACACCAGCGCGGTATAAAAGAAGCAGAAGAAGATGATCGCGGAACCATAGAGCAGCGTGTAGATCGGCTGGCCCGGCGAGAGCGTCGCGGCGATGTCCTTGAGCCAGGTCATTCCGTCGCCCTGACCGAACCATCCCACCAGCGTCGCCGGGAAGAGAATGATGCTGGAGGCGAAGATCGGCGGGATCACGCCGGACATGTTGAGCTTGAGCGGCAGGTGCGAGCTCTGCCCGCCGTAGATCTTGTTGCCCACCTGGCGCTTCGCGTAATTCACGAGGATGCGGCGCTGGCCACGCTCGACAAAGCAGACGAACGCCGTCACGCCGGCCACCAGCGCCCCGATGAAAAGCACCATCAGGATCGAGAGCGCCCCGGTGCGCTGCAGCTCGAGCGTCCCGACGACCGCCTGCGGCAGACCCGCCGCGATGCCGGCGAAGATGATGAGCGAGATGCCGTTGCCGACGCCGCGCTCGGTGATCTGCTCGCCGAGCCACATCAGGAACATGGTGCCGGTCGCGAGCGTCAGCATGGTGGTCAACCGGAACGCGAGCCCGGGCTCGATCACGAGCCCTTGCTGCGCCTCGAGCCCGACCGCGATGGCCATGCCCTGGAACAGGGCGAGCGCCGCGGTGCCGTAGCGCGTGTACTGGGTGATTTTGCGCCGGCCCGCTTCGCCTTCCTTCTTCAACGCCTCCAGCGTGGGCGAAACGACGCTCATCAGCTGCATGATGATCGAGGCGGAGATGTAGGGCATGATCCCGAGCGCGAAAAGCGAGAAGCGCTCGAGCGCGCCGCCCGAGAACATGTTGAACATGTCGAGAATGCCGCCGCGCTGGGAGCGGAACAGCTCCGCCAGCCGCTCCGGGTCGATGCCCGGGACCGCGATGAACGTGCCGATCCGGAAGACGACGAGCGCTCCGAGCAGAAACAGCAGGCGGCGCTTGAGGTCGCCCATTTTGCCCAAGCCGAGCGGCGAGTTGGTGGCAGCCAAGTCTCGAGTCCCCTGCCGCGCTACCTGTCCGTTGCCCCGCCCGGCGCGGGCTTCGCGCCGGCGGCGGGCCCGCCCTTGCCTTTGGGCGCGACCGGCGGCTGCGCAGGCGCCGGCGCTTCCACGCTGCCTCCGGCCGCCTCGATTGCCGCGCGTGCGCCTTTCGTGACCAGTAGACCTTTCAACGCGACCTTGCGCTTGATCTCCCCCGCGAGGATCACCTTGGCGCGCAGCGCCAGCTGCGGCACCACGCCCGTGGACTTGAGCACGGCGAGGTCGATGGCGTCGTCCGAGATTCGCTGCAGGTCGGAGAGCCGCACTTCCGCGGTTTCGTCCTTCTTGTGCGAATT
>DASWHI010000008.1:0-4891 GCA_036398235.1 Burkholderiales bacterium
CCCAGCTTGTGATTGAGCTCGAGCGTGCCGTCCGCCGCGGCGAGGCGCATGCGCGTCATTGCGTTCACGATGATGCGCAGGCGATCGTAACCGGCGAGATCGTCGCGCCAGCGCAGGGGCTCGTTGCCGTACATTCTTTTCAGCAACTCGCGGTGATTGGGCGCGCGCAACGCTTCCTCCACCTCCCGCGCGAGGGCGAGCGCTTGAGCCAGTGTCCACTGCGGCAACAGCCCCGCGTGAACCATCGCGTAACCGCTGCCGGCATGCATCATGTACTGGTGCCGCAGCCAGGTGAGGAGTTCGTCGCGGTCGGGCGCGGCGAGGATGCCGTCGTTGGTGTCGCCGCGGTGCGGCTTGCGCACGCCCGCCGCCACCGCGAGCAGATTGAGGTCGTGGTTGCCCAGAATGGTGACCGCGCGCGCGCCGAGCCCCTTGACGAAGCGCAGCGTCTCGAGCGACTGCGGGCCGCGGTTGACGAGGTCGCCGACGAACCACAGCACATCGCGCCGCTCATCGAAGTCCGCGCGCTCGAGCAGCCGCATCAGCTGGTCGTAGCAGCCCTGGACGTCACCTATTGCAATGGTTCCCATTGCTTTCAGTGAATGGTGAATGGTGAATGGTGAATTGCGGATAATACGTTGATTTCGGAGAGATAGTGCGCACATCGCTATGCTAGAATCCGAGCCGTTCGCGCCCGTAGCTCAGAGGATAGAGTGTTGGCCTCCGAAGCCAAAGGTCGTGGGTTCGACTCCCGCCGGGCGCGCCACTTCGTGTTCCATCGCCGTTGCCGTGCTTTTCAAGGCGGTGCCGGCGGCTTGATACAATCCGCGCAACCGGAAAAAGGCGCTTGATGGCCCAGCGCAACCGCTACGACGCCGTCATCATCGGCGGCGGCCACAACGGGCTCACCTGCGCCTGCTATCTCGCCGGCGCGGGCTACAAGGTCAGGGTGCTCGAGCGCCGCGCGGTCGTGGGCGGGGCCGCGGTCACCGAGGAATTCTTCCCGGGCTTTCGCAATTCGGCCGCGGCGTACACCGTGAGCCTGCTGCATCCCAAGGTGATACGCGATCTGCGGCTCGCCGAGAACGGCTTGCGGATCATCGAGCGGCCGCTCGCGAATTTCCTGCCGCTTTCCGACGGGGCCTATCTCAAGATCGGCAACACCCTCGGGGAGACGCAGGCGGAGCTCGCGCGGTTCTCGCCGGGCGACGCGGAGCGGCTGCCCGGCTACTACGCGATGCTGGAGCGCGCCGGCGACGTGCTGCGGGGCCTGCTGCTGCGCACGCCCCCCAATGTCGGCGGCGGCATGCGCGATACATTCGCAGCGCTGCGTTTCGGCTACCGCATGCGCAAGACCAGGATGGCCGCCCGCCGCGACCTTTTCGACCTCATGACCAAGAGCGCCGGCGACCTTCTCGACGGGTGGTTCGAGTCGGCGGCGATCAAGGCCGCGTTCGGATTCGACGCGGTGGTAGGCAACTACGCGAGCCCGTACGCCCCGGGCAGCGGCTACGTTCTGCTGCATCACGTGATTGGAGAAGTGAACGGCAGGCGCGGCGCCTGGGGCCACGCGGTGGGGGGCATGGGCGCGATCACGCAGGCGATGGCGCAGGAGGCGGAACGGCGCGGCGTCGAGATCACCACCGGCTGCGAAGTGCACAAGGTATGCATCGATCACCGCGGCGCGCAGGGCGTGCAGCTCGCCGACCGCAGCATGGTGGGCGCGCGCTGCGTGGTGGCCAACGTGGATCCCCGGCGGCTCTACCTCGAGCTCGTTGAGGAGGGCGCGCTCGACGCAGATTTCCTGCTGCGCATCCGCGGTTACAAGTGCGGTTCCGCGACCTTCCGCATGAACGTCGCGCTCTCGGAGCTGCCGGATTTCACCGCTCTTCCCGGGGGGCACCTGCAGCCGCACCACCAGTCCGGCATCATCATCGCGCCCTCGCTCGCCTACATGGAGCAGGCCTACTTCGACGCGCGCACCTACGGCTGCTCGCGCGCCCCGATCATCGAGATGCTGATCCCTTCCACCGTGGACTCGACTCTCGCGCCGCCCGGCAAGCACGTCGCGAGCCTGTTCTGCCAGCATTTCGCCTACGATCTCCCCAATGGCCTCGATTGGGACGAAATCAGGGAGTCGGCTGCGGACCACGTGCTCGACACCGTCAACCGCTACGCGCCCAATTTCAAGGACGCGGTGCTGGGACGCAGGATCCTGTCGCCGGTCGATCTCGAGCGCGAGTACGGGCTGACCGGCGGCGACATCTTTCACGGAGCGCTGACGCTCGATCAGGTGTGGAGCGCGCGCCCGGTGCTGGGGCACGCCAACTATCGGGCGCCGGTGCGGGGGCTCTACCTGTGCGGAGCGGGCACGCACCCCGGCGGCGGCGTCTCGGGGCTGCCGGGCCACAACGCCGCACGCGAGATCCTGCGCGACCTGCGCTGGGGCAGGAAGTGAGGCGGCTGGCTTTCGCGCCGCTACTCATCGCAGCGCTCCTGGGCTGCGGGGAACGGGTGCCGCGCATCCCGGCGGTTGCGCCGAACGAAGTCATCGTAGCCTTCGGCGACAGCCTGACCTACGGCACGGGCGCGGCCGAATCCGAGAGTTATCCCGCGGTGCTGGCGCAGCTGATCGGCCGCAGGGTGGTGCGGGCCGGGGTGCCGGGGGAGGTCACCGCGCAGGGGCTCGCGCGGATTGAGCAAGTGATCGAAGCCCACCGCCCGGCGCTCATGATCGTGTGCCTGGGCGGCAACGACATGCTGCGCAAGGTGGACGAGACGCAGGTCAAGAACAACCTGGGGGGAATCATCCGGGCGATCCAGTCGCGCGGCATCGCGGTCGTCCTGGTGGGGGTGCCGAAGCCCGCCCTCATCACCAGCGCGCCGGCGTTCTACGGCGAGCTGGCAAACGAGTTCGGCATTCCCTACGAGGGCAAGGTCGTGACCGACGTCATGTACCAGCTCGAGCTGAAGGCCGATCCCATCCATCCCAACGCCAAGGGCTATCGACGCATGGCCGAGGCCATCGCGGAGCTGCTGAAGAAAGCGGGCGCGATATGACAGGGGGGCGTGACACGTGACCCTTCGATCCTTCGCCCCTTCGACACGCTCAGGACAGGCTCGCTCAGGACAGGCCGGTGACCCGTGGCCGGAACGGTAGCCTCGAGCCGGCTGACTTCGGTCCAGCTGACGCTGGTGATGTGCGCCGCGGAAGTCTTCACGATGACGGGCTTCGCGGCGTACACCACGCTGCTGCCGGCGCTGCAGAGCGAGTGGTCGCTGTCCAATTCCGAGGCGGGGCTGGTGAGCGGCATCTACTACGCCGGCTTCGTGATTGCGACGCCGGTCCTCACCAGCCTCACCGACCGCGTGGACTCCCGCCGCGTCTATCTCATTGCGTGCCTGCTCTCGTGCGTCGGCGCCGCGGGCTTCATGCTGTTCGCTGGGGGGCTCGTGAGCGCGCTTCTCTTCCAGTTCCTGATCGGCGCCGGGCTCGGCGGGACCTACATGCCGGGACTGAAGATGCTGGCGGACCCGCTCGAGGGCGCGAGGCAATCGCGCGCCGTCGCCTTCTACGCCGCGACCTTCGGCATAGGCTCGACGCTTTCGATCCTCGCCTGCGGCTGGATCGGCGCGGCGTACGGCTGGCAAGCCGCGTTCGCCTGGGGTGCGGCCGGCCCGCTCGCGGGGGCGGCCCTCGTCAACGTTCTCATGCCGCGCGGACGCACGCGCGCGGCGGGCCAGGCGGCGCCGGCGCTGCTCGATTTCCGGCCCGTGCTGAGGAACCGCAAGACGCTGCCCTATATCCTCGGCTACTCGGCGCACAATTACGAGCTGTTCGGCCAGCGCTCGTGGATGGTGGCCTTTCTCGTGTTCACTGCGTCGCTGCAACCGGCGGACGCGCCGATGTGGGTAGGGGCCGCCACGCTCGCCGCCATGATCAACCTGCTCGGCCCGGTGATGAGCATCTCGGGCAACGAGCTCGCGCTGCGTTTCGGCCGCACGCGGGTGATTTTCGCGTTCATGACCGCATCCGGGATGCTGGCGTGCGTGCTGGGCTATACCGCTGCGCTGCCGTGGATGCTGGTGTTTCTCATCATGTGCGTGCACTATGGCCTGATGCTCGGAGACTCCGCGGCGCTGACCGCCGGCACGGTCGCGGCCGCGCATCCCGACGAACGCGGCGCGACGATGGCGGTCTATTCATTCGTGGGCTTCAGCTCTGCCTTCTTTGCCCCGCTCGTGTTTGGCGCCGTGCTCGATCTCGCCGGCGGCAACCGCAGTCTTCTCGCCTGGGGACTTGCCTTTGCGAGCATCGGCATCTTCGGCGTGCTCGCGCCCGTTGCACGGCTCATCTACGCGCGCCGCGGTTGATTGGAGTGGACGATTGAGTGATGCACCCCCGCGCCGGCGCGCAGTCGCGCCGGCGGTGTGCTTGCGGGATTGCCGGACGGCTCAGCCGCCGCGCTTGTAGACGATCTTCTTCGTGCCCCCGTCGCAGCTGCCGACGACGGCCCCCATGCCTTCCTTGACCTGGTCGTTGGGGACGATCTCGAGCGAAAACTCCTTCACCCCGTTATTCTTGATCTTGGCGTCGATCTCCGACTTGAGCTCCTCGCAATCCTTCCGTTGCGCCAGCGCGGGCGCGGCAATCAGCAACGATGCAACTACGGCGATCAGCACTTTCATGGCGATACCCCCTTGTTGTTGAACGGCGTCCACCGGGTTCCGGGTGCAATCCCTTCCGAACCTGCGGATATCATGACACCCCGCCTGTCGGGACTCAACGGTAGTATTGCCGGTTCGGGCGCTCTCAGCGCGGCCCGGTATAGAACTGCGGCCAGCGTTCCAGCACCGCCGGCGAGTCGTCCTTGTAGACGTGGCAGGAGTT
>DASWHI010000009.1:0-4725 GCA_036398235.1 Burkholderiales bacterium
TCGAGCGAGCGCTCGATATTCGAGCGCGCCTGCTGTTCGTAACGATCGCGAAAGTGTGCGCTGCTGAAAATCCGCGGGCGTGCAAGGAATTCCTTCAAGATCGCCTTGCGTTCCCGCCGGTACAGGAAATCGGGTACCCAGGCGTATTCCTCCCGTACCTGCCGTTCGTACTCATCGAATCGTTCCGGTGCTGCGCCGAGTATCGATAGATCCACGTCCACGAGTATCTCGGCGTCCGTGCCGCGCGGATTTGCCTTGTGACGGGTTGCCATGACCAGGGCGTGCACGCGATTGCCCGCCTCGGCGGGAATTCCGGCAGCCAGGGCGCTCGCGCGAGCCCAGTCGGCGCTCTTTTTCTCGTTGTCGCGCCGCTTCACGTTGTAGATCGCGTCGTGAAACCACAACGCCAGCTCGATCTCCGCCGGGTGCTCGGCCAGCGCGCGGACCTCATCGAACTTCTCGAAGCACTCCTCGAGATGCTGCAGCGTGTGGTACTTGCGGTGCGGCTCGCTGTAGCGTGCGATGAGCTCGCCATGCAGCTTCGGGTCAGGCTTTGCGGCGCCAAGCTCCTTCCACATTTCATGCCATCGGGCAAGGGTGAGCATCGCGGATCACTCACTCCAGCGGCTTGAGATCGGCGAGCAGGGTGGGGATCAGCTCGGTGACGGTCGGGTGGATGTGCACCGCATTCTGGATCACGGTGTAGGGAGCGCCCGCATACATCACGTCGAGAATCGAGTGTATCGCCTCATCGGCTTCGATCCCGAGGAGCGCCGCACCGAGTATCAGCTTGTTCTCCGCGTCCACCAGGACCTTCATGAATCCCCGGGTTTCACCGCGCTCCCGCGCGCGTCCGACCCGGCTCATCATCATCCGGCCCGCCAGCACCTTGCGGCCCGAGGCCTTCGCCTCCCGCTCCGTAATACCGGCCCGGCCCAATGGCGGGTCGATGTAGAGCGCGTACGCGGGGATGCGATCCGTCACCCGGCGATGGCCGCCATCGAGCAGGTTGGCGGCGACGATTTCGTAATCGTTATACGAGGTGTGCGTGAAGGCGCCCCGGCCATTGGCATCCCCGAGCGCCCAGATTCCGGGCGCGCTTGTGCGCAGCTCGTCGTCCACCACGATGTAGCCGCGCGCATCGATCTTCACCCCGGCTTTTTTGAGCCCGAGGTCGTCGGTGTTGGGCACGCGGCCCACGGCGAGCAGCAGATGCGAGCCCGTGACCTCGGGCGGCCCGCCTTCGCAGCTCAGGCCCACCGCAACGCCGTTTCCGCGCTTTGCCACCGTGATGCACTTTGCGTTGAGCCTGATCTCGACGCCTTCGCCTTCCAGGATCTCCTGGATCGTCGCCGAGACTTCCTCGTCTTCGCGGGCGATCAGCCGTGGCCCCATCTCCACGACCGTCACCCGGCTGCCGAAGCGGCGATACATCTGGGCAAATTCCAACCCGATATAGCTGCCGCCGATGATGACCAGGTGCTCGGGCAGGAAATCGACGTCCATCATGCCGGAATTGGTCAGGTAGCCGACTTCCGCGATTCCGGGCATGTCGGGCACGGACGCCCGCCCGCCGACGTTGAGAAAGATCTGTGCCGCCTCCAGCAGTCTCCCGTTCACGCGGACGGCGCGAGGACCCTCGAGGCGCGCGTGCCCTTCGAGCACCGTGAGGTTGGGCGTATTCCTGAGCCATTTGGTCACGCCCTCGTTCGATTGCCGCACGACGGCGTCCTTGCGCGCCTTGACGCGCATCATGTCCACGGTGATGCGCCCGTCGATCGCGACTCCGTAATCGGCGCCGTTGCGGGCGACATGCGCCGCGCGGGCGCTCGCAATCAGGGTCTTGGTCGGGATGCAACCAACGTTGACGCAGGTCCCGCCGAAAAGCTTGCGCTCGATGATGGCCGTTTTCCTGCCCGCCTTCGCAAGCCGGACCGCGAGCGCGGGACCGGACTGTCCGGTGCCGATGACGATTGCGTCGTATCTTTCAGTCATATGCCGCCTCACTTGGCTGTGTCGATCAGCGTTCAAGTATCGCCGTCACTCCCATGCCTCCCGCGGTGCAGACGGAGACCAGGCCGCGGCCGCCGCCGCGCTGCGCGAGCTGCTTCGCGAGCGTCCCCACGATGCGGGCGCCGGTGGCCGCGAACGGATGCCCGAGCGCGACGCTGCTGCCCACGGGATTGAGCTTTCCGCGGTCGATCGGCCCGAGCGGCGCCTTGCGGCCGAGCTTCGCGCGGCAATACTCCTCCGACTCCCAGGCCTTGAGGGTGCACAGCACCTGTGCCGCGAACGCCTCGTGGATCTCGTAGATGTCGAAGTCCTGGAGTGTAATGCCCGCGCGGTCGAGCATGGTCGGCACCGCGTAGGTGGGCGCCATGAGCAGGCCTTCGCGCGGGCCCGCGAGGCCGGCGAAGTCCACCGCCGCGACCGCCGACTGCGTGATGCGAGCCTGGACCGGCAGGCCGCGCGATCGCGCCCAGTCTTCGGACGCGAGCAGCACGCAGGCGGCGCCATCGGTGAGCGGCGTGCTGTTGCCGGCGGTGAGCGTGCCGCCCGGGCCGTGGTCGAAAACGGGCTTCAACGCCGCGAGCTTTTCGCGGCTCGTGTCCGGCCGCACGTTGTTGTCGCGGGTGAGCCCGCCGAAGGGCGTCACCAGGTCGTCGTAGAAGCCGCTCGCCCAGGCGCCAGACGCCTTCACGTGGCTCGAGTAGGCGAGCTCGTCCTGCTCCGCGCGTCCGATTCCCCACTCCTTCGCCATGAGTTCGCAGTGCTCGCCCATGCTAAGCCCCGTGCGCGCCTCGGCCACGCCCGGCACCGCGGGCTTGAGATCGCGCGGCCGCAGGCGCAGCCACGGCTTCAGGCGCGCGCCGAGGCTCCTGCCGCGGGCGCTTTCAAGCACGATCTGCTGGAGTCCCCTTCCGTACACGACGGGCACGTCGCTCGCGGTGTCGGCGCCGCCGGCGATCGCGGAGTCGATCTCTCCGAGCGCGATGCGGTGGGCGAGCTGGATGACCGTGGTGAGGCTCGTGCCGCACGCACGCTGCACGTCGTAGGCCGGCGTGTGGGGATCGAGCCCGCAGCCGAGCGCGGCTTCGCGCGCGAGATTCCAGTCGCGCGCGTGCTTGATGACGGCGCCTGCCGCCACCTCGCCGAGGACCGCGCCGCGCAGGTCGAACCTGTCCACCACGGCCTTCATCGCGGCGGTGAGCATGTCCTGGTTGCCAAGCGTGGTGTAGGCGGTGTTGCTGCGCGCGAACGGGATGCGCGCGCTGCCGACGATGACTGCGCGACGGATGGGGTTGTTCATGCCGGACTCCCTACGGGTAAATACCCGATATCGTAATCCCACGCTCCCACGGTAGGATCCCGGGACGCTGCGTGAATGGCCCCTCCAGTGACCCATGTCGGGCATAAGCTCATTCCAATTCAGTACTTGCCGCTGCGCGCTCCAGCCCCAAAGTAAGGCGCATGAACTATCGCGCCGATCTCGCGGTCCTGTTCGAGCACCCGGAGTGGCAGAAGCCGCTGTTCCAGGCGCTCGACCGGCGCGGCGTGCGCTACGTGCCCGTGGATCTCAAGAAGGCCGCGTTCTCGGATGCCGACGCACCGCTCGCGCCGCTCTACTTCAACCAGGCGAGCCCCTCGGCCTACGTGCGCGGCAACACGCGCGCCGTGCCGTTCGCGCTTGCCTACCTGCGCGCGCTCCAGATCCGCGGCGTGCGCGTGTTAAACGGCGTGAACGCCTTTGCCATCGAGATCAGCAAAACGGCGCAGGCCGCGCTGCTGCGCCAGCTCGGCGTGCCGGCGCCGAGAGTGTGGACGTTCAACGACCTCGATGCGGTCCGGGCGCGCGCACACGAGCTCTCCTTCCCGGTGCTGCTCAAGCCCGAGCAGGGCGGCAGCGGCGCGCGCATGATGCTGGTCGAGAGCTTCGCGCATCTCGAGTCGCTTTTGACGCAGCATCCCGAGCACTGGCTGCCGGACAACCTGCTGCTGCTGCAGGAGCTGATCCCGAGCGATCCCGCCCGCGGCATCGTGCGCATGGAGTTCCTCGGCGGCGAGCTGCTCTACGCGATGCGCGTGATCTCGCACGGGCGCTTCAACCTCTGCCCGGCGCCGGTTTGCAATCCGGAGGACGGCGGAGCCGAGGCGTGCGAAGTCCCGGTGGAGCAAAGCGCCGCGCCGCCGGTCGAGTTCTTCCCCTATCCCGAGGTGCCCGCGCGCGCCGTGGCCCTGGGCAAGCGCATCTTTGCGGCCGCGAAGCTCGACGTGGGCGGGATCGAATATCTCGAGGCGGACGACGGCCGGCTGGTGTTCTACGACATCAACGCGAACTCCAACCTGCGCCCCTCGATCGGGCAGGCGTTCGGCTTGGATCCCTTCGAGCGCGTGGTGGACTTCCTCGTGCGCGAGATGAAGCGCGGCGCAGGTGCCGTCCCTGACAAGGCGCTCGCGTAAACCGACCTGTAGTGAGGGCAGCCCGCCGCGGACTCGAACCGCGAACCTTCCGCTTCAGAGGCGGACGCTCTACCCATTGCGCTAGCGGGCAGCAGGTTTGCCGGACCGGGGTCCGGTCTTATTCGACCGTGCGCCGTCGTGGGAAGTTCGAATCGAGTCGGCTCGGACAGGTGCGCAGCACTCGGACTTGGAAGGCGCGGGCTCGCAGCAGCCAGCCGCCGCTTCGCCGGCCGGGGCGAGCGTCTGAGCGGCCGCGACCAACGC
>DASWHI010000010.1:0-11071 GCA_036398235.1 Burkholderiales bacterium
GCCGCGCGGTGGTTCTCCCGCCCGCCCGAGGGCTTACTTGTGCCAGAACGCGGGCGTGAGGACGACCAGCACGGTCAGCAGCTCGAGGCGCCCGAGCAGCATGGTTGCGCTGCATACCCAGGTCTGGAAATCGCTCAGCACCGAAAAGTTGGCGGCGGGGCCGACCTGGTGCAGGCCGGGGCCGATGTTGTTGAGCGAGGCGACGATCGCGGAAAAGGCGGTGATGGCGTCCAGCCCGGAAAGGGTGAGCAGCAATGTCATGCTGACCAGGGTCGCAAGCCAGGCGAAGAAGAACGCCAGCACCGAGAACACCACCTGATCGGGCACCACGCGGTCGCCGATCTTCAGAGGCGTGACGGCGCTGGGATGGGAGAGCTTGGTGAACTCCCGGTAGACCTGGCGGTAGAGGATCATCGCCCGGATCATCTTGATGCCGCCTCCCGCCGAGCCCGAGCAGGCGACGAACGTGCCGAGGAATAGCAGCCACAGCGGCGCGAACACCGGCCACTGGGCGTAGTCGGTCGTCGCGTAGCCGGTGTTGGTGGCGACGGAGATCGTATTGAACGCTGCGTAACGCAATGTGGTGGCGAGATCGGGATAGGTGCCGTTCGCCCACAGGAACACGGTAACGCCGATGACGCTCGCCGCCAGCACGACGACGACGTACGGCAGCTCTGAATCCTGACGGTAGGCACGGACGCTTCGTTCCTGCCACGCCCTGAAGTGGCTCGAAAAGTTGAAGCAGGCGAGGACCATGAAGACGATCCCGACCAGCTCGATGCCGATCGAATCGAAGTGGGCGAGGCTCGCGTCATGCGAGGAAAACCCGCCGAGCGAGATCGTGGTGAAGCTGTGTATCAGGGCATCGAGCCAGGACATGCCCGCGGCGCGGTAGGCCGCGAAGCAGGCGAGCGTCAGCGCGAAATAGATGATCCACAGCCCCTTGGCGGTCTGAGTGACGCGCGGGGTCAGTTGCTCGTCCTTCATGGGTCCCGGGATCTCCGCCTTCGAGATCTGGCGGCCACCGACGCCGACCATGGGCAGGACGGCGACCACCAGCACGATGACACCCATGCCGCCGATCCATTGCAATTGCGCCCGCCAGACGTTGAGCGATGGCGCCAGGTAATCGAGCCCGTCGAGCAGCGTCGCACCCGTCGCGGTCAACGCCGACATCGACTCGAAATAGGCGTCGGTGAACGAGAGCCCGATCCCCGCCAGCAGCGGGATGCACGCGAACAGCGCCCCGCCGGTCCAGACCAGCGTGATCAGCAGTATCCCCTCGCGGATCTGGAGCTCGCGGCGGTAGCGGCGGGTGAGGAGCCACAGGGCAAACCCCAGGGCGAAATTGAGCCCCATCGAGACCGCAAACAGCTCGCTCATGCCGTCCCAGGCAATGAGCGAGATCGCGATCGGCAGCAGGTGCGACAGGCTCATCGCCATCGCGATGATCCCGAGCACCGGGCATACTGCGAGCAGCCAGGTCATGGGGCCGCTACAGGTAGCTCACGTCCACCTGAAACAGCTTCTCGACCCCGGGCACCAGGTCCTTGCTCACGACGAACACCACGACGTGGTCTCCGGCCTCGATCACCGTGTCGTGGTGGGCGATGAGGACTTCGTGCTCGCCGTCCCGGCCGCGCACGATGGCGCCGATGGTCACGCCCTTCGGCAGCCCGAGCTGCTCGATCGGGCGCCCGATGACTCGTGACGACTTCACGTCGCCGTGGGCGATCAGTTCCAGCGCTTCCGCCGCCCCGCGGCGCAGCGAGTGCACCGCCACGCAATCGCCCCGGCGCACGTGGGCGAGCAACGTGCCGATGGTGGTCTGCGCCGGCGAGACGGCGATGTCGATCTGGCCCGCCTGCAGCAGGTTGACGTAGGAGCTGCGGTTGATGAGCGCGATGACCTTGCGCGCGCCGCGGCGCTTGGCGAGCAACGCCGACATGATGTTGGTCTCGTCGTCGTTGGTGAGCGCGCAGTAGACATCCATCTCGCCCGCATTCTCCGACTCGAGCAGCTGCTCGTCGGTGACATCGCCCGCGAGCACCAGCGTCCGGTCGAGCTCGGCCGCGAGGCGCTCGGCGCCGGGCTTGCTGTACTCGATGATCTTGACCTCGTAGCGGTCCTCGATCGCGCGCGCGAGGCGCCGCCCGATGTTGCCCCCGCCGCCGATCATCACGCGCTTGACCGGCTGGTCCATGCGCCGCAGCTCGCGCAGCACGTCGCGGATGTTCGCGGTGTCGGCGATGACGAACACTTCGTCGTCGGCTTCGACGACGGTCGTCGCTTCGGGCACGATCGGGCTGTCCTGGCGGAAGATCGCGGCGACGCGCATGTCCACTTGCGGCATGTGCTGGCGCAGGTACTGGATCTCGCGCCCGACCAGCGGCCCGCCGGCGAACGTGCGCACGGCGACCAGGCTCACTCTTCCGCCGGCGAACTCGAGCACCTGCAGCGCTTCCGGAAACTCGAGCAGCTTGACGATGTAATCGCACAGAATCTGTTCCGGGCAAATCGAGTGATCGACGGCGAAATTTCCGTCCGCGAAGATCTCGGGGTGCGACAGGTAATCGGCCGCGCGGATGCGGGCGACCCGGGTTGGGATGTTGAAGAGCGTGGCGGCGAGCTTGCAGGCCACCAGGTTGGTCTCGTCGCTCTGCGTGACCGCCACCAGCAAATCGGCGTCACGGGCGCCCGCCAATTCGAGGACGGCGGGATGCGCGGCGTTGCCGATGACCGTCCTCAAGTCGAGCCGGTCCTGGAGCTTCGCAAGACGCGTCGGATCGACGTCCACCACCGTGATGTCGTTCGCCTCGGAAACCAGGCTTTCGGCGACGGTCGAGCCGACCTGCCCGGCTCCCAGGATCACGATCTTCACGGCGTCCTTTCGGAAAAGCGCGATTCTAGACCGCTTTCCACCGCGGCGGGCGGGCGCGCCCGGCGTGGCATACTGGTTTCCGATGACCGGCGACAAGGCCGTGACGCGCATGTACCTTCCCGGCGAGCTGGAGCCGGGGCGCTCCTGCACGCTGCCGCCACCGCAGGCGCACCACGCGCTGCGGGTGCTGCGGTTGAAGAAGGGCGACTCCGTCACGCTCTTCAACGGAGATGGCACCGAGTATGCGGCGGTGGTCCTCGAAGCGAGCCGCGCGCGCTGCGCGCTCGAAGTGACCGGGCGGAAAGCAGTCGACCGCGAGTCGCCGTTTGCCGTTACGCTTGCTCAAGCGGTCTCGGGCGGCGAGCGCATGGATTACACGATCCAGAAAGCGGTCGAGCTCGGTGTCGCCGCGATCCAGCCGCTGGAAGCGCGCCGCAGCGTCGTGCGATTGTCCGGGGAGCGAGCGCCGAAGCGCCTGGCGCACTGGCAGGCGGTGGCGATCGCGGCCTGCGAGCAATGCGGGCGCAATCGCGTGCCGCGGGTGCTGCCGCTCGCGCGGCTCGATGCATTCCTCGCCGCCCGTGCCGCCCCTTCGGAGAGCGAGCAGCGGCTGCTGCTGTCGCCGCGCTCGGCGCGCGGCCTGCGCGAGCTCGGCCGAGCCGCGGGCAATATCGTGCTGCTTGCGGGTCCCGAGGGCGGCCTTACCCCCGGGGAAGAGCGCGCGGCGGGGGCGGCCGGCTTCATGGCAGTGCGCCTGGGCCCGCGCGTGCTGCGCACCGAAACCGCCGCGGTCGCGGCGCTAGCGGCAATGCAGGCCCTGTGGGGGGACTTCTGACTCCTTCCCTAACGCTTCAATATCGCGTACTATGTGCTTGAAAAAGCGGTAGAATGCGTACCGCAGGGAGCCAGGGAGGCAGCCCCTGCGGGTCTCCGGGAGGCCGCCGATTTCCAAGACGTCTGACAAGGCTGTGACGGCAGTCATCGGCCCGAGCGAAACGCCGCCACCGCAGGTGCCGCGGCGCCAGCGACTGTCGAGCCAGGACCGTTTCATCGACTGGTTCCAGTCGGTCGCGCCCTATATCCACGCCTTCCGCGGCAAGACCTTCGTCATCGCGTTCGGGGGCGAGGTCGTGGCCGACGGCCGGTTCTTCGACCTCGCCCAGGACCTGAATCTCCTTGCCGCCCTCGGGGTGCGGCTCGTGCTGGTGCACGGCGCGCGCCTGCAGATTGAGGCAAAGCTGAGGGAGCGCAAGCGGCGCGCCCGGTTTCACCAGGGTCTGCGCGTGACCGACGAAGTGGCGCTTGCCTGTGCCAAGGAGGCGAGCGGGCGCCTGCGCGTCGAAATCGAGGCGGCGCTCTCGATGGGGCTGCCCAACTCGCCGATGGCGGGCGCGGACATCCGGGTGGCGAGCGGCAACTTCATCACTGCCAAGCCGATCGGGGTAGTGGACGGCGTGGATCTAATGCACACCGGAGAAGTGCGCCGGATCGATTCCGCCGCGATCCACAAGCGGCTCGAGGACAACGAGCTGGTGCTGCTCTCGCCGCTGGGCTACTCGCGCAGCGGCGAGGTTTTCAACCTGGCGCTGGAGGATGTCGCCGCCGCCACCGCAATCGCGCTCAAGGCGGAAAAACTGATCTTCCTCATGGAAGCGATCGGAATCACGGGCCGCCGCGGCGAGCTGCTGCGGGACTTGACCGTGCGCCAGGCGCAGGCGCTGCTCGCAAAGGGGGAAGCGGCCGACAACGAGGTGCAACTCTATCTCCCGCACGCAGTGCGGGCCTGCGAGAACGGCGTGAAACGCGCGCATCTCGTCTCAGGCCGCGTCGACGACGGCCTGTTGCTCGAGCTCTTCACCCACAAGGGCGTCGGCACCATGCTGACGCCCGACCCGATCGAGACGCTGCGGCCGGCCCGAATCGAGGACATCGGCGGGATCCTGCAATTGATCGAGCCGCTCGAGGCCGAAGGGATACTCGTGAAACGCGGGCGCGACCGGCTCGAGCGGGAGATCGGGCGCTTCCTGGTGCTCGAGCACGACAAGCTGACGGTCGGCTGCGCTGCGCTCTATCCGTTTTCCGACGAGCGGGCGGGGGAGCTCGCCTGTCTCGTCGTGCATCCCGAGTTCCGCAACGCCGGCGCCGGCGAGCGGCTCCTGACCGAGATCGAAGCGCGCGCGCGCCGCGCGAAGTTGAAGCGCCTGTTCGTGCTCACCACGCGGGCGGAGCACTGGTTCGTCGAGCGCGGCTTCGACGAAGTGGGCGTGGGGGAGCTGCCGCGCCAGAAGCGCTCGCTCTACAACTACCAGCGGAGCTCGGTCGTGCTGGTTAAGCGGATCTAGCCTCATGAACCTGAGCATCACGCTATCGCTGCGCACGCGCCTGCTGCTCGCGGGCGTGCTGGTGAACGCCATGATGCTGGCCCTGCTGATCGCGGACGGCATCAGCGTCATGGACAAGAAGCTCCAGGAGCGCGCGCGCATCCACATCGAGGAGCAGAAGCAGCTGCTCAATGCGGCGCTGTCCATCCCGCTCGCCGCGCGCCAGTACCGGACGCTCTCCCAGATCCTCGAGCGGGTGCGCACCGACAGCGGCATCACCTACCTGGTGCTGCTCGACCATAACGAGAAGCTCGTGGCGAGCGCCGGCTGGGACGAAGCGGAGCCGCTGCCGCCTGCCGCCGCCTCGCCCGCGGCGCCGCTTTTCCAGGAGGCCGGGCGCCTTCACACCGCCGTGGACATCGAGTCTTCCGGCATCAAGGTCGGGCGCCTGCATTTCGGCGTCTCCACCGCGTTCATGCGCACCGCCCGCGCCGAGCTGATCCGCGAAAACCTCGCGATCGGCGGCTTCGCGCTCCTGCTCTCGATCCTGGCGATGATCGCGCTGTCGTTCTGGCTCACCCGCAACCTCGCCCAGCTCACCAGGGCGAGTCAGAACCTGGCGGCGGGCGATCTCAACGTGCGGCTGCCGGTGGAGGGCGGCGACGAGGTGGGCAAGCTCACCCATGCCTTCAACGCAATGGCGTCCACCCTCGAGAGCCGGATCAAGGCGCTCGCCGAGAACGAGGCCAAGTTCAGCGCAATCGCCGACTACAGCTACGACTGCGAGCTGTGGATCAGCCCGGAGGGCAAGCTCATCTGGATCAACCCGCGGGTGCTCGACATGTTCGGCTACACGCCGGAGGAGTGCCTGGCAACCGAGAACTTCCCCGCGCCCTTCATCGACGAGCAGGACGCGACGCGCACGGTCAGGCAGATCCGGCGCGCGCTGCGCGGCAACACCGGGCAGGACTACGAGTTCCGCGCCAGGCGCAAGGACGGCTCGGGATTCTGGGCCGCCGCCGACTGGCGCCCGATCTACGACAACCGCGGCGGCTATCTCGGCATCCGCATCAGTATCCGCGACATCACTCAGCGCAAGGAGGCCGAGCAGCGCCTGGAGGCGACGGTGGTCGAGCTGCGCGATTCGCACGTCGTGCAGAAGGAGTACCTCACGCGGGCGCAGGACGAGCACGCGCGGCTCTCGGCGCTGCTGGGGGTGATGGAAACCGGCATCCTGTTCGTGTCGCCCGACAACAAGGTCGTCTACACCAACCCCGCCTTCACCCGCATCTGGATGATCGCGCCGGGCACGCGCCTGATCGGCAGGGGCTCCAAGGAAGTTCTGGCCACTTCGGCGTGCGCGCTGGCGCGTCCCGAGGAGCACGGCAAGCGCATCCTGCTGCTGCCGCGCGAGGGCGAGATCGAGGGCGCGCTGGAGATCCCGATGGCGGACGGGCGCCTCATCACCCAGCAGGTGCACTCCGTGGAGGACGTCTACGGCCGGCCGGTCGGCCACCTGTGGCTGTTCCAGGACGTCACCCGCGAGCGCCAGACCGCGGACCAGCTGATCTACCTCGCCGAGCGCGACGCGCTGACCGGCCTCTATAACCGGCACCGCTTCAACGAGGAGCTCGCGCGCATGATCGCGGACGCCCAGCGCCACGGCTCGCGGGTGGCGCTGCTGTTCTTCGATCTCGATGACTTCAAGTACATCAACGACACCTTCGGCCATCGCGCCGGCGACGCGATGCTGATCCGCGTGGCGGGCGAGGTAGCGGGGCAGGTGCGGCGCAACGAGATGTTCGCGCGCCTGGGAGGCGACGAGTTCGCGATCCTGGTGCCGGAGATCTCGGAGGAAATGCTGCGCGTGCTCGCCGAGCGCATCACGCGCTCGATCGCGATGGTGCGCTTCCAGTTCGAGGGCCGGAGCCTGCGGCTGACGAGCTCGCTTGGCATCGCCGTGTATCCGCAGCACGCCGACAATCTGGAGGACCTGATCGCGCGGGCGGACACCGCGATGTACCAGGCGAAGGAGGCCGGCAAGAACGCCTGGCGCATCTATCGCAGCGACCTCGATACCACGTCCCAGATGGTGAAGCGCATGTCGTGGAACGACCGCATCCTGCACGCGCTCGAGAACGACCTGATGGAGTTGCAGTTCCAGGGGGTGTACGCGGTGGGCAACCGCGCGCTCTCGCACTTCGAGGTGCTGGTGCGCATGCGCGACAAGGACGACCCGGCGGTGCTGCTGATGCCCGGCCAGTTCATTCCGGTGGCGGAGAAATCGGGCAAGATCCTCGATATCGACCGCTGGGTGCTGCGCCAGGCGATCCAGCTGCTCGCGGAGCTGGACGCGGTCCCGGCGCTCGCGGTCAACATCTCGGGGCGCTCGTTCGACGAGCCGCTGCTGCCCCAGTATATCGCCGCAGAGTTGAAGCGCTGCGGGGTTGCCCCGCGGCGCCTCATCGTGGAGCTGACCGAAACTTCCGCGGTGTCGGACCTGCACGACGCCCAGCGCTTCATCGACGCGCTGCACCAAGCCGGCTGCGGCGTGTCGCTCGACGACTTCGGCACGGGTTTCTCCTCGTTCGCCTACCTGAAGCACCTGCAGGTGGACTCGGTGAAGATCGACGGCCTCTTCATCCGCAACCTCCCCAAGGAGCACGACAACCAGCTGTTCGTGAAAGCGATGGTGACGGTTGCGCGCGGCCTGCACCGCACCACCATCGCCGAGTGCGTGGAGGACGAGGAGACGATCATCATGTTGCGCGGGTTCGGCGTGGACTGCGTGCAGGGCTACTACCTGGAGCGGCCGCGCACCGATCACCCCCTGCTCGCCAAGGTCGCAAAACGGCCGAATGCGGAGCTGGCTGGTGTGGTTTACTTGAGCCCGCGCCGGTCTTAATATTTCCACAGGATTCCTGTTGCAGCCCGGCGCGAGCCTCGACCTGCCATGCCAAGAATGGTGAACTGCGTCAAACTCGGGCGCGAGGCGGAAGGCCTCGACTTCCCGCCCTATCCGGGCGAGCTCGGTAAGCGGATCTTCGAGCGCGTGTCGAAGGAAGCCTGGAAGCAGTGGCTGGAGCACCAGAAGATGCTGGTCAACGAGAACCGCCTCAACCTTGCGGACAAGAAGGCGCGCGATTACCTGGCGCAGCAGATGGAGAAGCATTTCTTCGGCGGCGGCGCCGAGGTCGCGTCCGGCTACGTTCCGCCCGCCACCAAGTAATCCTCGCGGCACATGGAATTGATCCTGTGGCGTCACGCCGATGCCGAGGACGGCGTGCGGGACGAGGAGCGCAGGCTCACGGCCAAAGGCAAGGAGCAGGCGGGGCGGATGGCGTCGTGGCTCAAGCGGGAGCTGCCCCGGGACACCCTCATACTGGTGAGCCGCGCCCGGCGCGCGCAGCAGACGGCGCAAGCGCTCGGGAGGAAATTCAAGACCAGCGAGGCCGTGGGCACGGAGGCGACACCGCAGTCCGTGCTGAAGGCCGCGGACTGGCCGCGCGGCACGGGCACCGTCCTCGTCGTGGGACACCAGCCGACGCTCGGGCAGGCCGCGGCGCTGGCGCTGACCGGCGCGCCCGCCGACTGGAGCGTGCAGAAAGGGGCAATCTGGTGGCTTGCCACGCGGGACGAAGGCAAGACCAGGGTGCGCGTTGTCCTTGCGCCCGACCAGGTCTAGGAAGTCGCGGGCGCGCTAGCGGGTAATGGTCTGCACGCCCCCGGCGCCTCCGAGCAACAGCACATCCGCGCCGCGCCGCGCGAACAGTCCGCACGTGACCACGCCCGCGATCTGGTTCAACGCACTCTCGAGCTCGGGAGGATTCAGGATGGCGAGCCCGTGCACGTCGAGAATGACGTTGCCGTTGTCGGTGACGACGTCGCGGCGCCATTCGGGGTGGCCGCCCAGCTTCACGATCTCGCGCGCGACGTAGGAGCGGGCCATCGGGATCACTTCCACCGGCAGGGGAAACTTCCCGAGCACGTCCACGAGCTTCGTCGCGTCGGCGATGCACACGAATTTTCGCGCGACCGCCGCGACGATCTTCTCGCGCGTCAACGCTCCGCCGCCGCCCTTGATCATGGCGAGGTGGCGGGTCACTTCGTCGGCGCCGTCCACGTAGACCGGCAGCTCGTTCACCCCGTTCAGGTCCATGACGCGGATGCCGAGATCCTTCAGCCGTTTGGCCGTAGCCTCCGAGGCTGCGACCGCGCCCTCGATGCGGCGCTTGATCCCGGCGAGCTCCGCGATGAAGAAGTTCGCGGTCGAGCCGCTGCCGACACCCAGCACGCAATCGTGGGGAACGTGCGCGATCGCGGCCTTCGCCGCCGCCTGTTTCATTTCGTCTTGAGTCATCGTTCAATGGTAAGCGGTAAGCGGTGAACGGTAAATGGCAGGCGTATGCTACCCTTTACGGCCTGAATCAAGACGGCCATGAAAAAGAACGACTATCTCGAGAGAATACTCGGCGCCCGCGTCTACGACGTGGCGGTGGAAACGCCGCTCGAGTTCGCGTCCGGGCTCTCGGCGCGTACCGGCAACCGCTTGCTGCTCAAGCGCGAAGACATGCAGCCGGTGTTTTCGTTCAAGCTGCGCGGGGCGTACAACAAGATGGCGCAACTCCCGGCGGCGGTGTTGAAGCGCGGCGTGATCACCGCCTCCGCCGGCAACCACGCGCAGGGCGTCGCGCTCGCCGCGCAGCAGCTCGCCTGCCACGCAACGATCGTGATGCCGGTCACGACGCCGCAGATCAAGATCGCGGCCGTGAAGGCGCGTGCCGCGCACGTGGTGCTGCACGGTGATTCCTACGACGAAGCCTACCTGCACGCGCGCGTGCTCGGGCGGCGGCGCGGTCTCGCGTTCGTGCATCCCTACGACGACCCGGACGTGATCGCCGGGCAGGGCACGATCGCGATGGAGATGCTGCGCCAGCATCCCGGGGCAATCCACGCGATTTTCGTTCCGGTCGGCGGCGGCGGGCTGATTTCCGGAATCGCCGCCTACGTGAAACGGCTGCGCCCCGAAATCAAGATGATCGGGGTCGAGCCGGTGGACGCCGACGCGATGTATCGCTCGCTCAAGGCGGGCCGGCGCGTGAAGCTCGCGCAGGTCGGGCTGTTCGCCGACGGCGTGGCGGTCAAGCAGGTCGGGCGCGAGACGTTCCGGCTGTGCCGCGAGCTGGTGGATGACGTCATACGGGTCGACACCGACGCCATCTGCGCCGCGATCAAGGACGTGTTCGAGGATACGCGCGCGGTGCTGGAGCCGGCCGGAGCGCTGGCGATCGCCGGCATCAAGGCCTATGCCGGGCGCACCGGCATCCGCGGCAAGACGCTGGTGGCCATTGCCAGCGGCGCCAACATGAATTTCGACCGCCTGCGCTTCGTCGCGGAAGAGGCCGAGCTGGGCGAAAAGCGCGAGGCGGTACTCGCGGTCACCATACCCGAACGCCCCGGCAGCTTCCGCGAATTCTGCGGATTGATCGGCGCGCGCAACATCACCGAGTTCAACTACCGCTACGCCGATCCGAAGCAGGCTCACGTGTTCGTGGGATTGCAGGTGCGCGACCGCAACGAGACCCGGAAGCTGGTGCAGAGACTGCGCCGGCATCGGCTGCACACCCTCGATTTCAGCGAGAACGAGCTGGCGAAGCTCCACGTCCGCTACACGGTAGGAGGCCACGCGCCGACGGTGGATGACGAGATCCTCTATCGCTTCGAGTTTCCGGAGCGCCCGGGCGCGCTCATGAAATTCCTGTCCGCCATGAGCCGTGGCTGGAACATCAGCCTGTTCCATTACCGCAACCACGGCGCCGACTACGGGCGCGTGCTCGTAGGCATGCAGGTGCCGCCGCGCGACAAGCGC
>DASWHI010000011.1:0-4223 GCA_036398235.1 Burkholderiales bacterium
TCTCGATGCGCGCCCGCGCCTTCGCCATGTCCTCCACCTCGACGCCGAAGTGGTGCACGCCGGTGTAGCGCGCGGCGCCTTCCGTGATGGCGGGGTCCTCGCTCTTGAACTTCAGGATGGCGACGTTCACGTGGCCGTCGCTCAGGTAGTAGCCCTCGGCGGTCGCTGAGTTGAGCTTGCCGACCTCCTTCAGGCCGAGGCCCTCGATATAGAACCGCGCCGTTGCCTCGGGATCCCGAGTGCCGATCGCGATGTGGCGTATGCGTGCCATGGTCGCCTCCGTTATGGGGTGATGAATGATGAGAATTCGGCCCGAGACTGTCAGTCGGCCTTGGCGCCGCTCTTCTTCACGACCGCGGATCTTGCCGGCACGCGCGAGCGGCGGCGAGGGCGAGGCAAAGCGGAAGGAAGGTATGCAGCAGACGATGACATTTTCGCATTGCGGACTCCGCGGAATCGGGTTTGTGGAAGGCCGTCATACTGGCGCGAAACGAATGGCAGCGCAAGCCATGACGGACGCAAAATTCTTGCTCGGGCGACTCGCGGTGGTCACTCAACGTGCAGGCGTAGTACTTTGATTGGAGACGAGATATAATATTGGTCCAACGGGAATACTCCCGGCTGGACGACACGCGGAGCGAATGGCCAAGAGATACGACGAGAGTTCAGTCAAGAAGTTACGCGGCATCGAGCCCGTTCAGCGGCTCCCGGGGATGTATACCCGGACCTCCGACCCCACCCACATCATCCAGGAAGCGATCGACAACGCGGCGGACGAAGCGCTCGGCGGCCACGCTGACAAGATCGACGTCGCCGTGCACCTCGACGGCTCGGTCACGGTCACCGACAACGGCCGCGGCATTCCGATCGGCATCCATCCCGAGGAGAAGATCCCGACGGTCGAGCTGGTGATGACCGAGCTCCACGCCGGCGCCAAGTTCGCGCGCGCCGACGCGGACGCCGCCTACAAATTCTCAGGCGGGCTGCATGGAGTGGGCGTTTCGGTCACCAACGCCCTCTCCGAGCGGCTCGAGGTCGAGATCAAGCGCGACGGCGAGGTGCACCAGATCGCGTTTGCCGACGGCAAGGTCGCGAAGAAGCTGCGCAAGACCGGCACTTGCGGGCAGCGGGCGAGCGGCACGTCGCTGCGCATCTGGCCGAACAAGAAGTACTTCGATTCCCCCAAGGTGCAGCTGGACGACCTCGAGCGGATCGTGCGCTCGAAGGCGGTGCTGCTGCCGGGCGTGAAGGTGACGCTTGGCATCGAGACCACCAAGGAGACGAAGCAGAAGACCTGGAACTATCCCGAGGGCATGAAGGGCTACCTCGCGGAGCTGATCGGCAACGCCTCCGCGGTCGCGCCGATTTACGACGGCGAGAAGTTCGTTGCCGAATCCGATGCCAACGGCTTCGCGGCGGGCGAAGGAGCGGCCTGGGCGTTCGCGTTCATCGAGGACGGCAAGGGCGGCGGCGAGTCGTACGCGAATCTGATTCCCACTCCGGATGGCGGCACGCACGAGTCGGGCCTGCGCGAAGGGATCTTCGAAGCGGTCAAGTCCTTCGCCGAGTACCACGCTCTCACCCCCAAGGGGATCAAGCTCCTCGCCGAGGACGCGTGGTCGTGCTGCGTCTACGTCCTCGCGGCCAAGGTGCTGGAGCCGCAATTCCACGGGCAGACCAAGGAAAAGCTCTCCAACCGCGACGCGGTTAAGCTGGTTTCCACCATGGTGCGCGACCCCTTCGCCCTGTGGATGAACGGCAATGTCGAGCACGGCAAGAAGATCTGCAATCGGGTCATCCAGCAAGCCGTCGAGCGCTCGCGCACGGTGCAGAAGGTCGAGCGCAAGAAGTCATCCAGCGTGGTGATGCTGCCGGAGAAGCTGACCGACTGCGAGTCGACCGACACCAAGGATAACGAGCTCTTCCTGGTCGAAGGCGACTCGGCAGGCGGCTCGGCCAAGCAGGCGCGCAACAAGCGCTTCCAGGCGGTCTACCGCATGCGCGGCAAGGCGCTGAACTCGTGGGAAGTGAAGCGCGAGCTCCTCTTCTCCAACGCCGAGATCCACGACATCTCGATGGCGCTCGGCGTGGATCCCCACGACGAGAAAGACAACCCCGACCTCTCGGGCCTGCGCTACGGCAAGGTCGCCTCGATGACCGACGCGGACGTGGACGGCGCGCACATCTCGGTGCTGCTCCTCACCCTCTTCTACCGGCACTTCCCGAAGCTGATCGAAAAGGGCCACATCTACATCGCCTGCCCGCCGCTCTACAAAGTGGAGGTGCCGGGGCACGGCAAGCGCGCGGCAAAGAAGCTCTACGCGCTCGACGAGGACGAGCTGAAGTCGATCCTCGACCGCGCGCGCGACGACGGCGTGAAAAAGGAATCGGTCTCCATCCAGCGCTTCAAGGGCCTGGGCGAGATGAACCCGGATCAGCTGTGGGAGACAGCGCTGAACCCCGACACGCGCAAGCTGCTGAAGGTCAGGATCGAGGACAAGACCAGGACCTTCGCCCTCTTCAACATGCTGATGTCGCGCAAGGAAGCGGAGAAGCGCTGCGAATGGATGGAAGAGAAAGGCAACGAAGTCGAGGCTGACGTATGACCGACACGCGCAACCGCGCGGGCCGCGCCGCCGACGAGGCGACGCTCGATCTGTTCGAGCCCGGCGCGCTGCCGGCGGCCGGCAAAAAGGCGGATACCCAAGTGGCAACGAAAGCGAAGAAATCCCAGTCGAAGGGCAAGCGCGCGGGCAAGGACAAGGCGGGCCCGGTGGCCGGCGCTGGCCGTGGCGGTGGCGGCGCGGGAAGCGGCGGCGGCCGGACGAGCGCGGGCGACGACTCCATCGACATGGCGTCGTTTGCCGAGCGGAGCTATCTCACCTACGCGATGAGCGTCGTGCGCGGGCGCGCGATCCCGAACGTCGAGGACGGCCAGAAGCCGGTGCAGCGCCGCATTCTCTACGCGATGAACGAGCTGGGGCTCAAAAGCGCCCTCCAGCACTCCAAGTCCGCGCGCATCGTCGGCGAGGTGCTCGGCAAGTTCCACCCCCACGGCGACGCCTCCACCTATGAGGCGCTGGTGCGCATGGCGCAGGACTTCTCGCTGCGCTATCCGCTGATCGACGGCCAGGGCAATTTCGGCACGCAGGACGGCGACCCCGCCGCGGCCTATCGCTACACCGAGGCGCGCCTGACGCCGCTCGCGGAGTTGCTGCTCTCCGAGATCGACCAGGACACGGTGGATTTCATCGCCAACTACGACGGGCGCCTGAAGGAACCGAAGCTCCTGCCTGCGCGGCTGCCGATGCTCTTACTGAACGGTGCCTCGGGCGTGGGCGTCGGCATGGCGTGCGAGCTGCCGCCGCACAACATGCGCGAGATCGCGGAAGCGGCCGTGTTCATGCTGAAGCACCCGAACGCGACGCCCAAGGCGCTGATGCACATCGTCAAGGGCCCGGACTTCCCGGGCGGCGCCCGGATCATCAGCCCGCGCGAGGAGATCTTCCAGGCCTACAAGACCGGGCGCGGGTCGCTGCGGGCGCGGGCGCGATGGAAGGTCGAGACCCTCGCGCGCGGCCAGTGGCAGATCGTGGTGTACGAGCTTCCGCCGACGACTTCCGCCAAGAAGGTGATGGCGGAGATCGAGGCCCTCACCAATCCCAAGCCCAAGGACAAGGGCGGCAAGGTCACGGCGGCGCAGCAGAACCAGAAGCAGGTCGTCCTGAACCTCCTCGAGAAGGTGAACGACGAGTCGGACAAGGAAAACAAGCTCCGGCTCGTGCTGGAGCCGCGCTCCTCGCGCCAGGACCCCGAGGAGTTCATGCGCTTCATGCTCGCGCACACGAGCCTGGAGGAGAACTTCCCGGTGAACCTCGTCGCGCTCGGGCTCGACGGCCGCCCCACTCGCAAGAACCTCGCGCAGCTCGTGGGCGAGTGGGTCCAGTTCCGCACCACCACCGTCTCACGCCGCATCCAGTACAGACTGGGAGAAGTCGAGAAGCGGATCCACATCCTCGAAGGCCGCATCATCGTCCTCCTCAACATCGACAAGGTGATCAAGGTCATCCGCAATTCCGACGACCCCAAGCCCGATCTCATGAAGCAGTTCAGGCTGACCGAGACGCAGGCCGAGGACATCCTCGAGATCCGGTTGCGGCAGCTTGCGCGGCTCGAGGGCATCAAGATCGAGACGGAACTGAAGGAGCTGAAGGACGAGCGCA
>DASWHI010000012.1:0-10605 GCA_036398235.1 Burkholderiales bacterium
ATTATAAACTGCGGCCATGCCCCCCAGCTTTCATTCGCGCCATGCGTCCGAGTGGTTCGCCACGCCGCTCGGGCGCTACCTGCTCGAGCGCGAGCAGGTGTACTTCGACAAGGCGGTGGCCGACGTCTTCGGCTACAACGCGTTCCAGCTTGGCCTCACCGGCATAGACCTGCTGCGCACCAGCCGCATTCCGATGCGCTGCCGGGTGGATCTCGACGGAGCGGCCGGATTGCGCGCGGACTTCCGGGACCTGCCCATCGCGAGCAGCAGCGCCGACCTCATGGTGCTCCCGCACGTGCTCGAGTTCAGCGACAACCCCCATCAGATCCTGCGCGAGGTCGCGCGGGTGCTCTTGCCCGAGGCGCAGGTGGTGATCGCGTGCTTCAACCCGTGGAGCCTGTGGGGCTTCCGGCGCGCGTTCGGCGTAAAAAGGGGCTACCCGTGGAACGGGCGGTTCATTCACCTGCCGCGGATCAAGGACTGGTGCGCGCTGCTGGGCCTGGAGATCACCGCCGGCCACATGGGCTGCTACGTGCCGCCGTGCACGACCGAGAAATGGCTCGCGCGCTTCGCCTTCATGGAGGCGGCCGGCGACCGCTGGTGGCCGATCGCGGGCAGCGTCTACTTCCTGCAGGCAGTGAAGCGGGTCCGCGGCATGCGGGTCATACTGCCCCGCTGGAGCGAGCGCCTGGCGCCGGCCAAGAACCTTGCCCCGGCGCCGAAGAAGGTTGCGCGGCCCGAGGAAGCGCTGACCGCGCGAAATGGCGTGACCGGCCACGGATCTCGATGATGACGCAAATCGTCGAGATCTATACCGACGGCGCGTGCAGGGGCAATCCCGGTCCCGGCGGCTGGGGCGTGCTCCTCATGCGTGACGGCGGGACGCGCGAATTTCACGGCGGAGAAGCGCATACCACGAACAACCGCATGGAACTCGTCGCCGTGATCCGCGCGCTGGAAGCGCTCGAGCACGGCACCCGGGCGCGGCTCCACACCGACTCGCAGTACGTTCAGCTCGGCATCAGCACGTGGATCCGCGACTGGAAAAAGCGCGGCTGGCGCACCGCCGACCGGAAGCCGGTCAAGAACCTGGACCTGTGGCGCCGGCTCGAAGAGCTGGCGGCATTGCACAGCGTCGAGTGGATCTGGGTGCGCGGGCACGTAGGCAATGCCGGCAACGAGCGGGCAGACGAGCTCGCCAATCTCGGCGTTGCCGAGTTCGCCGGGAAAACTTAGGTTCCTTCCCCCCTTGCGGGGGAAGGTCAGGATGGGGGGACGGTCGACCCCCCACCTCAATCCTCCCCCACAAGGGGGGAGGAGCAACATGGGTCGCCATGTCTGAAGCCACTATGAGTGGATTCGAAATCGTCGCGCTTCGCGCCTTCGCGGACAACTACATCTGGACCATCCGCGATTCGACGTGCGCAGCGGTGGTCGACCCGGGCGAGGCGCGGCCGGTGCTGGAATACCTGGATGCGGAAAAGCTCAAGCTCGTTGCCATCCTCAATACCCATCACCATGCCGACCACGTCGGCGGCAACACCGGATTGCTCGGCCGCTGGAAGGCGCCGGTCTATGGCCCCTGCGACGAGCGCATCCGCGAAGTCACGCACCGGCTGAAAGACGGCGAGCGATTCATTCTGCCCCACTTCGGAATCGATTTCGAGGTGCTCGAGATACCGGGGCACACCCGCAGCCATATCGCCTTCCACGGCGGCGGCATGCTGTTCTGCGGCGACACGCTCTTCGCCGTGGGATGCGGGCGCCTGTTCGAAGGCACGCCGCGGCAAATGCACGATTCGCTATCGCGCCTGATGCGGCTGTCGAACGCCACCCGCGTCTACTGCGGCCACGAATACACCCTGTCCAACATCCGGTTCGCGCAGGCCGCCGATCCCGATAATGCTGCCCTGCGCGACCTGGAACAAAGGGCGAAGCAGCAGCGCGACCGGGGCCTGCCGACTCTGCCCTCGACCATCGGGCAGGAGAAGGCGACCAACCCGTTTGTCCGCGTGAGCGAGCCTGCCGTGATCGCTTCCGCCAACCGCTACGCCGGCAAGACGCTCAGTGACCCCGTGAGCGTGCTTGCGGCGATACGGGAGTGGAAGAACTCCTTTTGAAACCGGTGAGTCGTGAGTGGTGAGGCGACAAGGCACTTCTCCAAGTGTCCGAGACTTCACAAATTACTTTTGAGTCCTTTTGGAATATTATGATTATTTGAGCATTTTTACTTGACCTCACAGCGGGCCTTGGCTATCATCCCCCGCTCCGGTAAAAAGCGAATCTGGTGAGCCATGATCGGAAGCCCCGTCCGCAAAGATGAAGTCGTTGCCCACCGCGCAGGGCAGCTCCGCCTTTTCCGCTCACCAATCACCACTCACCACTCACGCCTTCCCAGCAAGGCCCAATGCTGACCCGCGCTCTCGCATTGGGGCTAGTGGCCCTGCTGCTCGGCGCCTGCGCTCAAGTGCCGCAGGAACCGGCGGACGCGTTGGCGGGCGCAAAACCTCCCGTCACGAAGACCGCCGCCCCAAAGGAGCAGCCGCCGACGCCGCCGGTGGATATCCAGGCGCAGACGCCTCCATCGGCGCCTGTCGTGCAAGCGCCACCGCCCCCGCCTCCGCCACCGCCTCCCCCCAATGTCTGGGATCGCATCCGGGCCGGCTTCCGCATGGCCAACCTGGACGGCGTCCTCGTGGAACGGCAGGAGCAGTGGTACGCGGACAATCCCGAATACGTCGCGCGCATGGTGGAGCGCAGCAGCCTTTTCCTCTATCACGTGGTCGAGGAAGTCGAGCGCCGCAATATGCCCACCGAGATCGCGCTGCTGCCGATGATCGAAAGCGCCTACAACCCGACGGCATACTCGCGCTCGCACGCCGCCGGCATGTGGCAGTTCATCCCGTCCACCGGCAGGCTCTACGGGCTGCGGCAGAACTTCTGGTACGACGGCCGGCGCGACGTGCTCTCATCAACCAGCGCCGCGCTCGATTATCTCCAGAAGCTCCACGACCAGTTCGGCGACTGGAGCCTTGCCCTCGCGGCCTACAACTGGGGCGAGGGCGCGGTAAGCCGGGCGGTTGCGCGGAACGAAGCGCGCGGGCTGCCGACGGACTACGAAAGCCTGCCGATGCCGCTGGAGACGCGCAAATACGTGCCCAAGCTGCAGGCCGTGAAGAATATCGTTTCCGATTCCCGACGCTACGGCGTCACGCTCCCCGACATCCCGAACCGGCCCTATTTCGCGACCGTCATTTCGCGCCGCCACATCGACGTCGAGCTCGCCGCGAGCCTCGCCGAGATGTCGCCGGAGGAATTCCGTTTCCTCAATCCGGCGCACAACAAGCCGGTGATCAAGGCCGACGGCTCGGAGGCCATCGTGCTGCCGGTGGACAAGGTCGCCGTGTTCGAGAAGAACCTTGAGACCCACGACCAGCCGCTGGTATCGTGGCAGGCCTACACGGTCAAGCGCAGCGACCGGCCTGAGAGAATCGCGTCGAAGCACGGCATGACGCTCGCCCAGTTGAAGGAGGTCAACGGCATCCCCCCGAGGAGAAACATCGTCGCAGGGCAGACGGTGCTGGTGCCGTCGCGCGGCGACGCCGAGCCGCATCTCCCGGACCTGCCCGCGCCGAGGCTGGCGACCCGCCGCTACAAGCGCAAATCCGCGTATTGCTACGTCGCGAGCGACAGCGGTGCGAAGAAGCGGGTGCCGTGCGCGGCGCCGGCGAAGAAGAAGAACGTTTCCGCCAAGCAGCCTGCCGTGCGGCGCGTGAATGGCTCCCGTCCGGAGGCGTCCACCCGCTCGCTCACCGGGGGCTGATCACACTTTTCACTTCACCACGCCGGCGGGGTAGAGATGACAAGCCGCCGTATGTGAGGCCGTAAAGCGCGCGTTTTCCGGATAGGCTTCTCGACAACGCGCAAAGGCGTCCGGACAGCGCGGATGAAAGTGACACCCCGCTGGCGGGCTGACCGGCGAGGGCAGCTCCCCCTGCAGCCGGATCACATCCCGTTTCGTCGCCGGATCCATCACGGGCACCGCCGAGAGCAGCGCGCGCGTATAGGGGTGTTTCGGGCCGGCCAGCACTTCCGTCACGCTGCCGCGCTCGACGATGCGCCCGAGGTACATCACCGCCACCTCGTGCGCGAGGAACTCGATCACCGAGATGTTGTGGGTGATGAAGAGATAGGCGAGACCATGTCTGCGCTGCAGTGCCTTCAGCAAATTGAGAATTTGCGCCTGCACCGAGACGTCGAGCGCGCTGGTCGGCTCGTCGCAGATGATCAATCGGGGCTCGACCGTCAGCGCGCGCGCGATTGCGATGCGCTGCCGCTGGCCGCCCGAGAACTCGTGCGGGTAGCGCAGCTTGACGTCGGGATCGAGCCCGACCTCGTCGAGCAGCGCGTCGATGCGCGCCTGCCGCTCCCCGCGCCCGGCCCCGATGCCGAGCGCCGTCATGCCCTCCTCCAGTGTCTCCCGGATCCGCATGCGCGGGTTGAGCGAGGCGTAGGGGTCCTGGAAGATGATCTGCGCGTGCTTGCGGTGCAGCCGCATCTCGGCTTTTCCGATCCGCGCAAAGTCCACGCCGTCGAAGCGCACCGTCCCGCCAGTCGGCTCCACCAGCCGCAGGATGCCCTTGCCCACGGTGGTCTTGCCGCAGCCGGACTCGCCCACCAGCCCGAGCGTGCGGCCGGCCTCGATCTCGAGGGTGACGCCGTCCACCGCGCGGACATGCGCCACGATGCGCTTGAACAGGCCTTTGCGGACGGGGAAATGGACCTTGAGGTCCTTGACCTGAAGGAGTGGCTGGACCGCACCACCCCCGCCGCCTCGCGGCGACCCCTCCTCGGCAAGGAGGGGAGTTCCCGGAGCGCGTCGCCGCCTTCCCTCATCCCTCATCCCTCCGCCCTCATCCCTCCGGGCGCCCGGCGCGTAGAGGTGGCAGCGAGCCATTTGTCCGCCGCCCGCGTCGTAGAAGCCCGGCGCAGACTTACGGCAAAGGTCCCACGCCGAATCGCAGCGGTCGGCAAAGCGGCACCCGGTGAATGCGCGCGTGAGCGAGGGCACGCTGCCGGGGATCGCGGCCAGGAGCGCGCCGCGTTTCGCGCCCGTCGGCAGCGATTCGAAGAGCATGCGCGAATAGGGGTGCGCGGGCCGCGAAAAAAATTCCTTGCGCGGTCCCGATTCGACGATTTCCCCCGCGTACATGACCGCCACCCGATGCGCCATCTCCGCCACGACGCCCAGGTCGTGGGTGATCAGCATCATCGACATTTGGCGCTTGTTCTGCAGCTCCCGCAACAGGTCGAGCACCTGTGCCTGGATGGTGACGTCGAGCGCGGTCGTCGGCTCGTCCGCGATCAGGAGCTCCGGGTTGCAGGCAAGCGCCATCGCGATCATGACGCGCTGCTTCATGCCGCCTGAAAGCTGGAACGGGTACTCGTTTTTATGACGGGCGTAATCGGGAATGCGCACTGCCTCCAGCAACTCGAGGACCCGCGCCGCGGCCTGGGCGCCGGCGAGCGTGGTGTGTTGGCACAGCGCTTCGGCAACCTGTTCGCCAACCGTCATGACCGGATTCAACGAAAGCGCGGGCTCCTGGAAGATCATGCCGATGCGCTTGCCGCGGACGGCGCGCATTTCCGACTCCGACAGCCCCAGCAGATCGCGCCCGTCGAGCTCGACGGCACCGCCGACGATGGCGCCCGCGTCCGGCAACAGCCGCATGATCGAGAGCGCCGTCATGGACTTGCCGCAGCCCGATTCGCCGACCAGTGCGAAGGTCTCGCCCCGCTTAACGTCGAAGGAGGCCCCGTCCACGGCGCGCACGACGGCGTCCCCGGTGTACAGATGCGTTCGCAGGCCCTTGACGCTCAACAACGGACGATTCTGGCTGGCATCAGTCACGGGTCACCGGTCACGGGTCACGGCGTTTGAGCGGCGGGACGCGCAGGCTTCACCGCGCTGATCCGCGGATCGAACGCATCCCGCACCGCGTCGGCGAACAGGTTCGCGGAAAGAACCATCAGCAGCATGAAGCAGAACGCCGTCGCGAGCGACCACCACACGATGGGCTCCCGCGCCATTTCCAGGCGCGCGCTGTTGATCATTCCGCCAAAGCTCATCATCGTCGGATCCACGCCGA
This sequence comes from Burkholderiales bacterium, assembly GCA_036398235.1. Classification (GTDB taxonomy): domain Bacteria; phylum Pseudomonadota; class Gammaproteobacteria; order Burkholderiales; family SG8-41; genus SG8-41. Next base: position 6,150 of record DASWHI010000012.1, read on the forward strand.
CGCCGATGTACGCAAGCACCGCTTCCGCCAGCACCAGGGCGCTGAAGTTCAGAACCGCCGTGATGAGCACGATATGCATGACATTGGGGACGATATGCCGGGCGATGATCCGGAAATCGGACACGCCAAACGCCTTCGCCGCCTGGATGTACTCGAGCTCACGCAGCTTCAGCGCCTCGCCCCGGATCAGGCGGCACAGGCCGGTCCAGCTGGCGACACCCAGGATGAAACACAGCCAGAACAGCCGGAAATCGGCCCGCTGGATGGTGGTCTCGAAGCGGTCCACGTGGATTTCAATGTAAACCTGCATCATCAGCACGGCAGCCGCGATCAGCAGCACGCTCGGAATCGAGGACAGCGTCGTGTAGAGGTACTGGATCGCATCGTCCACGCGCCCTTTGAAGTAGCCCGCCATCGCCCCGAAAAGTATCGCGAAGGGAAGCATGATGAGCGTGGTCAGCGTCCCGATCAGGAGCCCGGTGCGGATGCTTTTCAATGCCTGGTAGAGCACGTCCTGGCCCACCTTGTCGGTGCCGAGGACGTGGTATTTCCCCGAGAGCGCGACGATCGGCCCGCCGACCGCCAGCATCACCGCGAGCGTGACAAGGACCGCGCGCCAGGGAACCTCCGTCTCGCCGCGCCAGACCGCCCCCCACATCCGGCCGGTGTCGGCCGTGCCCCCGCGCGCGAGCACTGCGCAGAGCAGCGCCGCGACGACGAGCCAGATCAAGGCCCCGCCGGCGATGCCGTAGAGGCAGCGCCGCGCGATGTCCGGGCCCCACTCCGTGTCCGGGTCCTTGAGATGGGCCCCGCCGTACTTCAAACGCGGGTAGTCGCGCACCTGCCGGCCGTCCGGCAGCTCGATCAATTCCCTGGAATAGCGGTGCGTGGCGAGCGGTGCCGAGTAGGTCGTCGCCTTCTGCGCGCGCAGCCCTCCCGCAAGGGTATCGAAGACGCTCAGCACTTCCACCGCGTAGATCGCCTTCCCGTCCCGCATCTCGATGGCGGGACGGTAGTGCAGCGAGTCGGCGAGGCCGATGACGACGAAGAAGACAAGCACGGTCGCCGCCGACATGCCGCTCGCGTTCCGCGCCACTTTGCGCCAGGGCGCAGCCAGGTGCTCGTGCCGGCGGATGTGCCACCACAGCGCCGCGACCAATGCCAGGAGAAGGTAGATCAGCGCGTCGGTCCACAGGATTTCGAGCTTGAATGGCATAACGCGCTACCGGTCACCGGTCATTATTATTCAAACCGGACCCTGGGATCGACCATCGTGTACGAAATGTCGGTGAGAATCAGCCCGATGATGTAGAGCACCGAACCGAGAAACACCATCGCGCGCACGATGGCGAAGTCCTGCGAGTTGATTGCGTCTATGGTGTAGCTGCCGAGCCCGGGGATGCCGAAGAACGCCTCGGTGACGAGGCTGCCCATGAAGAGAAGCGGTATCGCCACCACGACGCCGGTCAGGATCGGAATCATCGCGTTCTGCAGGACGTGGCGGAACAGCACGCGCGTCTCGGAGAGGCCCTTGGCGCGGGCCGTCTTCACGTAATCCCTGTTGATCTCCTCGAGGAACAGCGTACGGTAGAGCCGCACGCTCTCCCCGAAGCCGCCGACGATGCCCACCACCACCGGAAGCGCGAGAAACTTGAGCGCGTTGGGCCCGATGTCGTAACCGGAGATCGGCACCAGGCCCCACAGCTTGCTGATGAGGTACTGGCCGCCGATGATGTAGAACATGCTGGAGATGGACATCATCACGACGCAGGCCACCACGCCCCAGAAATCCACATAAGTCGCGCGAAACAAGCAGGTGATCAAGGCGCTCGTCACATAGAGCAGGAGACCGACGAGAAATACCGGGATCGCGATGGCAAGGCTCGGCCACATGCGGGTCCTGACATCGAATCCGATGTTCCGTCCCTGATCGGAGCGGCCGAAATCGAACGCGAACAGCCTGACCGAATTCCTGAAGAAGATCGTGTCGGTCAAGGCTCCCGCCCCGGCGGCCGCCTCGTTGTAGAGCAGCGGGCGGTCATAGCCGCGCTCCTCCTTCCACTTCTGGACCGCCTCCGGCGTCACGCGCTTCACGCCGAGTTGAACGCGCGCCATGTCGTCGGGCGAGTTGACGACGAAGAACAGCGTGAAGGTAATGACGTTGACCCCGATCAGTATCGGGATCGCGTACAGCAGGCGGCGGGTGATGTACGCAATCATGTAACCACCCCGTCACTATCGTGCCACCCCTCCTTGAAAAGGAGGGGAGTGTTACTTGAGTTTCCCCTCCTGCCGGAGGAGGGGTGCCTGCGAAGCAGGCGGGGTGGTGGGAGAGGAATCACGACTTAGCAGTCTGGCGCTCGCGGCGGCGGTAGGTCCGCACGGCCGGCACGAGCGACAGTCCCACCACGGCCAGCAGCGCGAACGCGGGCCAGACGACGGGCTGGTTCCACTCGCGCCGCCGCTGGCTGCGCAACTGGGGATCGATGCGCTGATACTTGAGGCCGTTGTTCGCGATCGGGTGCGGCTTGCGGTTCGCGACCCAGGCATGGTGCAGGCTGTATTCCTTGGGGAAGAAGCTCCACACCCACGGCCCGTCGCGGCGCACGATCTCGACCATCCGGTCGATGATGTCCTGGCGCTCGGGGTTGTTGTACATGCTCTTCATGCGCTCGAACAGCCGGTCGAACTCGGGGTTCTCGTAATTGGACGCGTTCTCGCCCGAGGTCTTGACCTTGCTCTGCGGGCCGTGGAGCAGGAACAGGATATTCTCGGGATCGGGATAGTCGGCGTTCCAGCCGAGGAAGTAGAGCTGCACGTTACCCCTGCGCAGCTTGTCCTGGAAACGGTTCCAGTCGGTCGCCCGGATCGCGAGCTGCACGCCGATCTTCTCGAGCTGCTTGTTGTACCAATCGAGACGCGCCTTGGCGTCGGGGCCGGTGCCGGTGGTGTCGAGGTTGAGCAATAGCGGCTCGCCGGTCCTGGCGTCCTGACCATTGGGATAGCCGGCCTCCGCGAGAAGCTTCTTCGCGAAAGCGAGGGATTTTCGTCGCGGGGCACCCTTGACCCAGTCGTACACGTAGGGGTTGATGCCCGCCCTCCCCTCGCGATAGCCAAAGATGCCGGGCGGAATCGGCCCGTGGGACGGGATGCCGCGCCCGTTGCGGAAGATCGAGATGAACTCCTCCTGGTCGATTGCGATCGAGACCGCCCGCCGCAGCTTGCGTCCGCGCTCGCCGTAGCCGCCCACGACCGGGTCGAGCATGTTGAATCCCAGGTAGAAGACGGTGGTCGCAATCGAGGTCTGCAGCCGGATGCCGCGCGCCTGCATCTCCTCCGTTAGCGTGACGTCGCCCTGGCCGGAGAACTGCACGGCCTGGTCGTAGGTATCGGAGGCGATCCCGGAGGCGTCATAGTAGCCCTGGAGAAACTTGTTCCAGTACGGGATCTGCTCCTTCTCGAGCGCGAACACCACCTTGTCTATGAACGGCAGCGGCTTTCCCGCGTCCCCGAGGAGTCCGGCCTTGGCGTCGCCGGGCTCGCCCTCGGACGGGTAGACCTCGCCCTTGTAGTTGGGATTGCGCTCGAGCACCATCTGGCGGTTGGGGTTGTTTACCGTCAGCATGTAGGGGCCGGTGCCGACCGGGAACCAGTCGAGCGAGATGTTCCTCTCCGCCATCCCGGGCTGGGCGTAAAAGCGGTCGGATTCGGGCGGGACCGGTGCGAAGAACGGCATCGCCAGCCAGTAGACGAACTGCGGGTACTTGCCGCGCACGCGGACGCGGTAGGTATAGCGGTCCATCGCCTGCGCCCCGGCGAGATCGAAGCGCGTCAAATCGAGGAACCCGTCCTTCGCCAACGCCTTGTCCGCCCGGGCGAGCTCCGCGGCGAGCTCCTTCAGCCCGACGATGGTTTCGCCCATCAGCTGCATGATCGGCGAATGCAGGCGGGGGTGCGCGAGGCGCTTGATCTGGTGCACGTAGTCCGCCGCGACGAGCTCGCGCGTGCCGGTCGCCTTGAAATGTTCGATGCCGTGGATGCCGGACAGGTCGCCGGGCTTGAGATCGTGATACACGTGGCGGCCGCGTGCGTCCCGCGTCAACGCTGGATGGGGCTGGTAGAGAATGCCGGGGCGGATTCGGATCACATAGTCGCTGTAGGCGACGAGCTTCGCATCGGCCGTGTCGGGAAGGCGCCGGCCATTCGCGTCGAAGAGCTGCGCGCGCGGCACTTCCGTGGCGGCAAACGGCACCAGCTCGTAGGGACGCTTGAAATAGTGGTATTGCAGCGGCGGCTGGTAGATGTTCGCGATCAGCAAGTACTCGTTCTCGCTGTAGGACTGCACGGGGTCGAGGTGCTTCGGGCGCTCCGAGAACGAGGTGTAGAGGATGTTTGCGCTGTCCTCGGCGGCCGGATAGGGATTGTTCCACGGTGCCCCGCTGCATCCCGCCGCCAG
>DASWHI010000013.1:0-16293 GCA_036398235.1 Burkholderiales bacterium
CGGGCAGGTTGATGATCTCGGCGATCCCGGCCACCGCGTTGTTGAGCACGTCGTCGGCCGCCCGGAAGGCGTCCTCCTGCGTGACGTCGTCGCCCAGCACCTCCTCCAGCTTGTCGTTGAGGATGACGATGAGCGAGTCGACGTGTGGCGCGAGCTCGGCGAGCCCCTGCTCGGCGATCTTCATGCGCTTCGAGCCCTCGAACGAGAACGGCTTGGTCACTACCGCCACGGTAAGGATGCCGAGCGAGCGCGCCACTTCCGCGATCACCGGGCCGGCGCCGGTGCCCGTGCCCCCGCCCATGCCGGCGGTGATGAACACCATGTGCGCGCCCGAGACCGCCTCCTCGATGCGATCGCGCTCGGCCATCGCGACCGCGCGCGCCTCCTCGGGCTTGGCGCCCGCGCCCAGGCCGGTCGAGCCGAGCTGGATCTGGTTGCGCGAGCGGTTGCGCGAAAGCACCTGCGCGTCGGTGTTGACGGCGATGAACTCCACGCCGTCGACGCCCTGCTCGATCATGTGGTTGACGGCGTTGCCGCCGGCGCCACCGACCCCGATCACCTTGATGACCGGCCCTGCCGCTTGACTGTCCACGATCTCAAACATGGTGTTTCCTCCTTGCCGGTTGAACCAATGTCAGAAATTCCTCTGGAACCACTCGCGCATGCGCGCCAGCACGGCGCGCATCGATCCGTCCTGGCGCGACAGCTGGCCCTGCCGGACCTGCTGCACGCCCTCCATGAGCAGGCCCACGGCCGTGGCGTAGCGCGGGCTGCGCACCACGTCGGCGAGGCCGCCCGCATACCGCGGCACGCCCACGCGCACGGGCATGTGGAAGATCTCCTCGCCCAGCTCGACCATGCCCTGCATAACGCTCGAGCCCCCCGTGATCACCACGCCGGAGGAGAGCAGCTCCTCGTAGCCGCTCCTCCGCAGCTCGGTCTGCACCAGCGAGTAGAGCTCCTCCACCCGGGGCTCGATCACCTCCGCGAGCGTCTTGCGCGAGAGCTGGCGTGGTTCGCGTTCGCCGAGTCCCGGCACCTCCACCATGTCCTGGGGATCGGCAAGCTGCGACAGCGCGCAGCCGCAGCGCTCCTTGATGTCCTCGGCATCCTTGGTGGGGGTCCGCAGCGCCATCGCGATGTCGTTGGTGATCTGGTCGCCGGCGATCGGGATCACGGCGGTGTGGCGGATCGCCCCGTGCGTGAACACGACGAGGTCGGAAGTGCCGCCGCCGATGTCCACCAGCGCGACGCCGAGGTCCTTCTCGTCGTCGGAAATGACCGCCATCGCGGAGGCGAGCGGCTGCAGCACCAGGTCGCGGACCTCGAGCCCGCAGCGGCGCACGCACTTGACGATGTTCTGCGCGGCGGACACCGCCCCGGTCACGATGTGCACCTTGACCTCCAGGCGCACGCCACTCATGCCGAGGGGCTCGCGCACGTCCTCCTGCCCGTCGATGATGAACTCCTGGTTGAGCACGTGCAGGATCTGCTGGTCATTCGGGATCTGCACGGCGCGCGCGGTGTCGACCACGCGCTCGATATCCGCCAGCCCCACCTCCTTGTCCTTCACCGCCACCATGCCCTGCGAGTTGAAGCTGCGGATGTGGCTGCCGGCGATCCCGGTGTAGACCTCTCGGATCTTGCAGTCGGCCATCAGCTCCGCCTCCTCCAGCGCGCGCTGGATGGCGTTGACCGTGGTCTCGATGTTGACGACGACGCCTTTCTTCAGCCCGCGCGAGGGATGGCTGCCCATGCCGATGATCTCGAAGCCGCCCTCCGGCTTGATTTCGGCAACGATGGCGGCGATCTTCGAGGTGCCGACGTCGAGGCCCACGATCAGCTTCTTGTTGTCCCTCGCCTTGCCCATGCGTTCAACCCGCCCGTTGCCCGGTTTTCTGCCCGCGCTTCGGCGCCGCCTTTCCGCGCGGCTCCGGGAACCGCACCGCGAAGCCGTTGGGGTAGCGCATGTCGACGTAATCGACCCGCCGCCCGAGCGGCGCGAGCGTCTGCTCATGCATCGCGACAAACCGGGCGAGGCGTGCCTCCACCTGCTCGCGCCCGAGGACGAGCGTCATCCCGCTCGCGAGCTTCAACTTCCAGGCGCGGCGCGGTGAGACATCCACCCGCACCGGCGTCTCGCCGATCGTCGCGAGGCTCTCGCGGAAGTAGCGGTACTGGATCGCGATCTCCCGCGCCGCGCCTTCCGGACCGGTGAATACCGGCAGCTCGCCGCCGTAGCCCGCCCGGAACACCTCGCCCTGCGTGTTCACGAGCGCGTCCCCGCCCCAACGCGCGAGCGGCACGTGCTCCTCGAGCGTGACGTCGAGCCGGGCCGGCCACTGGCGCCGCACGCTCGCCTTGCGGACCCACGGCAGCTTCTGGAACGAGCCGCTCACGGCGGCGGGATCGAGGGTGAGGAAGTTGCCCGTGAGCGCCCGCCGCGCCGCGTCCTCGATGTCGCCGCGGGTGACGTGCGCGAGCGCGCCTCCCACCACCACCTCGCGCAACTCGAATACCGGCTGGCGCGCGGCGAGCTTCCACGCGATGACGAGCGCCAGAATCGCCGCCACGGCGTAGAGCGCATTGGCGGCGCCGTTCATGAGCGCAGGTCTATTCCACATGGCGTCCCGCCGCGTGACCGGTTGTTCGTTGCACGTTGCTCGTTTCCCGTTTCATCCGACATGCGCCGACTCCAGGATCCGCACGCACAGGTCCTCGAACGCGATTCCGGCCGCGCGCGCAGCCATCGGCACCAGGCTGTGATCGGTCATGCCGGGTATGGTGTTCACTTCCAGCAGGTGCAGATTGCCCTCGCGGTCGAGCATCGCGTCCACCCGCCCCCAGCCGCTGCAGCCGAGGATGCGGAACGCCTCCAGCGCGGTCTTCTGGATCGCCTGCTCCGCGGCGGCAGGCAGCCCGCACGGGCAGATGTAGCGGGTGTCGTCGGCAAAGTACTTGGCCTCGTAGTCGTAGAACTCGCGCGGAGTCTCGAGGCGGATCAGCGGCAGCGGCTCCTCTCCGAGGATTCCCGCCGTGAGCTCCGTGCCCGCCACGAACCGCTCCGCGATCACCACGTCGTCGTAGCGCGCGGCGAGCTCGCAGGCCGGCGCGATCTTCTCGATCGAAGTCACCTTGCTCATGCCGATCGAGGAGCCCTCGCGCGCCGGCTTCACCATCAGCGGCAACCCCAGCCGCGCCGCGAGCCCGGCGGGATCGGTGCGCGCGCCGATGAGCTCGTAACGCGGCGTCGGCAGCCCCGCGGCACCCCACAGCAGCTTGGTGCGCCACTTGTCCATCGCAAGCGCGCTCGCCATCACCCCGCTGCCGGTATAGGGAATGCCGAGGTACTCGAGCGCACCCTGCACCGTGCCGTCCTCGCCGAAGCGACCGTGCAGCGCGATGAACGCGCGGTCGAAGCGCTGCGCCGTGAGCGCCTCCAGCCCGCTGTCGCGCGGATCGAAGGCGTGCGCATCCACGCCGCTTTTCTTGAGCGCGTTGAGCACCATCGTCCCGCTTTTCAGGGATATTTCCCGTTCCGCTGACCGGCCGCCCATCAGCACGGCCACTTTCCCGAATTTCCCCGTCACTCGTCACCCAGCCTGTCCTGAGTCCTGAGCCTGTCGAAGGGTCGAAGGGTCACTCATCACTCATCGCCAACAACGCGCACTTCGCGCTCGAGCACGATCCCGGATTTCTCCCGGACCGAGTGCTCCGCGAGCAGGATCAGCGCCTCGATGTCGGCGGCGCGCGCCCCGCCCCGGTTGACGATGAAATTGGCGTGCTTGTCCGAGATCATTGCGTTCCCGATCGCGCGCCCCTTCAGTCCGCAGGCCTCGATCAGCCGCGCCGCGTAGTCGCCTTTCGGATTGCGGAACACGGAGCCGGCGTTGGGCTCGCTGAGCGGCTGCGTCGCGATGCGCTGCTTGAGGAGCTCGGTGATCTTCCTGCGGGACTCGGCTCCTGAGCCGCGCTTCAGGCGCAAACTCGCGGCGACGAACCACTCTTCCAAATCCCCCCTGACTCCCCCCTTTGTTAAAGGGGGGTTGGGGGGAATTTCTCCCCCCTTTGCCAAAGGGGGGTTGGGGGGGATTTCATGACCACGCAGCACTACGCTGCGGTAATCGATTTCGTAGTCTTCCCGCGTGCGCGCCCGCGTCCTGCCGGCGCGATCGACGGTGAGCACGTGCGCGACGATGTCCCACGTCTCGCCGCCGTAGCACCCGGCGTTCATCGCGAGCGCCCCGCCCACCGTCCCGGGAATGCCCGCGAGGAATTCCGCGCCGACCAGATCGTTCATCGCGGCGTAGCGGGCCACCTTCGGGCACGCCACGCCGGCTTCGGCGTAGACGCCCCCGCCGAGCGCGCCCAGATGATCGAGCCGGATTTCGCGCAGCGCCCGGTGCGTGAAGATCACGGTGCCGCGCAGCCCGCCGTCGCGCACCAGCAGGTTGCTGCCGAGGCCGGTCATGTACACCGGCTCACCGGCGGGCAGCGAGCGCAGGAAGTGGACGAGGTCATCCAGATCGGCGGGGAGGTAGGCGACCTCGGCCGTGCCGCCCGCGCGCCAGCTCACGTGGCCCGCCATCGGCTCGCGCCGCCGCAGCTCGCCGCGCAGCCCCGCCACCAGTTTGTCTGTATCCGCCATATTCATGCGAGCCCGTTCACGCTCCTCGGCCGGGCGGCGAGCAGCAGCCCGGGCACATTGCCTATGGATCCCGCGCCCATCGTGAGCACCACGTCGCCGTCGCGCGCGAGGGCGAGGATCGCCGCCGGCAGTTCGGCGATTTTCTCGACGAAGACCGGCTCGACCCGCCCGTGCACGCGGATCGCGCGCGCCAGCGCCTTGCCGTCCGCCGCCACGATCGGCGCCTCGCCGGCCGGGTAGACCTCGGTCAGCACCAGCGCATCCGCGGTGGAGAGCACCTTCACGAAATCCTCGAAGCAATCCCGGGTGCGCGTGTAGCGGTGCGGCTGGAACGCGAGCAGGATGCGGCGCCCGGGGAAGGCGCCGCGCGCGGCGGCAAGCGTCGCCGCCATTTCCGCGGGGTGATGGCCGTAGTCGTCGACCAGCACGAAGCTGCCGCCCCCCGGCATGCGCACCTTGCCGAGATTCTGGAAGCGCCGGCCCACGCCCTTGAACTCGGCGAGCGCCCGGGCGATGGCCGCCTCCGGCACTCCGAGCTCGAGGCCGACCGCGATCGCGGCGAGGGCATTGCGCACGTTGTGCGCGCCCGGCAGGTTGAGCGTAACCGCGATCGCGCCGCCGGGGTGCGCGGCACGGAAGCGCATCTGGCCGCCGCTCGGGGTGAGGTCGAGGCCGCGCACGTGCGCGTCCGGCGCCAGCCCGTAGGTCGTGATCGGCTTGGTGAGCTGCGGCACCACCGCGCGCACGTTCTCGTCGTCGGCGCACAGCACCGCCACGCCGTAGAACGGCAGCCGTTGCAGGAAATCGACGAACGCCTGGCGCAGCCGGTCCATCGAGTGCCCGTAGGTCTCCATGTGGTCGGCGTCGATATTGGTGATGACCGCCATCACCGGCTGCAGGTAGAGGAACGACGCGTCGGACTCGTCGGCCTCCACCACGATGAACTCGCCCGCGCCGAGCCGGGCGTGCGCGCCTGCCGCCTCGAGCCGGCCGCCGATCACGAAGGTCGGATCGAGCCCGCCCTCCGCGAGCACGCTGGCGACGAGGCTCGTGGTGGTGGTCTTCCCGTGCGTGCCGGCAACCGCGATGCCCTGCCGCAACCGCATCAGCTCGGCGAGCATCAGCGCCCGCGGCACCACCGGTATCCTCTTTGCGCGCGCGGCGGTGACCTCGGGGTTGTCCTCCCTGACCGCGCTCGACACCACCACTGCGTCGGCGCCCGCGATGTGGCCCTCCGCGTGGCCGATGTGGATCCGCGCGCCCAGCTGGCGCAGCCGGCGCGTCGCGATGCTCTCGGCGAGGTCGGAGCCGCTCACCCGGTAGCGCAGCGTGAGCAGCACCTCCGCGATGCCGCTCATACCGGCCCCGCCAATTCCCACAAAGTGAACTTGTTTGACTTTATGTCTCATGCCGCAAGCTCCATGCACGCCTGCGCCACCGCGCGGGTCGCCTCCGGCCTGCCGGCGGCGCGAGCCGCCTGCGCCATGGCGAGCAGCCGCTCCCGCGTGAGTCCACCCAGCACTTCGGCAAGCCGCTGCGCCGTCAATTCGGCCTGCGGGATGAGCAGCGCAGCGCCGCGATCGGCGAGGAAACGCGCATTGATCGTCTGGTGGTTGTCCACCGAATGCGGATAGGGCACCAGCAATGAGGCGATCCCCGCCGCGGCGATCTCGGCTACGGTGGTGGCCCCGGCGCGGCAGACGATGACGTCGGTTTCCGCGTAGCGCGCCGCCATGTCGTCGATGAAGGCAACGACCTCGGCGGCGACGCCACGCTCCTGGTAGCGGCTGCGCACCGCGGCGTCGTGCCCTGCGCCCGCCTGGTGCACGACGCGCGGGCGCGCGGACGGCGCGAGCAGCGCGAGCGCCTCGGGCATGACCGAGTTGAGCACCTGGGCGCCCTGGCTGCCGCCCACGACGAGCACCCGCAGCTGCCCGGCGCGCGCGGCGTAGCGTTTTTCCGGGGGCGCCATGGCGACGATCTCCTGTCGCACCGGATTGCCGGTCCAGATCACCGCCGTCGACTCGCCGAAGGCGTCGGGAAAAGTCGTGAGCACGCGGTCCGCGAGCCGCGCCAGCACGCGGTTGGCGAGCCCCGCCACCGAGTTCTGCTCGTGTATCGCGAGCGGCCGGTTGAGGAGCGACGCCATCATGGCGCCCGGAAACGAGACGTAGCCGCCCATGCCGAGCACTACGTCCGGGCGGTGCGCAAAGATCGCCCGCCCGCTCTGCCAGAACGCGATCAGCAGGTTGAACGGCAGCAGCACCGCGGCGAGCAAGCCCCGGCCGCGCACCCCGGCAATCCGCACCCACTCCATGGGGTAGCCGCGCGCCGGAATCAGCCGCTCCTCCATGCCGCCGCGTACGCCGAGCCACACCGCGTTCCACCCCTGCGCGCGCAGGTGCTCGGCCACCGCCAGCGCCGGAAAGATGTGGCCCCCGGTGCCGCCAGCCATGATCATGATGGTCCGTGAACTCGTCACTCGCCGCTCGTCACTCAAACGGTGAACCCTTTCGCGAGCTGCCGGTTCTCCCAATCCACGCGCAGCAGGACCGCGAGCGCGCAACAGGTCACCAGCAGCGCGGTGCCGCCGAAGGACACCAGCGGCAGCGTCAGGCCTTTGGTAGGCAGCATCCCGGTATTGACGCCGATGTTGATAATCGCCTGCACCCCGATCCACAGGCCGATGCCCTGTGCCACCAGCGCCGGGAAATAGCGCTCGAGCAAGGTCGCGCGCCGGCCGATCATGAACGCCCGGGTGACGATCCACGCGAACGCGGCGATGATGGCGGCGACGCCGGCGAATCCGAGCTCCTCCGCGATCACGGCAAGCAGAAAATCCGTGTGCGCCTCGGGGAGGTAGAAGAGCTTCTCGACGCTCGCGCCGAGGCCCACGCCGAACCACTCGCCCCTGCCGAAGGCGATCAGCGCGTGCGAGAGCTGGTAGCCGGTGCCGTAGGAGTCCGCCCACGGGTCCATGAACCCGATCACGCGCTGCAGGCGGTAGGGAGAGCCCAGGATCAGGAGCACGAATCCCGCCAGCAGCAGCGCGAACAATCCGGCAAACAGCTTCCAGTTCATTCCGCCGAGAAACAAGATCCCCATCGCGATCACCGCGATGACCACGAATGCCCCGAAGTCCGGCTCGCGCAGGAGCAGCCACCCGACCACCAGCATCACCGCGAGCATCGGCAAAAATCCCCTGCGGAAGCTCGCCATGTGCGCCGCCTTGCGCGCGGTGTAGTCGGCCGCGTAGAGCACCGCGAAAAACTTCATCAGCTCCGAGGGCTGCACCGTCACCAAGTGCAGCGAGATCCAGCGCTGGCTGCCGTTCACCTCGCGTCCCACGCCGGGTACGAGCACCAGGGCGAGCAGTCCCGCGCCGGCGAGAAACAGGTACGGCGCCGCCTGCTGCCACAACCGCAGCGGGATCTGGAACGCCGCCACCCCCGCGGCAAGCGCGACCGCGACGAATATGGCGTGCCGCATGAGGTAGTAGGTCGACTGGTGTCCGCTGACGCGGCTCGCTTCCGCAATCGCGATCGAGGCCGAATAGACCATCACCAATCCCAGGCCGAGCAGCAGGATTGCGGCCCACACCAGACCCTCGTCGTATTCGGCGGCCTGCGCGCGCGACTTGACGTCGGTATAGAACATGCCTAGCCCCCGCCGCCCGTGAGGCGCCGCACCGCCGCGCTGAAGATTTCTCCCCGGTGCGCATAGTTGCGAAACATGTCGTAGCTCGCGCAGGCGGGCGAGAGCAGCACCGCGTCGCCCGCGCGGCTCAGGCGGAAGGCGGCCTGCACCGCCTCCTCCATTCCGGCCGCCCGCTCGACGGGCACGCCGCCCCCGGCGATCGCCTGCGCCAGCTTGTCTGCGTCGCGCCCGATCAGGACCACTGCGCGCGCGCGTGCCTTGACCGCGGGTGCAAGCAGCGCGAAGTCCTGCCCCTTGCCGTCGCCGCCCGCGATCAGCACTACCGGCCGCTGCAGGCCGGCGAGCGCAGCCACCGTCGCGCCCACGTTGGTGCCCTTCGAGTCGTCGAGAAAAAGCACGCCCTCGTGCTCGGCCACCTGCTGCATGCGATGCGGCAGGCCGCGGAACGAGCGCAGCGCGCGAGCGAGCGCTTCATCGGGCGCGCCGACCGAATGCGCGAGCGCGTGCGCCGCGAGCGCGTTGGCCGCGTTGTGCCGCCCCGCGAGCGGCAGCGCGGAGAGCTCCATCAGCGGGCGCGAGCCGCGCGCGAGCACCTCGGCGCCGCGCTCGGCGCGCATGCCCCACTCCGTTTCGGCGCGGGGTTCCCCGCCGCCGAAAGTGAGCAGGCGGCGGCCCGCGCGCGCCATGCCCATGGACCACTGGTCATCGCGATTGAGGACCTGCGCGCCGCCGCCCGCGAACACGCGCGCCTTCGCCGCGGCGTAATCGGCCATGCCGTCGTAGCGGTCGAGATGATCCTCGGTGAGGTTCAACATCGCGGCCGCCGCGGGCTCGAGGCTCGAGGTGCTCTCGAGCTGGAAGCTGGAAAGCTCGAGAACGAAGGCCTCGGGGGCAGGCGCGCCGTCCTCGATCGCGCAGAGCGCATCCAGCACCGGCGTGCCGATGTTGCCCGCCACCACGGTCCGGCGCCCCGCGGCGCGGAGAATTTCGCCCGCCATCGCCGTGACGGTGCTCTTGCCGTTGGAGCCGGTGACTGCCAGCACCTTCGGAGGGATGAGGGATGAGGGTCTTAAGGGCTTGTGCGAACAGCTCGATGTCGCCCACGACGGGCACGCCGCGCGCGATCGCGCCCGCGACCGGCGCCTCGCGGCGGTCCAGTCCCGGGCTGATCGCGACGAGATCGGCCCCGCGCAGCGTCCCTTCGCCGAACGCGCCGGTGGCAAGCGGGACCCGCGGCAGCTCGCGCGCGAGCCGCGCCGCGTGCGGCGGATCCGCGCGCGTGTCGGCGACGCGCACGTCGGCGCCGTGCCGCGCGAGCCAGCGCGTCATCGACCATCCGGTATCACCGAGCCCGAGCACCACGACCTTTCGCCCTTTCAGTTCCACGGTTCATCAGCGCAATTTCAGCGTCGACAGTCCCACCAGGACCAGCATCATGGTGATGATCCAGAAGCGGACCACGACCTGGTTTTCCTTCCACCCCTTCAGCTCGTAGTGGTGGTGCAGCGGCGCCATGCGGAAGACACGCTTGCCCGTCAGCTTGAAGGAAGCTACCTGCAACATCACCGAGAGCGTCTCCACCACGAACACCCCGCCCATGATGAAGAGCACGATCTCCTGCCGCACGATGACGGCGATCGTGCCGAGCGCGGCGCCGAGCGCGAGCGCGCCGACGTCGCCCATGAAGACTTCCGCCGGATACGCGTTGAACCACAGGAAGGCGAGGCCCGCGCCCGCGATGGCGCCGCAGAACACCGCGAGCTCGCCGGCGCCGGGGATGTAGGGAAACCCGAGGTATTTGGCGAACACCGCGTGTCCGGCGACGTAGGCGAAGATGCCGAGCGCACCGCCGATCATGACCGTCGGCATGATGGCGAGCCCGTCGAGGCCGTCGGTCAGGTTGACCGCGTTGCTGGTGCCGACGATCACGAAATAGGTCATGACGATGAAGCCGAGCGCGCCGAGCGGGTAGGCCACCTGCTTGAAGAAGGGCACGATGAACTCGGTCTGCTGCGGCAGGTTCGTGTAGAAGGCGAGGAAGCACGCCGCGGCGACCCCGATTACCGACTGCCAGAAGAATTTCATCCGCGCCGACAACCCCTTCGGATTGCGCGCCACGACCTTGCGGTAATCGTCCACCCAGCCGATCGCGCCGAAAGCGAGCATGACCCACAGCACGAGCCAGACCAGACGGTTCTCGAGGTCTGCCCACAGCAGGACGGTGAGGGTGATCGCGGCAAGAATCAGCGCGCCGCCCATGGTCGGCGTGCCGGCCTTGGCGAGGTGCGATTGCGGGCCGTCGTCGCGCACCGCCTGGCCGACCTTGTAGGCCGTCAGCCTGCGGATCAGCGCCGGCCCGATGAGGAAAGTGATGATCAGCGACGTCAGGCACGCGAGCACGGCGCGCAGCGTGATGTAGCCGAACACGTTGAACGCGCGGATGTCCTTCGCGAGCCATTGGGCGAGCTCTAGCAGCATCTGCCTCTCGCAGTTGCGAGTTTCGAGTTTCGAGTTTCGAGTTTGGTATTCATCAGGACTCGCAACTGGAAACTGGCAACTCGAAACGTTGAACGACGCGTTCCATCTGCATGAAGCGCGAGCCCTTGACGAGCACGGTCACGTCGGGCGCGAGCGCGTTCTCGAGCTCGGCCAGCAGATCCTCGATGCGCGTGAAATGGCGTCCCCCCGCCCCGAACGTGCGCGCCGCATGCGCCGCGAGCTCGCCCAGCGCGAGCAGCCGCTCGATGCCGCTCGCGCGCGCGAGCGTGCCGATGTCGGCGTGCATCTGCGCGCCCCCGGCGCCGAGCTCGCCCATATCGCCCAATACGAGGAGCCGCGCTCCCGGGGCCTGCGCCAGCACGGCCACCGCCGCGCGCACCGACTCGGGGTTGGCGTTGTAGGTGTCGTCGAGGAGCGTCGCGCCGTGCAGCGCCGCCCTCCTCTGCAGCCGCCCCTTGATTCCGGCGTAGCCCGCGAGCCCGCGCGCGATGGCGGGTGCCGGCACTTCGAGCGCCGTCGCGGCCGCGCTTGCCGCAAGGGCATTGCGGACGTTGTGCAGTCCCGGCGCCTTCAGCACCGCCTGCGCCTCGCCATTCGGCGTGCGCACCACGATCTCGCTTTCGAGGTAGCGCAATGCGTAGCGCGCGGTCACCGCCGCCGGACGCTCGATGCCGAACTCGACAATGCGCCGGTCGCCCGCGAGCGAGCGCCACAGGCCGGCATGGCGGTCGTCGGCGTTGATGACCGCCGTTCCGCCGGGCTGGAGCCCCTCGAAGATCTCGCCCTTGGCGCGGGCGATGGCCTCGACCGAGCCGAGGAATTCCAGGTGCGCCGGTCCCGCGTTGTTGATGAGCGCCACGTCCGGCGCCGCGAGCCGCGTCAAATAGCGGATCTCCCCGGCGTGGTTCATGCCCATCTCCACGACGGCGTAGCGGTGGCCGGGCCTCAACTCGAGCAGCGTGAGCGGCACGCCGATGTCGTTGTTGAGATTGCCGCGGGTGGCGAGCACGCAGGATTCGGGATTCGGGATTCGGGATTCAGCGGCAACCGCCTCGCGCAGGATGCTCGCCAGCATTTCCTTGACGGTCGTCTTGCCATTGCTGCCGGTCAGGGCAACGAGCGGCATGCTGAATTTGCTTCTCCAGTAGGCGGCGAGCGTGCCCAGGGCGAGTCGCGTGTTCTCTACGACCAATAACGGCAACGATCCTTCTGAATCCTGAATCCTGGATCCTGAATCCTGGACGAGCGCGCCGGCCGCGTGTTTCGCCGCGGCATCGCCGAGAAAGTCGTGCCCGTCGAAGCGCTCGCCCTTGAGCGCCACGAACAGGGTTCGCGGGGCGAGCGTGCGAGTATCGGTGCTGACCGCCTCGAAGACGCGGTCTTCCCCCCGCAATTCGGCCGGGATCGCGCGCGCGGCTTCCGAGAGTCGCATTAGGCTCATCTGGAAAGCGCCTCCCGCGCCACCGCCGCATCCGAGAACGGGTGCCGCACGCCCCGGATTTCCTGATAGGTCTCGTGGCCCTTGCCCGCGAGGAGCACGATGTCGCCGCGGCGCGCCTCCGCCACCGCGCGCAGGATCGCCGCGCGCCGGTCGGGCTCGATCTGGATACCGCGGGCACCGCCGGCGACGCCCGCGACGATTTCCCCGATGATCTCCGCGGGTTCCTCGCTGCGCGGGTTGTCCGAAGTCACCACGACGCGGTCGGCGAGCCGTGCCGCGATACGCCCCATTTGCGGCCGCTTGCCGCGGTCGCGATCGCCACCGCAGCCGAAAACACAGATCAGTTTCGGGTTTCGAGTTTCGAGTTTCGAGTTTCCGCTTCGCCGCGGTTTGTTGTCCAACTTGAAACTGGAAACTGGAAACTTGGAACTGCCGAGTAGTTCGCGCAGCGTGGTCAGGGCATGCTTGAGGGCGTCGGGAGAATGGGCGTAATCCACGAACACCAGCGGTCTCGCTCCGCCGCCGAGCCGCTGCAGCCGGCCGGGCAGCGGCTTCAGGGCGGCGAGCGCGGCGACCGCGCGGCGCAGCGGAATGCCGCCCGCCAGCAGCACCGCCAGGATCCCGAGCAGGTTGCTCGCATTGTGCCGCCCCGGCACCGGTCCCGTGACGCGCGCGGCGCCCCACGGCGTCCTCACGTCGAAGCTCACACCCGTCGCGCCGGAGACGAGATGGGCGCCGCTGACTTGGCCGCCGCTCGCCGCGCCGAATCCGTAGCCGATCACTTCGAGTCCCGGCCGGCGGATGCGGCGGGCAAGCTCCGCGCCGAAATCATCGTCAAGGTTCACCACGGCGTGCCGGAGCGTGTCCCAGGCGAACAGGCGCGCTTTCGCTTCCTGGTAGCGCCGCAGGGTGCGGTGGTACTCGAGATGGTCGCGCGACAGGTTGGTGAAGAGCGCCGTGTCGAACTCGACTCCCGCCACGCGGTCCTGGTCGAGCCCGATCGAGGACACCTCCATCGCCACCGCCTGGGCGCCGCGCCGCGCGAACTCCGCAAGCTGCGCGTGCAGCCACAGCGCGTCCGGCGTCGTGTTGACGAGAGGCCGCAACGGCGCGCGCAGGCCGTAGCCGAGCGTGCCGATCACCGCGCAGCGCCGCCCGCAGCGCGTCAGCGCCTGCGCGATCCACTGGCTGCAGGTCGTCTTGCCGTTGGTGCCGGTGACGCCGATCACCTGCAGGCGCCGGCTCGGCCGGCCGTGGAGGCGGCTCGCGATCTCCCCCGCGTGGTGACGCAGTCCCCGCACGCCCAAATTCGCCACGCGCCACCGCGGGTCCCACCGGAACCCCGGCTGCTCCCACAGCACGGATGCGGCGCCGTTCGCGACCGCCTGCGCGATGTAATCGCGCCCGTCGCGCGCGTGCCCGCGATAGGCGACGAAGGTGTCGCCGGGCCGCACCGCGCGGCTGTCGTTGACGAGCCGGCGCACGTCCAGCGACTCGATCGCCTTCCAATCAAGACCCGTTGCGGATTTTTCCCTCAATCCTCGATCCTCAATCCTCAATCCTCAATGCTCGATCGTGCCTTCAAACCTCTTCCCTGATCTCCTGGGAATCGGGCGGCTGCAGCATCACGTTGTCCAGCGGCGCATCGGGCGGCACCCCGAGCGCGCGCAGGGCTTCCGCCACGACCGCGCTGAAAACCGGCGCCGCGACGGCGCCGCCGGTATGACGGCCCGCCGGAGGCTCGTCGATCATCACGGCCACCACCAGCCGCGGGGCGGAGGCCGGCGCGAAGCCGACGAAGGAGGCCACGAACCGGTCCGTTGCATAGCCCCTGCCCTCGGGCTTGTACGACGTGCCGGTCTTGCCCGCGACGCGGTAGCCGGTCACCTGCGCGCGCGGCGCCGTGCCGCCGGGTTGCGCGGCCATCTCCAGCATGCGGCGCACCGCGTGCGCAGTCCGTGCCGAGATGACGCGCGTCGCCCCCGCCGGGACCTCGCGCCGCAGCAGTGTCGCCGGCCGCAGTTCCCCGTCGGTCGCGAAGATGAGATAGGCGCGCGCGAGTTGAAGCAGCGAGACTGAGATGCCGTGTCCGTAGGACATCGTCGCCTGCTCGATCGGCCGCCAGCTCGCCGCCGCGCGCAGCCGCCCCGGCACCTCTCCGGGGAAGCCCGAATGCGGCGCCGCGCCGAACCCGACCTGGTGGAACAGGTTCCACAGCGTCTCGGGCCTCAACTCTAGGGCGATCTTGGCCGCCCCGATGTTGGAGGATTTCTGGATCACCTGCGCGACGGTGAGCGCGCCCTGCGGGTGCACGTCATGGATCACGCGGTTGCCGATGGCGAGCTGCCCCGGCGCGGTGTCGATGACGCTTTCCGGGCGCACCGTGCCCGCCTCCAGCGCCGCGGCGGCGGTGAAGGGCTTCAGCGTCGAGCCCGGCTCGAAAAGGTCGGTGACGGCGCGGTTGCGCGCGCGCTGCGGGTCGAAGCGCCCGCGGTTGTTGGGATTGAACGAAGGCGCGCTCGCCATCGCCAGCACCTCGCCGGTGGCGACGTCGAGCACCACGATGCTGCCCGCGCGCGCGCGGTTCGCCGCCACGGCGGCCTTGAGTTCGCGGTACGCCAGGTACTGGATCTTGGCATCGATCGAGAGCGTGAGGGTGCTCCCGTTCTGCGGCGCGCGTATGCTCTCCATGTCCTCGACGATTTTCCCGAGCCGGTCCTTGATGACGCGGCGGCTGCCGTCCCGGCCCGCGAGCTGTTGCTCGAACGCGAGCTCGAGCGCCTCGCGCCCGCGGCCATCCACGTCAGTGAGGCCGATCAGGTGGGCCGTGACCTCGCCCGCCGGGTAATAGCGGCGGTGCTCGCGTTGCAGGAACACTCCCGGTATGCCCAGCGCCACTACCCGCGCGGCCTCGTCCGGCGGCAACTGCCGCTTGAGGTAGACGAACTCGCGCTTCGTGTCGGCAAGCTTTTTTCGCAGGTCGGCCACGTCCACGTCGAGCAGCCGGGCGAGGCGCCTCACCTGCTCGGGCGTGATCTCGAGATCCGCCGGGCTCGCCGCCACCGACTCCACGGGAGTGGAAATCGCGAGCGGCTCGTTGTTGCGGTCCACGATCGGCCCGCGTGTCGCCGCGAGCTCGATCACCCGCGAGTAACGCGACTCGCCCTTCTGCTGCAGGAAATCGTTGTCCAGGCCCTGCAGGTAGAGCGCGCGCATGGCGAGCGCGGCGAGCCACGCGAGCAGCAGCAGCAGCAGCAGACGCGAGCGCCACGCCGGCAGCTGCAGCGCCAGCCGGGGATGCGCGACCGGGCTCACGGCTGCCCCCCGGCGGGAGGGACCGGCACGACCCTGACGCGCGATGCCGGCGGCACGCGCATGCCGAGCGCCCGGGTCGCAAGCTTCTCCACGCGCGCGTGAGTCGCCCAGGTGCTTGCCTCGAGCTGAAGCTGTCCCCACTCCACGTCGAACTGTTTCGCCAGCTCCTGCTCCTTCTGCAGCTCGACGTAGAGCTTGCGCGCCTGGTGCTGGGAGGTGACCAGCGCCAGGGCGCAGGCGGTCAGGACGGCGAGCAGAACGAGATTGAGCCTCAGCATTCGGATCGGGCCGCGACGGGCAGCTTCTCGGCGACGCGCATCACGGCGCTGCGTGCGCGGGGGTTCGCCGCGGTCTCCGCGGCCGAGGGCCGCAGCGGCCGGCCAACGAGCTTGAGCGGCGGCGGGGGCAGCTCGCGGGCGCGCAGCGGCAGCCGCGGCGGCAGACGGTCGGCGCGGGCGTTGTCACGCAGGAAGCGCTTGACGACGCGGTCCTCCAGCGAATGGAAGCTGATGACCACCAGACGCCCGCCGGGCCTGAGGAGTTCCAAGCATTGGGGCAACGCTAGCGACAACTCTTCAAGCTCCTGATTGACGTGAATCCGTATAGCTTGAAACGTGCGCGTCGCCGGATCCTGTTGTGGCTCCCGCGCGGGAACGGCCTTTGCCACGAGCGCGGCAAGTTCTCGTGTGGTGCCAACAGGTCCCCGCGCTCGAGCCGCAACAATCGCTGCTGC
>DASWHI010000014.1:0-30671 GCA_036398235.1 Burkholderiales bacterium
CTCGAGCTCAATGATCCGGGCGGCTACCTGATGCGCTGCGACCGCGTGGACTTTCCTCCGGGCGGCATCGCGTACACGCACGTGCACCGCGGGCCCGGCATCCGCTGCCTGCTCGCGGGCGGGATTCGCGTGGAAGTGAACGGGAAGGTGCACGACATCGCGCCGGGCGGCGCGTGGTTCGAGGCGGGCCCGGACCCGGTGCTCGCTACCGCATCGAAAGCCGCCCCGACGGCGTTCGTGCGGGTCATGATCCTGCCGCGGGAACTGCGGGGGAAGAGCTCGATCCGCTACGTGAAGCCGGAGGACGCCGACAAGCCCAAGCTCCAGACCTACCGCGTATTCGTCGACGAGTTCATCGAGTTTCGCTAGAAGTGCGTGACATATTGCACTCTCCTCGCCCGCGTTTGTTGCCCGGGCCAGCGGTGGCGGGGATAATTCGCGCCATGAACATGCGGCGCAATGAGTACGACGTCACCAACCGCGTCAACGTGGAGGTCGCCGAGCAGGTGCGCGATGCGGTGCTGGAAATATTCGCCGCGCGCTACCCGGGCGAGGACCTGGCGCCGCTGCGGCGCGCGTTCGACGACATGAAGACCCTCTTCGCCGGCCGCTTTCCCGGCTATCTCGCCTGCGACACGCTCTACCACGATCTGCGACATACCCTCGACATGACGCTCGCCACGGCGCGCCTCATCGACGGCCACGACCGCGTTTCCGCGCCCGCGGAGCGGCTCGGCGCGCGGCGCGCGATGTTCGGCGTGATAGTCGCGCTGCTGCACGACTCGGGCTATATACGGCGCACCTCGGAAACCGGCGTCGAGAACGGCGCGGTGTTCACCAAGGTGCACGTCAGCCGCAGCGCCGAGTTCCTGAGGAGCTACCTGCCCACGGC
Source organism: Burkholderiales bacterium (assembly GCA_036398235.1). Classification (GTDB taxonomy): domain Bacteria; phylum Pseudomonadota; class Gammaproteobacteria; order Burkholderiales; family SG8-41; genus SG8-41. Next base: position 893 of record DASWHI010000014.1, read on the forward strand.
AGAATTCGCGCAGGAGGCGGACACCGCGGCAAAGCTCTCGCATTTTACCGGCTACGAGCTCGACATCGACAGGATCGGGCTCGCGGACGCAAGAGACCGCTTGATCGGCTGCATCGTCGGCACTTCCGACCTGATCGCGCAGATGGCCGATCGCCAGTACATCGAGAAATGCCGCGATTTCCTCTACCTGGAGTTCGTGTGGGGCAGGATCGCGCGCGAGATCCAGCCCGACGGCCGCGAGATCGTGCGTTACGCCTCGCCCACCGATCTGGTCATCAAGACGCCGGGGTTCTACCAGTACCTCGCGCGGCCGCGCATCGACAAGACGCTGGGGGGCGTGGACCGCTACGCCGAGGCACATTTCGACGGCCCGAACCTGTACCAGCTCGAGATCGAGCGCAACATGGAATATCTGCACGAGACGATCGAGCGCGGCGAATTCGACCGGCTGCGGCGCGTCGCGCACTCGATGTCGCGCCCGGTCCCCGACCAACCGAGTGACAAATGACGAGAAGCACCCCCTCCCCAACCCTCCCCCTCAGGGGGAGAGATAGGGTGGGGGTGGTTCCCATCACCCTCTGAGTCTGTCGCCGGCGGCGGCAATGCCGTCGAGATAGTGCTCCCACACGCGCAGGTTGCGCTCGCAGGCCGCGACCACCGCCTCCTCCATGTTGAGCTTCCGCGCGAAGCGCTCCACGGCCCGCCAGCCCGCATCGCTGTGCTCGATATCCGCCTGCTCGTGCAGCTCGAAGAAATCGAGGTCCGCGCCGGCGAGCTTGAACAGCTTCCCCCAGCGGTGGCGCTCGAGCCCGAACCAGCCCACTTTCCGGATGAGCCCCGTCCCGTAGCCGGGGATATTTACGCGCTCGGCGCAGGTGTTGGCGACGATGCCCTCCAGCCAGTGCCGGTTCGCCATCAGCCCTTCCCAGGCGGCCCATGCGAGCCGCGTCGAGGGCAGCGGCTGCGCCTGCTGGATCACCGCGCGCCGCATGCCGATGCGCACGCCGAGGTCCTCGAGGATCCGCCAGTGCGGCCGCCCGCCGCCGTGCTTGTGGTCGGCGATGATCTCCTCGCTGCAGGCCTGGATGATGCCGATGCGGGTGTCCCAGTCCGGGCAGTTGGTGGCGACCTTCAGCTTCAGCACGGAGTTGCGCTGGCGCGTGTTGAGCCGGTGCTGCAGGACGAACATCCTCGCCCGGCCCCGCGTCATGGTCTCGTGGAAATAGCGGCAGCGCGCGACGAAGTCGTTCACCACCCGGTCCATGCGCGCGATGACGTTTTTCTTCATGCCGCCGTCCCGACCTGTTTCGCAAAGGCGAGGAGCTGCTCGAGCGTGTTGCGCCCGTTCTGGTGCGGCGGCAGCACGTTCCACAGCTCGGCCCGCGGCATCAGCTCCTTCAGCGCGCACGCCGCCGAGTGCGCGTGCGAGGCGTCGTCGCCCGACTGGATGAACGCCGGGATCTGGATCTCCATCAGCTCCGCGCCGCTCGCTCCCGAGGGCATGGTGTCATTGAACAGCGCATCGCGCGAGCGCTCGCAGATGCCGATGTAGTGCGCAAGTTCGAGCTCCTTGAAGCGGGCAGCAAAATCGGGGTCGACGATCGTCGACGGGCCCCACGGCCCGATCTCCGGATCGTCCCAGAAGCTCTTGCCCTGCGGGGCGCGCTTGACCACGGCCTCGAATCCGTTGGCGCGCACGAACTCGATATGGCGCCTGAAGAAGGCGTGGCCCTTCGTCATCCAGCGGTAGCCGCCCACGGGCCAGTGCAGGTAGAGCCCCGTGCACGCCGCGGGGTGGCGCACCGCGAACGCGAGCGCGAGCGCGGCGCCCATGCAGCTGCCGAGTATGAGCGCGTGCGGCACGCCCGCAAGATCGAGCAGCCCCTTCGCCTCCTCGACGTAGAGGTCCCAGGTGAGCGGCTCGACGCGGCCGCCGGACTGCCCCGCCTCGCGGCGGTCGTAGGCGATCGTCGTGAAGTGGCGCGACAGCGTGGCGAGCGCGTCCATTTCCTGCCATTCGCGCTTGCCCCCGGCCGCGGTCCAGCGCGACATGACCGAGCCGAAGCCGCCCGGCGCGAACATGAGCAGCGGCGGGCCCGACCCCTGGATCCGGTAGTTGATCTTGATTCGGTTGATCGTCGCGAACGGCACGAGTCTCCTCTTCCGGCTTGACGACGCCCGTCCCCTCACCCCTTGCGCCCGCGGAGGGTTGAGCAGGTTCCAAGCGCATTATGCTTGGATGCGACCCCGGAGCGGAATGCAGCGCCGCACTGGCCCGCGTGCTTACGTGCGCCTCCACGGTCGCATCCCGCAAGCGGGCCCCTGCTCCACGTTCCGCCGATCCCTGCTCCACGTTTCGGCGCACCTCTCCCAAACGGAGAGGGCAAATGGACGGCGGCAAATGATTAGCCAACCATTTACCGAAGGCTCAAATGGTGGGGAATCGTGGCGATTATGATCACGCCGTTCATATTGAGAAGGGAATAGGAGGAACGTCATGCCGAGTCGATTCCGGAGCTGCCCGGCCATCGGCCCGGCGGCGGTATGCCTGCTGCTCGGCGCCCCTGCAGCCGGTATCGCCCAGAAATCCGGCCGGCGGACGACCGGACCCTTCTTCTGACTTCTGATTTCGGCCTTCAGGGGAGACGCAGCGGCTCCTCCTCCATCGCCGCGATCTGCTCGCGCAGCTCGAGGATGCGGTCCTGCCAGTAGCGCTGCGTGCCGAACCAGGGAAAAGCTGCGGGGAATGCGGGATCCTCCCAGCGCCGTGCAATCCATGCCGAGTAGTGGATCAAGCGCAGCGTGCGCAGCGCCTCGATGAGCAGGAGCTCGCGCGGATCGAACGCGCTGAAATCCTCGTAGCCCTTCAGCACATGCGCAAGCTCGTGCGCCATCGAACCGCGGTCGCCCGAGAGCAGCATCCACAGGTCCTGCACTGCGGGCCCCGAGCGGCAGTCGTCGAAGTCCACGAAGTGGGGGCCGGCGTCGGTCCACAGGACGTTGCCGCTGTGGCAGTCGCCGTGCAGGCGAATCCGCCTCACCTCCCCCGCGCGCTCGTAGCAGCGGCACGCGCCCGCGAGCGCGAGCGCCGTCACGCTCTCCCACGCCTGGAGCAGATCGGCGGGAATGTGGCCGCTCGCGAGCAGCCACTCGCGCGGCTCGGTGCCGTGGCTCTCGATATCGAGCGCGGGACGCTCGCGGAAAGCCCGGGAGGTGCCGACCGCGTGGATGCGGCCGATGAAACGCCCGATCCACTCGAGCGTTTCCGCGTCCTCCAGCTCGGGCGCGCGGCCGCCGCGCCGCGGAAAGACGGCGAAGCGGAAACCCTCGAATGCGTGCAGCGTGGCGCCGCCGATGGCGAGCGGCGCGACCACCGGGATCTCGCGCTCCGCGAGCTCCCGGGTAAACGCGTGTTCCTCCAGGATCTGCGCGTCGCTCCAGCGCGCCGGGCGATAGAACTTCGCCACCACCGGCGGCGGCTCCTCCATCCACGCCTGGTAGACGCGGTTCTCGTAGCTATTGAGGGAGAGCAGCCGCCCGTCGGGCCGCAGCCCGACGCTCGCGAGCGCGTCGAGCGCGCGGTCGGGCGTCAGTCCGGAGTAAGGAGCGGGCTGCACCCGCTCATTCTAAATGTCAGCTCTTCGCGAATATGGCGTCGAGCCGCTCGAGGTCGTTGATGACCTTCCACTCGGATGCCCCGGCCCCCTCCACCCGCTTCTGCCAGGCCTCGAGCCGGCCGAGGTAGCGCCGCGGATCGATGTTGTCCGTGCCGAGCTTCGTCACGTTGACCGCGATCACCCGGATGTTCTTCAGGCTGATCGGGAAATTGCGTACCGTCACCTTGTCCAGCTCCTCCTGCATGTCGGAGAAGATGAGAATGGTCTTCTTTCCCGCGCCGGTCTCATTGAGGAACTCCGCGCCCTGGATCATCCCGCCGGTGATGTCCGTGTAGGCGCTTCCCTGGACCGTCCTCAGGAACGCGTCCGTCTTCTCGCGAAACGCGCGTTTCTGCGCATTGGCCTGGCTCGGGCGCTGGTCGAACACCGCCTTGGCGATGATGTCCTTCTCGGTGAAGCTGCGGCTCTGCACCCGCGCGACCGCCAGCGAGTCCCCCGGCTGAAGCGTGCCCAGCAGGTAATTGATGATGAGCTGGGCCTTCCCGGCCTCGCGGGAATAGGTACCGGAAGTGTCGACCAGCACATACACCGCGTGGGTATGGTTGCGCGGGTCCACGCAGCCCGCGGCGGCGACCGCGAGCCCCAGGGTCAGGAGCAATGCCCACAATGCTCGCCTGTTCATGACCGGCCTCCTCTCAAGGCTTCAGTTCGCCGGTGGAATCGAGCGGACGCGAACGCACCGCGGGCCCGCCACCGCGCAGGGACTTCACCAGGTGCTCCACCATCAGCGGCAACACCACCAGCAGATCGTAGAAGTGCAGCAGCAGGCGGCCCAGGTGCCGCGTCAGATTGCCCAGCACGCGCAGCGCGAACGCGAGCATGCGGACCAGATCGGCCAGCATCGACCCGCCGATATTCCGCCCCGCGTGGATGAACGACTCGAGGGGAATCGCGACGAACGCGAGCGCGAACGGCAGGATGAACCCGAGCAACATCTGGCCGGCCGTCGGGATGCGCCCGACCCAGCCGTCGCTCGTTGCGGCCGCCGGCGCCGCGGCGAGCGACTGCACCAGCGCCTGCTTATCGGCGATCAGCATGTCGCGCATCAACGCCAGAGCCGCCTCGACGCCCGCCAGGATCACGAGCAGCGTGAGCGAAATCCAGATCATGCGGCGCCGCGCGCGGTCGTTCAGGTTGGAAATGCGCGGGAAGAGGTGCGTGATGCGCAGCGCTTCCATCAGGAACAATCCCATCGACGCCTCGACGAGGATGATGACGAGCGCGGCCACCTCGGATGTGCGCAGCGACGCGGTGATGTAGTCGCCCGCGCCAACCATTTCCGACATCGGCAGCGCGATCAGCTTGAAGTTGACGAACGCGCCCCCCAGCGCAATCGTCAGGACGACCACCGCGATGTTGAACTGCGTGAAAGCGGAGTTCGACAGGATGGCCTCCGCCTCGTCGGTCTTGGCGGCGATCTTCTGGTATTTCTTCATCTGCGTGTCCACGGTCGCCGCGTTGTCCGCGAGGTCCGACATCTTCTTGTCGACGAACTTCAGGGTCTTTTCGATGGAGCGCCAGAACGGCAGCGCGCCCTCGAGGATGTCGTGCCGCTCCTCGTAGGCGCGGCGATACTCGCCGATGCCCTTGTCGTGGATGCGCTCGACCGACTGGCGGATCTCATCGAGGATTTTCTGCACCACCTCTCCGCCCCCGGTCTTGATCTGCGCGACCGCGGCGACGGCTTCCACCCAGTCGGGAGGGGGCGGCGGCACCTCACCGCATTTCTTGTAGTCTTCCTCGATGCGCGTGATGGCCTCGAGGAGCTTGCGCTGCAGGACCGGATAGCCCTGCAGGTCGCGCGTTACCAGGATGCCGACGCGCTCGAACTCGCGCTCGATGCGCTGGCCGACTTCCCGGCGCCCCTGCGCGAGCAGAACGGCCTTGTTGCGCTCCTTCATGGCCGCCGCCGCGGCAAACAGCCAGCGCGCCGCAAGGCGCAGGGCCGTCGCGAGCGCATAGGCGGCGGTGCGGATGATGCCGTGCATGGGCGCGCGCACCGCATAGAGGCCGATCATCGCGAGGAGCACCAGGACCAGCACCGACAGCGCAATGTTGTCCGGCCAGATCATCCAGTCACGCATGCTCGTCATGGGAACCTCCTTCGACTTGCCGACCGTGCCGGGTACGATAGACCAGCCCGAAAGAACTTTCCGGAAAAAATCGGGCGCTTCAGGACTTATTGCCCGAATCGGCGTGCTAATTGACGCGTTTGACGCGAAAAATCAGGACCGAAGCGAGCTGGAAGTAATACAACGCCGGCGTCTCCAGGTTTGTCGCCGTTTCCCGACACAAGGTCCGCCTGCATCGCTGCATCGCGTCACCGCTCGGCTCCTGGAACCTGGACCTTGATCCATTCGGCGACCGGTTTCGGTTCGCCCTTGCGAAGCTTGATTTCGACTTTGCGCCCCTGCTGCAGGTCGGCCATCGCGCCGCTCCGGTTAGGCTGCTTCTGCAGGCTGCGGTCGAGCCAGATCAGCGTCCGCTCCGTGAACGCGACGGTCTGCGCGCCGGACGGACCCGAAACGGTCACGGTCCTCTTTCCCGCGTCCACCGACTCGAGGTTTCCGATCAGGCTCGACTTGCCCGACAGCCCGGGAGACTGTCCGATGGGAATGTAGATTTCGGTCGCTTCCTGCCCGTAGGCAGCGAGGGCGCTTCCCAGCGCCATAACCACAGCCGCCAGTCGCAGGCAACGGTTCAACATGACTCGTCCTCCTTCCATTCTCTGGTCGCCTCTCAACCGCTGGCGCACTCAGCGTGCCTCGGTAAGCTGCGCGCGTGCTTTACGCTGCTCATCGATAGCCTGGCCGGCGAGCGCGCCGCGCCTGAAGAAGCTGCGGGCCGCCTTATCCGCGAGCTTCCTCGCTTTCTGCAAATGGGCGACCGCTTCGGGATGCAGCCCCGCCCCGTCCAGCACCTTGATGCTGTCCTGCGTCTCGCTCACGGCGCGTTCGAGCAGCTCTCGGGCGTCCTTGCGATCCGCAAATCCCTTCGCGCCGCCCGCCTCCAGAAGCTCGATGCTCTGCCGGACGTTCTCAAGAGCGTTGATCACCCTCAGGAAGGCGGCGATGGCGACGATTTGAGTTCCATCCAGCTCGATCCCAACTTTGTTTGGATCAGCCGCGGCCAGCGCGCGACCAGCGGGGGAATTGTTGAACGCCTCGCCATCGTAAAATGCCACCGCCCCTTCGATGGTCTCAATGGCATTGTTATGGAAGAAGGGTCCGCTGTCGGCCGCTTCCACCAGCGGGGGTGTGTTGAAAGTGCCGTCGCCGGGTCTCCCGAAGCCGTCGTCAGGCGGGTTTCGCTCGCCGGCCAGATTGGCCGGCTGGTCCGGCAGGTTCGCCACGCCGGTATTGAAGTTCGCGTTTCCGATGTTGCCGCCTCCAAAGTTCGCCGTCGCCCCCGCGTTGACGTGGCAGAGGTTGCACTTGCCCAGGCGGTTATCCAGGAAGATTTCCTGGCCACGCTTCGAAACAATCCCCTTGAGCGGCAGCGGCAGGACGAGATCCTGCTGCCGGCCGAGCGAGAGCATGAAGGCCTCGAGGGCATCGAGCTCCACGTCGGTCGGGAGCCGGAAGTCCACCCCCGGCACGCGATTCAGCGTCTTCGTGAAATGCTGGATGACCGCCCCGGTCGCGAACGAGCGCAGCGATCCGTCCCCGGGCGCGCCGTCCCCCGACCAGCCCGTGCGCGGCCCCTGGTTGCTGTTGACGGAGGTCCGCTGCGCGAGCACATGTGGCACGCCGCGCATGACGAACTTGTTCTCCAGGTCGTCGAAGCCGTCGAGATTCTCCAGGATGAGCCCGAACTGGCGCATCAGCTTCGGATTCTCGAAATTCTTCTTGAGGTCGGGGTTGAACTCGGCGACGAACAACGGATCGGTGGGCGGCAGCGCGGCGATGAAAGCGGGATCGATGGTGAAGTTGTTGCGCGCCGGGTGGCAGGTGCCGCAGGTCCGGCCGTTCCCGTTGAATGTCTGGTTGAAGAAGATCTCCTTCCCTCTGGAAACGGGATCGATTGGAGAAGGCGGCGGCACCGTGCATGCCGGGAGCGCCGACAGTGTGCCCGCCAGGGTACACGAGACCGCGAGAGTGGATACATTCCTGCTGCGTCGAATCCGGCCAGGCCGCTTGCTCATACGCTCCTCCTCGGCAGGAGATGGATTTTGATTCTAGCGTTTCCCCGTTCACGCGGTTCGCGATCCACTGGCGTTTTTCGTATTAACGCCGTCGCCGATTGACGACAATTTCTTGACATCCCCATTCCCGCGCGCAACCATCATGGCCAGCATGCGGTCCCGCGGATTGCGTTCCCTCTCTGCTTGCCTCGCCCTGGTGGCTGTCGCCGGCGCATACGCGGACGAGGCGGCCGATTTTGCCGAGATGCGGCGCGCGCTCGCCGATGCCATCGAGCAGGGCGTGAACCGCATGCGCCAGCGTACCGGAGCACAGGCGATCGATCCGCGCGTGATCGCGGCGATGGCCAAGGTGCCGCGCCATGAATTCGCGCCGCCCCCGCTCCGCCCCTACGCCTACCTCGACCGTCCGCTCCCCGTCGGACCCGACGCCACGATCTCGCAGCCCTCGCTGGTCGCGGTGATGACCGACCTCCTGAAGATCGAGCGCGGCCAGAAGGTGCTGGAGGTCGGAGTCGGCGGCGGCTACCAGACCGCGATCCTGGCAGAGATGACGCCGGAGGTGTTGAGCGTCGAGTTCCACGCGAATGTCGCCGCAGCCGCGCAGAAGAACCTGGCGCGGCTCGGCTACGGGAGCGTCAATGTCAACGTCGCCGACGGCTACTACGGCTGGCGCCCGGGAGCGCCCTACGACGCGATCCTGGTGCGCATGGCGATCCCCGATGTGTCATCCGCGCTGCTCGAGCAACTCAAGCCCGGCGGGCGCTTGATCGCCCCGGTCGGCCCGGCCACGGGCCCTCAGCAATTGATCCTGTTCCATAAAAGCGCCGACGGGCGCGTCACCGAAACCTCAATCATGGAAGTGATCTTCCGCTCGCTGCCCGGCGGAACGCGCCTTTGAGTGTCCCCACCGACGTTATTTAGGAAACTGCGCCGCCAGCGCCGGATCGAACTTGCCGTCGATCAGCACGTAGAGCATCTTGGTGACCTTGCCGGAGCGGTTGCTCCAGGCGTGGCTCGTGCCGCGCTGGATCACGACATCGCCCGCCTTGAGATTCACCTCGCCCTCGTCGAGGATCAGGGTGATCTCGCCCTCGAGCACCACCGCGTAGTCGACGGTCTCGGTGCGGTGCATCAGCGGATGGCGGCCGCCGCGCCCCCAGGTCGAGGCCTCCTCCGCGCCGCTCGCGCGGAACGCCTCGCGCGCCTGCTGCGGAGTCATGTTGCGAATGACGTCGGATTCCGGCGGCACTTCGGAAATTCGGAACATCGTGCCGTGCGGCGCCGGGTGGAGCTGCCGCTTCCCGGTGACGGGATCGGGTTCCTCGCGCCCGATCGGGATCGGCATGGCGTTCGTTTTCCAGACTTCGTGCGAGCGCTGGCCGGGGCGCAGCGGATTGCCGTGGACCGGCACAGGGCCATCCGAAATGACGACTGCTCTTCCGTTGCTGTCGTGGCCCGTGACGACGCGTCTGATAGTGTCTGCCATGGCTTCTCCGTTTCTCGTTTCTCGTTTCTCGTCTTTCGTCTCTCACTCCTGGTCTTCAAGGACCTCCACCAGGAGCTGCAGCCCGGCCCCCGCGAATGCGAGCATGTTGGCGTAACGGTCGCTGCTGCCGGTCTTGAGGGTCTGTGAGCGTTCCGTTGGCCCGGTTACGGCGAGGCAGGTGTGCCCCGGCGGATCGCCGTAGCGGTTGCCGGTGGGACCGGCCGCGCCGCTCTCGCCCACACCCCACGTCGCCGCGCAGCGGCTGCGCTGCGTGCGCGCGATTAAGAGCGCCCACGCCTCGGTCGCCCCGCGCATTCCGGCGAAGATCGCCTCACCCGCGCCGCTCAGCGCGAGTATGGACTGGCGCGTGTAGAGCACGCCGCCCCCGATGAAATAGGCGGATGCGCCCGGCACCGCGAGCAGCGCCGCCGAAATGAGGCCGGCGGAGGACGATTCAGCGACCGCGACGGTCTCCTTGCGCCGCTTCAGGAGCGCGGCGGCCCGCTCGGCTAGCGGCAACAGGTCATGAGTAAACGGGTCCATGAGAACCACCCCCACCCTATCCCTCCCCCTGAGGGGGAGGGTTTCCGGATTATCCCTCCCCCTGAGGGGGAGGGTTGGGGAGGGGGTTAGAGCTTGCTCGCTGTGACGCGCTCGAAATGCTCGGCGACCGGCGGCTGGGCGAAGAAACCCCCGACCAGCGCGCGGAACTCCTGGAATTTCGGCGACTGCCGGAAATTGACCGTGTGGGATTCGACAGTCTCCCACCGGATCAGGAAGTGATACCGGCCCTTGGTCTCGATGCAGCGCTGCAGCTCGTGCGAGATGTAGCCTTTCACGCTGCGGAAGATCGGCTCTACCTTCGGGAAGACGACCTCGAACTTTGCGATCTCTTCCGGCTTGATGTGCAAGATGGCGACTTCGAGAATCATGGCGGCTCCTAACCTGTGTGTCGTTGACGCTCTGATCTCTTCCGCGCCGCCGCCCTGACCGGTGGCCACAGGCGGGTGGCCACGTTGGGCGAGCCCGGCGCGTGAATCAGCTTCCGCACCAGCGTGTCGGTCCACGCCGCCATCTCGGGACGCGCATTCTCGTGAAACGGGAAGTGCTCGTCGCGCGCCGAGAGCGACTCGAACTCGTAGAGCACGGCGTGCTTCGCCCATCCCGAGACGGAGTTGAGCTTCCGGATGCCCAGGCACCCCGGCAGCTTCGCCATCGAGGGCAGCCGCCAGTTGGCGTACCAGTCGAGGATCTCGTCCTCATCCGCGGATCCGGCATTGAAGCTGCCGAGCTGGATGCAGGGGGCGAGCGTGTAGCGGCCCTCACGCTTTTTCGCCGCCGGGCCGGCCGCCCGGTCCTCCTCGGTCACGATGTTGACGCGCTCGCCTACGCGCAGCGCGATCATCTTCCGGTCTTCCGGCGTGAGCTCCGGCTCGAGCTTGCGCCGCGTGAGATTGGCGAACGCGTGCGCCGATCTTCCGCCGAAGATCAGGATGTAACCGTTGCCGGTCGGCACCGACGGGTCGTCGGTGTGGCGCAGTCGCGGCTTGCCCCCGGAGTGAAGCGGCTGCGCCTGAGATGCGTAGTGCGCGCCCCAGAGCACGCCCGGCTTCTTGAGCATTCGCGGCATGAACTTGCCGTGCAGCCAGGCGAGATACGCGTCGCGCCCTGCTTCGGGGAGGCCATACCAGGAAATCCAGAGCCCTCGGTCCAGCAAGGCGTCGTCCCTCCTTTCGTTTCTCGTTTCTCGCCTTCAGGCCTTGCCGACCTGCGCGTACTTGCCGGTCAGCTGCGGCGTCTGGCCCTCGAGCTTCTTCTCCTGGCGGTCGAGGCGCGTCTCCCGCGCCCAGGTGCGATTGAGATCGTCGCGCACCATGATGTGCAGCCGGCCCAGGCCTTCGGTCTCGAGCTCGATCTTGTCGCCGTCCTGGAACGCGGACAGCCCGCGGTGATTGGTCCCGGTGGCGATGACGTCGCCGGGCTCCAGCGTGTGGATGGAGGTCATCCACTCGATGCAGCGCGGGATCTTGTGCGCCATGTCGCTGGTGTTGAAGTTTTGCTTGAGCACCCCGTTCACCCACAGCCGGATCTGGAGGTTGTGGGAATCGCGGATCTCGTCGGCAGTGACGATGTAGGGCCCCATCGGCGCGAAGGTGTCGCGCGACTTCATCTGGTAGAACGTGTTGCCGGCCGGCGGCAGGCCGCGCGCGGAGCCGTCGATGAAGTTGAGATAACCGAAAACATGCTTCATGGCGTCCGCCGCCTTGACGCGCGTGGCGCGCTTGCCGATGACGAGCGCCATCTCCGCCTCGCCCTCGAAGATGATGGCGGGAACATCGGGCAGCACCATGGTGTCGCCGTCGCCGATGACGCCGCTCGGGGACTTGTGGAACGCATTGATCGGCGCGGGCTCGGTGCGGGTGCCATCCTCCATGTAGTTCACCGCCATGCAGTCGATGTTGTGCGGCTTGGGCAGCGGCGGGCGGATCCGGACCTTCGAGAATGGTATCCCCTTGCCGGTGGCCGCCGCCTTTTCCAATTTGGCCTTGACCTTCGCGAAGCGCTCGATCAGGCCGCTGATGAGGTCCTGCGGCCCGGTGTGCGGGATGTCCGCGACCAGCTTCGATACGTCCACCACGGTGTCGCCCCTCAACACACCGAGCTTGAAATCATTGAAGAACAGAATCTTCATCGCATCCCCCCTGTCCGGCTCTGCTTGTGGAGTGGCGAGTTTACTAGACTATGCGAGAATCCGGGCCAGTCCACAAATTGGAAGCCGCCATGACTCGCAGAGAAGATTTCCGCCTGGTCACCGGAGCGGGCCGTTTCACCTCTGACTGGAACCTCGAAGGGCAGCTGCACGCGGCGTTCCTGAGGGCAGACCGCGCGCACGCGGAGATCGTCCGCCTGGATGCGACCCGGGCGCTCGCCGCGCCCGGCGTACGGGCGGTGCTCACCGGAGAGGACGCGCGCGCGGCGGGATTCAAGTCGCTCCCCAACATCGTCACCTACCCCGGCAAGGGCGGCCAGCAGGTGAAGAAGCCCCATCACCCGGTGCTCGCCATGGGGCGGGTGCGCTTCGTCGGAGAGGCGGTCGCAATGGTCGTCGCCGACAGCGCGGCGCTTGCCGAGGACGCGCGGGAGCTGATCGACATCGAGTACCGGGACCTTCCCGCAGTGGCGAGCTTCGACGCCGCGGTGCGGCCGGGCGCTCCGCAGCTTCACGACGACGTACCGGGCAATCTCGCCTTCGAATACGAGTCCGGCGACGAGCAGGCGGTTGCGGCCGCGTTCGCGCGGGCGCGCCACGTGAGCAAGGTCACCATGGAAAGCCAGCGCCTCGTCGGCAACATGCTCGAGCCGCGCGCCTGCCTGGTGGCGTTCGACCCGTCGAGCGGGCGCTACACCATCCACGCGCCGATGCAGGGCGTCAGCAGCATGCGCGGCCAGATGCTGCAGGTCACCGGGCTCGAGGCGGATCGCCTCGCCCTCGTCGCCCAGGACGTCGGGGGAAGCTTCGGCGTGCACGGCGCGGCCTACCCCGAGTACTTCGCGGCGATGATCGCCGCGCGCAAACTCGGGCGCCCGGTGAAATGGGTGGGGACGAGGAGCGAGGTCTTCATGAGCGATTTTCACGGCCGCGCAATCTCGTTGACCGGCGAGCTCGCGCTCGACGCGGACGGAAAGTTCCTCGCCATCCGCTTCGACGACCGCGCCGACCTGGGAGCCTACGGCGGGACCTTCGGGACGTTCATCGCCACGCGCAATCTCACCATCACCATGGGCGGCGTCTATCGCGTTCCGGCTCTCTACGCCCGCACACGGCTCGCCTACACCAACACCGTGCCGGTGTCCGCGTACCGCGGCGCGGGGCGCCCCGACATCGCCTACGCCATCGAGCGGCTGGTGGACTACGCGGCAGCCGAGCACGGCATCGATCCGGTCGCGCTGCGGCGGAACAACCTGATTCCGAAGGCGGCGATGCCGTACAAGACGCCGAATGCCGGCACCTACGATTCCGGCGATTTTGAAGGCGTGATGGACGACGCACTCAAGCGTGCCGGCTGGTCAGGATTCCCGGCGCGGCGCGCGGCGGCACAGCGGGCCGGCAGGCTCCGCGGCATCGGCATCGCGACCTACCTCGAAGCGGGCGGCGCGGGGGCAGTGCCCAAGGACCAGGTGGCGGTGGAGTTCGACCGCAACGGCGCCATGACGCTCTCCGCGCTCACGCAATCTTCGGGCCAGGGGCACGAAACGGTGTTTCCGGAAATCGTCGCCGGGACGCTCGGCATCGACACGCGCTACATCCGCTTTCGGCCTACCCCGCCAACCACCGACCTGATCGGCAACTCAACCGGCGGATCGCGCGGGGTGCTCGGCACCGGCAGCGCGTTCCGCGTGCTCGGCGAGAAGTTGATCGAGCGGGCGCGTCCCCATGCCGCAGCGAGGCTCAAGGTACCGGAGAGCGCGCTCGCCTACTCCAACGGAAGATTCCGCGCCGGTCGGCACTCGCTCGGCTTCATCGAGCTCGCGCGCGCGCTGGCCGGACCGCGCCCGCATCCGCTCGACATGACCGCCGAAGGCACGTTCGGCGCCACCTACCCCAACGGGTGCCACATCGCCGAGGTCGAGATCGACCCCGAGACCGGCGCCACGAGCATCGAGCGCTACACCGCGGTGGACGATCTCGGCAACGTGATCAACCACGCGCTCGTCGAAGGCCAGGTGCACGGCGGCGTCGTGCAGGGAGCGGGGCAGGCCTTCGGCGAGCACGCCGTCTACGATGCCGCCACGGCGCAGCTGCTGACCGGGAGCTTCCTCGACTACGTCATGCCGCGCGCGGGCTGGATGCGCGAGTTCGGGGTGTACGACCACTCCGTGCCCACGCCCAACAACGCGCTCGGCGCGAAGGGCGTGGGGGAGGCCGGCTGCACCGGCTCGCTGCCCGCGCTGGTCAATGCCGCCCTGGATGCGTTGCGTCCGCTCGGCATCCGGCATCTCGACATGCCGCTGACGCCCGCCCGGCTGTGGACGGCGATCCGCCGGGCGCGGCCAGATAGCTGAGGGGTGAAGGATGAGGGATGAGGGATGACCCGCGCGGGGTTCAAAACCCGGTCATCCTTCCGCCTTCCGCCTTCATCCTTGATTTTGTCGTCAGGCCGACTTGAGGTTGTCGGCCGAGGTCTTGCCGTCCTTGCCGCGCGCGAGATCGAACGAGACTTTCTGGCCTTCGGCGAGCGTGCCGAGGCCGGCGCGCTCCACGGCCGAGATGTGCACGAAAACATCCTTCGAGCCGTCATCCGGCTGGATGAAGCCGAAACCCTTAACCTTGTTGAACCACTTCACTGTTCCGACAGGCATGGCAATCTCCGGTAGAGGTAGTCGTAGGGATAGTAACGGTAGGGGTAGAGGAAGCGTGACTGGATGACGGCGCAGGAGCCGTCGGGTAGAAGTATAGCGCGCGGGCCTAGTGCCGTTCCAACTTAATTGTATAAAACGATAGCCGCATGGCATTCATCTTGCTTCCTGCCCGCGCCATTTCCTCGCATTAGTCCGCAATAGTTGGAACGGCACTAGGTGACTGCCGTAGTTTTTTCCTCGCGCGCGGGCGCGGCGACCTTGGTGACGCGGTAATGGATGGCGCCGGAACCGTGATGCCCCACGCTGGTGAACTTGTGATAGCCGTGGCAATGCCGGCAGCGGTGCAGGAACTCCTCGCCCCTGCCGGTGGTGCGCACGTCGGTCAGCTTACCGCAATGATGGCATCTCAACGCAAAGTCTCCTGATCGCGACGGCGCGAGTTCCGGCAACTGCTGCGAGGCGGCTCGACGGCAAGCGGCTCGGCTGTCGTTGTGGGAGTGCCGCATCATACACGGATCGGCGCCGGAAGTCTCGATCTGCCCGAGGGGAAGGAGGTGCGCCCCTCATGCCCCGTCCAGTTCCGGATAGTGGCGGAAGATCCCGCGCTCGTTGAACGGGATGCGGCGGCTGGACGCGAGATAGGCGGCGATGCGCGGGCGCTTTTCCACCCCCCGCTGCAACGCGGCGAGCCGCGGGTGCATGCGCAACATGGTGTCCATCGTCCGCGGGAACGCGTAGCTCAGACCGGAGACGACCTGGAACATCGAGAGGTCGACGTAGGTCAGCGACTTCCCGACGAGGTGCTGGTCGCCCCCGGGATTGGCGGCCAGCACGCGCTCGAAATAGCCGAGGAACTTCGGCAGCCGCAGCGCCCTGAAATCCGCCGCCCGCCGCAGGGCTTCCGGCTTCTGGTCCTCGTAATAGAGGCTCTTCGCGATCGGGTGATGCGTGTCGTGCGCCTCCACCACGAGATCGGCGAGGGTCAGCTGGAGCCCGTGCGCCCACAGCCGCGCCGCCTCGTCTTTCGGCGCGAGCTTCAGCTTGGGGCCGAGGTAGTGGAGTATGTTGGCGGTCTGCGAGAGCAGCAGCTTCCCCGCCTTGAGGATGGGCGGCGCGAACGGCGTGCGCCCCCCGGCGGCGTTCTCCATCATGCGCGCGACCGCCGGCCGGCCTCCCCCCTCGCTCTCGGGAAGCCGTCCGACGTCCACGTATTCGGCGGCGCCCTCCTCCAGCGCGAGCCGGATGAATTCGCCGCGCCCCTGGATGTGGGGCCAGTAGTAGAACTCGTATTTCACGGCAGTGCCGCGCAACGCGGTGACGATCAAACGTTGGAGAGGATCCGGCCCATCTCCGCCGCCGAGAATGCGCGCAGGGTCTCGCTGCGCACGTTTCCGAGCGAGCCGATCTTCAGCAGCGTGGACGTTACGGCCTCATCCTCGCCCTCAAAGACGACGACCACGTCATAGCGGCCCACCGTCCAATAGATCTCCTTGACCGTCACGCCCAGTTTCTTCGCCACCGCCTTGACTGCCTCCGCGCGCTTCGGCGAGTCCTTGACGCCGCGAATGCCCTGATCGGTGAAATTGACGAGGCTGATGAATGTCGCCATGGCTGTCTCCTGTGAGTGGGTGCTAACGCATTGAACACGCAACGAGGTGACTTGACGTCACTTCGTCGCCTCTCGGGCGCGAAGAGCGCCCCAGGTCTTCTGCCAGTCGTTGCCGAGAAAATCCACCACCCGCCCGTCCTGCTCGTAGAAGCGGTTCGGCATTTGGAAGATCGCGAGGGCAAGGCAGCCCTGCGGCCCGGCCCACGCTTCGTGGCGGCTGCCCGCGGGACGCCACACGAAGTCGCCCGCCTTGCACGCGCCTTCGCCGCAGTGGAGGACACCCTCCAGGACGAAGGTCTGCTCGATGAGGACATGCTCGTGGTCCGGCAGCCGCGCACCCGGCGCCATCTTCGTGAGCACGGTGAGAAGTCCCGTCTGCGGATCCGCCACCAGCGCCTTGGTCTCCACGCCCGGATGGCGCGTCGTCTCCCATGGCAGCGCCGCGACGCTGACGAAGCGCGAGGCGAGCGGGTCGAGGCCGGCGTGATTGTTCGCTTTCGGCGTGCTTGCGCTCATATCCATGCCCTCCCGTGGTGTGCCCGGGCTTTCCCGTTACCCGGCGCCGACATCACGCAGGAACCTGGCGCGCTCCTTGGGATCGGTGAGCTTCTCGGCGAGCAGTTGATGGAAGTGACTGCGGCTCGACGCCTGCGACGCCGCCTGCTTCGCGACAATCTTCGCGATCGGTCCCAGGTAGGCGGACAGCTTGCGCGTTGCCTCCTCGATCGCGCCGGGCGTGAGCTGCACGGTCAGACCGGTCGCCGGTGCCCGTTCCTGCGCGGCGGTCATCTCGGCGTCGCGCGGCGCGAGGCCCTGGAGCTTCTCGCGCCCCGCAAGGAACGCCGACCGCTCCTCCGGCTTTGTCAGATTCTCGGCAAGCATGCGGTAGAGCCGGTTGATGTCGGTCGTGACGCTCGCGCCGCGCCTGACCAGGACCTTCGAGACCGGACCGACGAGGCGCGCAAGTTGCTGCTCGATCTGCTTCAGCACCGCGGCGTCCCATCCGGGCGGCGGAACCGTCCTCGCGGCGGTACTCGAGGCGCCGGGCGACGATCCGGAAGCCAGCGACGGCGGCAGGGACGACTGCGACGGCAGGGAGGGGTGCGACAGGTCCTGCGGGCCTTTGTGCGGAATCGGTTCGTTCATGATCGTCTCCTCCGACACTGCGGGACTGACCGGCTGCGCGAAGCTCGCCAGAATCGCGTCGCGGAAGGCCTGCGCGTTCTGGTAGCGCTCCGCCGGGCTCTTGGCGAGCGCTTTCATCGCCACGGCGTCGAACTGGGTCGTGCAGCGCCCGGGGTCGGCCTCCGAGGGCAGCGCGGGCTGCTCGTGGCAGATCTTGTAGGCGAGCGCCTCGGGATTGCCGATGAAGGGGCGCGCGCCCGTCAGCAGCTGGTAGAGCACCACGCCGGCCGAGAAGATGTCGGCGCGCCAGTCGACGGTGTCGCCGCTGTACTGCTCCGGCGCCATGTAGCCGGGCGTGCCGAGAACGGCGCCGGCCTGGGTGAGATTCGAGGTATCGATGCGCGCGATGCCGAAGTCCGCGATCTTCAGCTTGCCGTTGTTCATGATGATGAGGTTCGCCGGCTTGATGTCGCGGTGCCAGACGCCCTGCTCGTGCGCGTAATGCAGGGCGTCGAGCAGCTGCGCCATGATGCTGACGGCATCGCGAACTTCGAAGCGTGTGCCGCGATTGAAGTACTCGCGCAGGCTGTTGCCCTGCACGTACTCCATGGCGAGAAAGGCGAGCTCGCCCGCCTCTCCCCACTCGTAGACGGCGACGATGCCGGGATGCGAGAGCCGCCCGGCCGCCTGCGCCTCGTTCTGGAAGCGCGCGAGCAGCGTCGCGGCCTGGTCGTCGTCGACCAGCTCCCTGCGGATGGTCTTCAGCGCGACGGTGCGGCGGATGTGCGGATCGAAGCCCTTGTAGACCACTCCCATCGCGCCCTTGCCCAGCACCTCGGAAATCGCATACTTGCCGAGTTGCCGCGGGCCGTTCATCGACTGGGGAGTGATCGCCATCCGGTTGGGGAGATCGGGGCCGTCATGCCTCGAGCATCTTCATCGCCTGCACCAGGCTCTTCTTCATGCGGTTGAACGACTGGGTGAGCACGCCGATCTCGTCGCCGCTCTTCACCTCGAAGTCGGGCGCTTCCATATTCTCGCCCTGGCTCACCTGGTCGGCAAGCCGCGACAACCGCGTCACCGGGCGGATCACCATGTACCACAGCATGAAGTTGAGCGCGATGAAGATGAAGACGAACACCACCGTGAGCGACACCATGAAGGTCTGGAATGCCCGGTTGGCGCGCGCGATCGGCACCTCGGTCGGCACCGACACGATCTGGGCGCCGATGACCTCGTTCATCTTCCAGCCGAAGCCGTTGGCCGGGCCGTACTTCTCGACCAGCGTCTTCGGCGCGGCATCGACGGTCGAGTGGCAGTAGAGGCAGGCCTCCGCCTTGATCTGCATCGGGCGCGCGATGTAGAACGACTTCCCGATCGGCGTGTCGCGTTCGCCGACCAATTCCGGCCGGTCCGACGCGTTGCGAAACTGGTTGACGATGTCCGCCTCCCAGTCGTTGGCGCGGTTGCGCGGGTTGGTGGGATTGAGCACCGCCTCCTTGTAGGCGTACTCGGGGAACTTCTTGCGCACGACGTCGAAGATCTCGTTGGCCGAGTACGCGGGTACCGACTGTGGCAGGAAGGTGTACTTCATCTGCGTCTGGAGGAGCGGCCCCACCTGCGTCGAGGTGTAGGCGCGCGCGGCAAGCGCCGACTCCATCACGAGGCGCGCGTTGAGCACGATCTCCTCGCGCGCGTTCTTCTGCAGGAGCTCGTTCGAGACGTAGCCCGCCGCGCCAAGCCCGAGCAGGAACACGACGATGAACACCAGGTTGAACTTGACGATCAGCTTCATGACGGCCCTCCTCGCAAACTGATATCGGTTACTTCGTGGCGGCGGGCTTGGCGCCCGCCGCCTCCGCCGCCGGCTCCTCGGGCAGATACTTCTCCGGGTAGAGGATCGGGTCCCATTCCGGGTGGAATCTGAGGTTCGCCTCCAGGCCGGCGCGGAACTTCGGATCGGATGCGCGGGACTCGAAGCGGGCGACCAGCGGGCGGCGGATTGCGGGTGGCGCCTTCAGCCATGCCTCGACGTCCGCGTAGCTTGCGTCGTCGATCCGCTTCGGCTGCGCCTCGCGTTCCTTGTAGCGCGCCATGCGCGAAGGCAACGGGTCGAAGAAGGCCTTCGGCAGCGCCTCGATGAACTCCTTTGACGGCCGCTGCGCGACGGCGCCCTTCTGCCCGGCCTTGCGCGCGAAAAACTCGCCGCTCTTGAGGCTCAGGGTCGCGGGCGCCGCGGCGAGGCGCGCCTCCCCGCTCTCGATGAATACCGAGCCCGCGCCGGCGCCCACGACCATTACGGACACGCCTTCCACGGGGCTCAATGTGAACAGGGGGGTGAAGACGCGCAGGCGCGCGGCCTTGCTCACGCCCGCAACCTTCAGCGCGCCCTGCATCACGTAGTAATCGCCGGCCGCGGATTTGCCGCGCGGCATGGAGACGGCGAGCATGCGCGTCCCCGCGCCCAGCGCGATCGCGGTGCCGTCCGGATACTCGATCTCGGCGAGCCCCTTGTCTCCCACCTCGATGATGTCGCCGGACTGCATGCGCGCCCCCTCCGCCAGCGCGTAACGCGCCACGCCGCGCACGAGCCCGGCCGGGCCCTCGAGCAGGGTCAGGGTCGGCGCCGGGTCCGCTGCCGCAGCGGCCAGAGGACACGCGAGCAGGACGAACGCCCAGCGCATCGGGAGCACGACTCGCAAGTGGTATGTCCCCCCCGTTCCACCACAGTTACAGCGCACCGGACCCCGTCAAGAGCGCGAGGCTGCGGCGAACACGATACTAGGCGCCGCCGCGAAAGCCTGTCAATCCGCGGCGAAGGCGGATCCTCCCGCGGCTGCGGCCCGGCATTGCCCTATACTGGAACGCTACGATCGGCGTTCTGTCATGATCCCCAGCTCAACCACCTGCGCAGTCCTGTTCGTGGACCTGAGCGGCAGCACCCGCCTCTACGAAACCCTTGGCGACGAGCGGGCGCTGGCGCTCGTGGACCGCTTGCTGTCCGTGCTCGCCGGGGTATGCGTGGATTGCGGCGGCCGGGTCATCAAGAACACGGGTGACGGCGCGATGTGCGTGTTCGAGACCGCCGACGCCGCTCTGCACGCCTCGCGCCTGATGCAGGAGAAAACCGAGGAGCAGCGCGACCCCGGCCAGCCCGGCCTCGGCATCCATATCGGATGCCATTTCGGACCGGTGCTCGAGAAGGGCGGGGACCTGTACGGCGACGCGGTGAATCTCGCCGCGCGCGTCGCCGGCGTCGCTAAGGTCGGGCAGATCATCACCACCGCGGACACGGTCGGGATGCTTTCCGCCGCGCTCGCCGTGCGTGCGCGCCAGCTCCACCGCGTGCCGGTCAAAGGGAAGCAGAAAGCGGTGGCGATTTTCGAGTTCCTTTGGGAGCCGGACACCGAGGAGCTCACCGCGCTCGGCACCCGGACCGATCATTCCCGCGTCGCGCGCCTCGTGCTCAGGTACGAGGGCCGTGATTGGCGCTTCGAAGGGCCCGGCGAGCTTTCCATCGGCCGCGACGGCGGCTGCGACATTGTGGTCGGCGACCGCAAGGCTTCCCGGCAGCACGCGCGCATCGAGCGGCGGCGCGACAAGTTCGTGCTCGCCGACCACAGCTCGAACGGCACCTGGGTGCAGTTCACCGGGGAGGCGGAGGAAGTGGTGCTGCGCCGCGAGGAACTGATGCTGCGTGCCAACGGCGTCATCGGGCTCGGGCACAGCCCGGCCGACGGGCAGGGCACGCCCGTGGAGTTCACATGCATCTGACGCCCATCCGCCGCGTGGTGACCGGCAACGATGCGCGCGGTCATTCGAAAGTGGTATGGGACGGGCCGGCGCCCAACACGCACGAAGCGTCGATGGGCTTCGGACGCGGCCACACCGATCTCTGGGTCTGGTTGGAGACTCCCGCTCCCCTTTCCGGCGACTACGACGACGGGAAGCTCGAGTATGCCTTTTCCGGGCCTCCCGAGGGCGGACACTTCCGCGTCGTCGAGTCGCGCGCCCGGCCGCTGGACTACGACCCGGTAAAAGACAAGAACGTGGTGCCGGTCCATCCGCCGAAGCCGCGGCCCGGCAGCCGCGGAACATGGGACCGGGGCGGCGATAACGGCTACTCGTCGGCGATGCACAAGACCGAGACCGTGGACTACGGCATCATGCTCGCGGGCGAGCGCGAGCTGATCCTGGACGACCGCAAGCTGGTGATGAAGCCCGGCGACGTCGTCGTCCAGGTCGGCGCGTGGCACCAGTGGGTGATGCCGAAAGGCGCGCGGATGGCATTCGACATGATCGCGGCGCGCTTCGTGGACGGGCCGCAGGGGCTCGCGCAGGGAAAGGACGCGCCGCTGCGCGCCGCGCCGAAGCTGCCCGCCGGCGTGAAGCCCACGCGCAGGATCGTCACCATCGACCGCGAGCCGGGCAAGTCCTCGCTGATCGGCGACGGGCCGGCGCCCGACGTGCGCACCGATCCGGCGCGGCCGGGCTACGCCTCCGCGCGGCTGTGGGTCACCGACAGCCATCCGGCCAGGATCGTGTACGAAACGCTGCACCTGCCGCACGTGCTCGAGCCTCCGGCGCGCGGCTCCGTCTGCCGCGTCGAGACGTTCCCGCCCGACGACAACTGGAAAGGCAAGGTCGGCGCGCCGCAGGTCCAGGCGTTCTTCCGGGCGATGGGGTCGCCCGCCGCTTCCACCTATTCCCCGCTGGCGCCCCATCCCTACATGCAGAGGACGCGCACGCTCGATTTCTGCATCGTGCTGGAAGGCGAGATCGTGCTGGTGCTCGACACGCAGGAAGTGAAGCTCAACGCCGGCGAGATCGTGATCCAGCGCGGCACCAACCACGCGTGGGCGAACCGCTTGACCCGCCCCGCCGTGGTCGCCGTCATGTCGCATGACGGAAAGGCGTGATTCGTTTCTCGTCAGTCGTCACTTTGACCTGACGAGCTTCTGCACCCGCCAGTTGAGCGTGTCGGCCACGTAGATATCCTCCCTGCGGTCGAGCGCGAGAAAGTGCGCCTCGCCGTAGCGATTCGGCCCCTTGCCCTGCCCGCCGGTCGCGCCGAAGACGTTGCCGTTGAGATCGAGCTTGATGATCTTCCCGGCGTGCCCGTGCGCCATCATCATGTGCTTGCCGTCGCGGCACATGCACAACCCGCACGGCGTGCCGGGGTGCTTCTTCTCACGCAAGAACCCGCCCTCGCCGTCGAACACCTGGATGCGCTGGTTCGAGCGGTCGACGATGTAGAGCGTGCCCTTCGCATCGGCGACGATGGAGTGCGGAACGTTGAACTGCCCGGGCGCCGCGCCCTCCCCACCCCAGGTCTTGACGAAATTGCCGTCCGCGTCGAACTTGAGCACGCGCGACTCGCCCTTGCCGTGCCCCTGGGTGACGTAGATTTCGCCCTGCGGGCCGAACGCGACGTCATTGGGCTCGTTGAAGCAGCGCAGGTGCCCGGCGGGGTGCCATTCGCCCGAGTTGCCCTTGATGCCCAGCACCATCAGGATGCGGCCCTTCGGGTCCATTTTCACGACGATGTGCGAGCCGGTGTCGGTCGCCCAGATGTTGTCCTCCGCGTCCACGCGCAGCCCGTGCGGGAGCGTGAACACGCCATCGGCCAGCGAGCGCAGGTAGCGGCCGCGGCCGTCGAATTCCATCAGCGCGTGCGCGCTGCGGTTGAAGACGAGGATGTTGCCCTTCCGGGTCACCGCCACGCTCGAGCACGGGCCGAAGTTCATGCCCTGAGGGAGCTTGAAGATGTCAGGAACGGGCCGGTAGCCGAGGTCCGGAGCATTCTCCGGGTAGGTGCTGACGGTGTTCTGCTCCGCCTTCATCCTTGGTTCTTGAGGATCTGCGCGCCGCGCTCCGCGATCATCACGGTCGGCGTGTTGGTGTTGCCGGAAGTGATGGTCGGCATGATCGAGGCGTCGATCACGCGCAGGCGCTCGATGCCGCGCACCCGCAGCTTCGGGTCCACCACCGCCAGTGGATCGTCCGCACGTCCCATCCGGCAGGTGCCGACGGGATGGAAGATGGTGGTGCCGACCTTGCGCGCGCCTTCGACGAGCGCTTCCTCCGTCTGATATTGCGGGCCCGGCGTGAATTCCTCGGGCTCGTATTTCCTCATCGCCTGCGTGCCGGTGACGATGCGGCGCGTGAGCCGGATCGCCGCGGCGGCAACGCTGCGGTCTTCGGACGTCGCAAGATAGTTCGGCGCGATCGCCGGGTAGGCGCGCGGGTCGAGCGAGGTGATGCGCACGTGGCCGCGCGAAGTGGGACGCAGGTTGCAGGGGCTGACGGTGAACGCGGGGAAGCGGTGGGGCGGGTCGCCGAATTTATCGAGCGAGATCGGCTGCACGTGATATTCGAGATTGGGCGTCGCCTGCGATGGATCGGACTTCACGAACGCGCCCAGCTGCGACGGCGGCATGGTCATCGGTCCGGTGCGAAACAACGCGTACTCGAGCCCGATCTTCGCCTTCGCCCACCACGAATGGAGCAGGGCATTCAACGTCAGCACGTTCTTCACCTTGAACGCCATCCGCAGCTGCAGGTGGTCCTGGAGGTTCTCGCCGACGGGCAGCTCGTGCGCGACCGGGATGCCGCGGCCCTGCAGCAGCGCGCCCGGGCCGATGCCGGAAAGCTGGAGGATCTGCGGGCTGCCGATGGCGCCCGCCGCGAGGACGGTCTCGCGCCGCGCTTCGGCGTATACCTCGTCGTTGCCCTGGAAAAACTCCACGCCCAGCGCGCGCCGGCCCTCGAGCCTCACCTTCTTCACCAGCGCGCCGGTGAGGACCGTGAGGTTGGGCCGCGCGAGCGCGGGCCGCAGGAACGCCTTCGACGCGCTCCAGCGCACGCCATTCTTCTGGTTCACCTCGAAGCGGGACACCCCGCTGTTGTCGCCGCGGTTGAAGTCGTCGGTCCAGGCGATGCCCGCCTCGACCGCAGCGTCGCGGAAGGCTTCGATGATCTCCCAGCGCACGCGCGGGGACTCGACGCGCAGCTCGCCGCCCTCCCCGTGCTTTTCGTCCGCGCCGCGCCAGCTGTCCTCGCTCTTCATGAATACCGGCAGCACGTTGCGCCACGCCCAGCCGGAGTCGCCGGTCAATCCCGCCCACTCGTCGTAGTCGCGGGCCTGCCCGCGCAGGTAGAGCATGGCGTTGATCGAGGAGGAACCCCCGAGCACGCGCCCGCGGGGGTAACCGATCGAGCGGCCGTTCAGCCCCGGCTCCGGCTCGGTCTTGTAGCACCAGTCGGTGCGCGGGTTGCCGATGCAGTAGAGATAGCCGACCGGGATGTGGATCCAGATCCAGTCGTCCTTGCCGCCCGCCTCGAGCAGCAGCACCGTGACGTTCGGGTCCGCGGAGAGGCGGTTAGCGAGCACGCAGCCCGCCGTTCCCGCGCCGGCGATCACGTAGTCGAACGAGCCGAATGCCTTGGCCATGGGTTCCGGAGCGGCTTCAATTGGCGGATGATAGCCTAGTGCCGTTCCAACTTGTTTCGCCGAATCTGATTACCCGGCCTACCAGGAACAATCAGACCTGTCGAAGCGGATTTGATGGGCACAAATAGTTGGAACGGCACTAGCAGCCCGCGGCTTCGCGCGCCGCGCGCTCGCCGCTCGCGAGCGCTCCCGCGACGGTGCCGTGCTCGCCCTCGTAGTCCGCGGCCTCGCCGGCGAAGAAGAGCGTGTCGTCGAGCGGCTCGGCGAGCGCCCGCCGCGCGCCGTGGCCGCCGACCGCCACGTAGCTGTAGGCCCCGCGCGCGAACGGATCCTGCTGCCAGTGGTGGACCCAGGCGGCGGCGAGCCGTTCCTCGATCCCGCCCCGCGCGCCGAAGATCGAATCCAGGCTTGCCACGGCTTCCCGCACGATGTCCGGCGCAGCGGCGCGCGCGAGCCGCGCCGCCCTCGGGCCGCCCGCCCATGCGACGAGGAGCGGCACTCGCTCGGGGAGCGCGGTCCAGAAGGTCGGGACCGCCGCGCTCGGCGAATGAAAGAACGAAGCCCCGTGATAGCGCCCTTCTGCGATCTCTTCCCAGAACGCCGAGCGAAACAGCAGCGCGGCTTTGATCACCGCGCCGGACTCAAGCCTGTCGAGCGCCGGCCGCTTTACGTGGAGTGCCGGGGTGAAGCGAACCGCGCCCGGCGCGCGCGGCGGCAGCTTCAGCACGCCAAGCGGCAGCGTGACGATCGCGCGCCGCGCCGTTACCCGGAATACTTCTTCCTTCTGCCTTCTGCCTGTCCTGAGCAGCGTCGAAGGGCCTTTTGCCTTCGAAACGGTGCCCTCGATCTCGACTGCGCCGCGCTTCCATCGCACTGCGCGCACGATGCTCCGCAACCGCAATTCGACCCGGCTGCCGTTGAGGCTGCCGGCAAGCCAGTCGAGCAGCGCGCCGTAGCCGCCCCGGGGCCGGAAGTGACCGGGACTCCCCGCCGCCTCCGCGCTCCATTCCTCCGCGATGGCGCGGGCGCTGACGCGCGCCGGATCCGCCGCGTCGTATCCTTGCACGCGCATCCGCGCGAAAGTCCGCGCCTCCACGGACAGCCCGTGACGGCCGCGGCCGAGAAACGCGTCGAAGGACAGGTCCTTCTTCTTCAGCGCGCCGGCGTGCCGCCGCAGGACGCGCTGGACCTCCGCGTAGAGGCCATCCCCCCTCGGTTGCAGCTTTCCGCCGACAACCGCCAGGCGCACGAAGGGCGCATCGAGCGCGGCGATGCCCGCCCGCCGCATCCGGCCGAGCGTCGCCGCGGGGCGTCCATGGATGAATTCGGCGCCGAGCTCGACGGGAACCGGCAGGCCGGGCACCTCGAGCGACCAGACGCGGCCGCCGATCCGGTCGCGCGCTTCGAGGACCACCGCCGACTTCCCGCGGCGGGCAAGCTCCGCCGCCGCCGCCAGCCCTGCGGCGCCGGCACCGAGGATCACTACGTCGTATGAACCCATCTCAAAATCCCCTCTTCACCCATTGGGGGAGAGGGGGTGTTTCCTGAGACCGCCGCTTCGCGGCCGCGAATGCGGTGCTCGATGCACTCGCGCCGGCCCTTGAAAGCGACGGTTATTCTTCGGTCGGTCATGGTTGCGGGTAGGGTCGGGCTACTCGCCCGTCACTGCGCCACACCGATCGGCCTCATCGGCCGGGCATGGTATTGGCGAGCTCGAGGCGTTCGGCGAGGTTGCGCACCAGCGCCCGGGTGAGATAGAGCTGCGCGCCCGGGCTCATCCGGGCGAGCGCCTCGGGCTCGAATTCGGCCAGCAGCAGCTCCCTCACGGACACCACCGTCGCGCTCCGCGGCGCTGCGCCCTCGCGGATGAATGCCATTTCGCCGAAGCACTCGGATTCGCGGATGATATTGAGCAGCTGCCCGCCGCGCGTGACCTTCACCTCTCCCTTGGCGAGGAAGTAGAGCTTCCTGCCCCTCTCGTTCTCGCGCATGATCGTCGCGTTCGGCGGGACCCGCACCCAGTTCGCCGCGCGCGCGAGCTCCCACAGCTCCACGTCGGACAGCCCGGCCAGCGACGGCACCCGCTTCAGCGCGACGTATTTCTCGCTGTCGGGGATCACGCCGGGCGGCAGCGACTTTTCAGCCACCCCCGACAACGCGAGGGCGAAGTCGTGCCAGTACGGGTAGCGTTGCTCGGGCTTCTTGGCGAGCGCGCGCAGCAGGATGGCGTCGATCTCCTTCGGCAGGTCGCCGCGCACCTTGCTCGGCCCGACCGGCGGCTGCTGGAGGATCTTCCGGCGCAGCACCTCCAGGGTGTCCGCCGTAAACGGGCGCTGGCCGGTCAGCAGCTCGTAGAGCACCACGCCGAGCGAGTACATATCGCTGTGGAAGGTGAGATCCTTGCGCTGCAGCTGCTCGGGCGACATGTAGTACGGCGAGCCCATCTCCGCCGTCTGTACCACCTGGCTCATGCGCAGGTATGCCGCGCCGAAATCCGAGATCTTGACCTCGCCGTTCTGCGCAAGCATGAGGTTCGCCGGCTTGATGTCGCGGTGGACGATCCCCTCCCTGAAAGCGTATTCGAGCGCGCCGCAGCACTTGAAGCCGAGCTGCAGCACATCCGCGACCGGCAGCAGATGCCCGGGCCGGGTATGCTGCGACAGGTCGTGCCCGTCGATGAATTCCAGCGCGATATAACCGGAATGCTCCTGCACCACCGCGTCCAGTATCGCCACGATGTGCGGATGCCTGAGCTTGCCGGCGAGCGAGGCCTCGTTCACGAACTGCTGGCGGTAAACGGCTCCGAACTCGGGGTCGCGGAACACTTCGGGCTCGATCGTCTTCAGCGCGACTTCCCTGCCGGAAAACGCGTCCTTCGCCAGGTACACGGTGCCCGTCGCGCCCTTGCTGATCAGCTTCTGGACCTCGTATTTCCCGACATGGAGGCTCAGGTCCATATCCAGGGGCTGGGTCCTGTCCGCTGGATCGTGGCTCACAACCGGGGACTCAAGAGGGACTCTTTGAATGAAAGCAGGATTTAACCACAGATGCCCATGTTACGCCTTGCGCAGCCCGAGCTTCCCGGCGAGCCACGACGCGACGAGATCCGCGACAGGGTCCTCCCGGCGGTTGTAGAAGTGATCGCAGCCGGAAATGATCTCGACCTGGCACGGGCCGCCCGCGGCGCGCTGAAATTCCTCCGCAGGATAGCGGTGCACGTCTTCCCGGTCTCCGCGGATGGCGAGCACCGGGCACTTGATCCGTGGCGCCAGCGCGATCGTATCCGGCACCGTGCTGATCCGATCGAGGAAGCTTTCCGCGCTGATCACGTACCACCAGCCCGGCATGAACATGAGCTCGCGGCCGCGGCCCGCCTGCACCCGCTCGCGCGCGCGGGCGTGCAGCTCCTCGAAGCGGTCCATGGCGAACAGCCGCTCCGTGCCGCTCTCGCGGCCCGCGGACGCGCCGCCGCGTCCCGCCGACAGCAGCACCAGGGCCGGTGTATACGGATGATCGACGACGTGCTGCGTCGCCAGCATGCCGCCGTAGCTGTGGCCGATCACGACCGGGGCTGGAAAGCCGCGTGCTCCGAGCCATTCTGCCGCGATGCGGTTGTCGGCGATCGCCTCGCGGTTGAACTGGAACGCGCCGCCCTCCACGATCCGGCTGTTGCGCGTGCTAAGGACATCGTGCCCGCGGCGGTTGAAGGCAAGACAGGCAAGCCCGAGGCGCGTCAGCACCGGCGGCAGGAAGCGCGGCGCCCCGACGTAGAAGTTCATCGTGTTGCCGTGGAACAGCAGCACCGCGCCGGCCGCCTTGCCCGAGTCGGGCTCGTGAAAAGCCCCCTCCAGGGGAATCGTGTCGGTCGGGATCGTTACGAGTTGCGTCCGCATGCCACACAGGAAAATAACACATTCGCAGACTGTTCCTTCCCCCCTTGCGGGGGAAGGCTAGGATGGGGAGTCAAGTCAGCAGCGCTTCCGACCCCCCACCTCAATCCTCCCCCGCAAGGGGGGAGGAATTAGCCTAGCGCTGCAGCACCGTGGGCCAGTGCGCGTCGCCCTTGCGGATGTTTCCGGGGATGTCCTTTCTCCAGCGCTCCCGGATGCGCAAGCTGTAGTTGAGATAAAGTCTGCCGTCCACGATCGACCATGCCGCCGGGTCGATGTCCGCCGTATAGCCCTGCGACACCGCGTAAGCGCAGTAGCCGCCATACCGTGGCGCGTAGCGCTCGGGCTCGGCGGCGAACTTGTCACGGTTCTCCGCGCTCGCGAAAAACCAGGTCGCTCCTTGCCACGGGTGACTGAACTGCTTCGAGCCTTTCACCGGGCCCTTTTGATCGAAATACGCCACCGGGTCATGGCCGCGGATCGCGCCCTCACGATCGGAGAAAACTGGCGTTTTCTGCGCCCATGCGGCAGGCGCAAGCAGGATCGCCGCAATCAATGCAAGAGTGCGGGTGGTCATGGATTGTGCTCCTTAGAGTAGATGGAACTGTGCTACGCTCGTGCGACGGTATCACGCATATACGGAGAAAGCTCCGCGGCGGTTGCACGTCAGTGCAAGTCCAGCGCGTGGCGCTTCAGCGCCGAGAGCGGCGCGTACTTGAGCACCTGCTCGTGGGTCGCTTCGAGCACGACGCGCGGCGCCATCCCGGCTTCCCACGCCTCGACCCAGCGCAGCACGTGCAGGCACCAGCGGTCGCCGGGCTTCAACCCGCGGAAGCGCATCTCGGGGCGCGGGGTGGAGAGATCGTTGCCGCGGCCGCGCGAGAATTCCAGGAACTCCGCCGTGACTCTCACGCACACGAGGTGAAACACGTCCTGCTCGCCGTGCGTCGCGCAGCAGCCGTCGCGGAAATAGCCGGTGACCGGGTCGTAGCTGCACGCGAGCAGCGGCCCGCCGAGCACGTTCCTCTCCTTGG
>DASWHI010000015.1:0-4675 GCA_036398235.1 Burkholderiales bacterium
GGTCTACGACCTGGGCGGCGGCACCTTCGACATCTCGATCATCGAGATCGCCAACGTCGAGGGCGAGCACCAGTTCGAGGTGCTCTCGACCAACGGCGACACCTTCCTCGGCGGCGAGGACTTCGACCAGCGCCTGATCGAATACCTGTGCGACGAATTCAAGAAGGACAGCGGCATCGACCTGCGCAAGGACATGCTCGCGCTGCAGCGGCTGAAGGACGCGGCGGAGAAGGCCAAGATCGAGCTCTCTTCCAGCGCGCAGACCGAGATCAACCTGCCCTACATCACCGCCGACCAGGCGGGGCCCAAGCACCTGGCGATCAAGGTGACGCGCGCCAAGTTCGAGAGCCTGGTCGAGGACCTGATCGAGAAGACCATTGAGCCGTGCCGGACCGCGATCAAGGACGCCGGCATCAAGGCGGGCGACATTTCCGACGTGATCCTGGTGGGCGGTCAGACCCGCATGCCGAAGGTGCAGGACCGCGTCAAGGAGTTCTTCGGTCGCGAGCCGCGGAAGGACGTCAATCCCGACGAAGCGGTGGCGGTGGGCGCGGGGATCCAGGCCGGCGTGCTGAAGGGCGACGTCAAGGACGTGCTGCTGCTCGACGTGACGCCGCTCTCGCTCGGCATCGAGACGCTCGGCGGCGTGATGACGAAGTTGATCCAGAAGAACACCACCATCCCGACCAAGGCGCAGCAGGTGTTCTCGACCGCGGACGACAGCCAGACCGCGGTCACCATCCACGTGCTCCAGGGCGAGCGCGAGATGGCGCGCGGCAACAAGAGCCTCGGCCAGTTCAACCTGACCGATATTCCGCCCGCCCCGCGCGGCATGCCCCAGATTGAGGTCACGTTCGACATCGACGCGAACGGGATCCTCCACGTCTCGGCCAAGGACAAGGCGACCGGCAAGGAGAACAAGATCAAGATCCAGGCGAGCTCGGGTCTCACCGAGCAGGAAATCCAGCGCATGGTGAAGGACGCCGAGGAGAACGCCGAGGAAGACCGCAAGGCGCACGAGCTGGTCGAAGCGCGCAACCAGTGCGATCACATGGTGCACGCGGTCCGGAAATCTCTCAAGGAGCACGGCGAGAAGGTCGAGGCCGACGAGAAGGCGAAGATCGAGGCCGCGCTCAAGGATGCGGAAGAAGTGCTGAAGGGCGAGGACAAGGCGGCAATCGAAGCCAAGACCCAGGCGCTCGCCCAGGCCGCGCACAAGCTCGCCGAAAAAGTGTACAAGGAAGAGCAGGCAAAGCAGCAGGCCCAGCAGCCGGGCGGCGACAAGGCCGCGACCGAGGCCGGGAAGGAAGAAGGTAACGTCGTGGATGCGGAATACACCGAGGTCAAGGACAAAAAATAGGATCGAGAAGTGAGGAATGAGGATTGAGGGGAAGGCGGAAGTCCTCCCCTCAATTCTTTTGCGTCCGCTCGATCCTCGATCCTGAATCCTCAGTCCTGAAGCCATGGCGAAGCGCGACTATTACGAAGTGCTGGGAGTCAACCGGGACGCCTCCGAAGAGGAGATCAAGAAGGCGTACCGCAAGCTCGCCATGAAGTGGCACCCGGACCGCAACCCGGACAACCCCAAGGCCGAGGAGCACTTCAAGGAAGCGAAGGAGGCCTACGAGATCCTGACCGACGGCTCGAAGCGCTCGGCCTACGACCAGTTCGGCCACGCGGGCGTGGATCCGACGGCGGCGGCCGGCGCGGGCGCCGGCTTCAGCGGCAGCTTCGCCGACGCGTTCGGCGACATCTTCAGCGACATCTTCGGCGGTGGCCGCACCCGCTCCGGCGTCTACCGCGGCGCCGACCTGCGCTACAACCTCGAGATTTCGCTCGAGGACGCTGCGCGCGGATCCGAGACGCGCATCCGCATCCCTGCGATGGAGGAGTGCGCGACCTGCCACGGCAGCGGCGCCAAGCCGGGAACATCGCCCAGCACCTGCTCGACCTGCCACGGCCACGGCCAGGTGCGCATGCAGCAGGGCTTCTTTTCGATCCAGCAGACCTGCCCGCGCTGCCACGGCAGCGGCAAGATCGTCGCAAGTCCCTGCGCGACCTGCGGCGGCTCCGGGCGCGTGAAGCAGCACAAGACGCTGTCGGTGAAAATTCCCGCCGGCGTGGACGAGGGCGACCGCATTCGCCTCTCGGGCGAAGGCGAGGCCGGCATGAACGGCGGGCCGCCGGGCGATCTCTACGTGGTGATCCACTTGAAGCCGCACCCGGTCTTCAAGCGCGACCACAACGATCTGCACTGCGAAATGCCGATCAGCTTCACGACCGCCGCCCTCGGGGGCGATATCGAGATCCCGACGCTGGAGGGCTACGCCAAGGTCAAGGTTCCGGCGGGCACCCAGACCGGGCAGATGTTCCGGCTCCGCGGCAAGGGCATCAAGGGCGTGCGCACATCGAGCCACGGCGACCTCATCTGCCATGTCGCGGTCGAGACGCCGGCCAACCTCACCGCGCGGCAGAAGGAGCTGCTCGCCGAGCTCGAGGCGATCAGCCAGAAGGACCCCGGCCGCCACAATCCCCGCGCACGGTCCTGGATGGAGAAGGTCAAGGAGTTCTTCGCCCAGTAAGGGAATCCCCTTTTGCCCGAGGAGGGGTGACTACGAAGTAGTCGGGGTGGTGGGAGCTACAGCCACTTCGCCCTGCGGAAGCGGTAGAACAGATAGCCGTCGAGGACCACCATCAATCCGAGGGCAAAGGGGTAGCCCCATACCCATCCCAGTTCCGGCATGTGCTGGAAGTTCATGCCGTAGACCCCCGCGATCATGGTCGGCACCGCCACCAGTGCCGCGTAGGCCGCGAGCCGCTTGACCGTTTCGTTCTCCTGTATGGAGACCAGCGACAGGTTCACCGAGATCGCAGTGGTCAGCATGTCGCGCAGGCTGTCGATCGACTGGTTGATCCGCAGGAGGTGGTCGTAGACGTCGCGGAAGTAGTCCTGCGTGCCGGCGCAGATCTCGGGCACCCTCCCGCCGTAGAGCTTGCCGGCGGTTTCCTGCAGAGGACCCGCGGCGTGCTTGAGCGTTGTCAGCTTCTGCTTGAGCGCGTAGAGCGCCTCGATGTTCTCGCGCGATGGCGTGCCGGCGAACATGCGCTCTTCAAGCCGCTCGAGTTCCTCCTCCAGATCCTCCAGCACCGGAAAATAGCGGTCCACCACCGCGTCGATCAGCGCATACAGCACGAATCCCGAGCCGAGCTTGAGCAGGTGCGGCTCGCGCTCCGTGCGGTAGCGCACGTTGGTAAAGCCCTGCTCGGTGCGGTTGCGCACGGACAGCAGGTAGTTGCGGCCGGCGAAAATGCTGAGCTCGCCGACGTTGAGCTCGTCCCCCGCCGCTTCGACCGTGTGTACCACCGCATAAATCGAGTCGCCGTACTCCTCGAGCTTGGGCCTCTGGTGTCCGTGGCTCGCGTCCTCCACGGCGAGCTCGTGCAAGCCGAACTGGCCCTGCATCTCTGCGAGCTCCTCCGGAGTAGCATCCTTGATCGCCACCCAGACGAAGCATCCCGGCATGCCGAGGTAGCCGCGGATGTCCTCCTTGTGGATGTCGGCGAGCTTCTTCCCGCCCTTGTAGACGGCGCAATTGATGAGCATGATCGGGGCCCCGCTGCCGACAATGATAATCCGTCACGCCCGGTGCCGCCGCACGAAGTCCCAGTCGATCTCGACCCCGAAGCCCGGCCGGTCGTTGAGATGGACGTGGCTGTCGCGCACCTCGACATGCTCCCGGTAGAGCCCGAGCGCTACCGGATCGCGGGCGGCGTCGCCGTGCGATTCCACGCCGAAGCTGCAGCGCGGAAACGCCGCCACCAGGTGGGCGTGAAGCTCGGGAGCCGTGTGCGGCGCGATCATGACGCCGTGCTGCTCCGCCAGCGCGGCAACGCGCAGCGCCTCGGTAAAGCCGGCGTAGCGCGTGGCGTCGAACTGCACGTAGCGGATCGCGCCGGAAGCGATGAAGTCGCGCACGGTGAAGCGCGTGAGCTCGCGTTCGCCGTGCGCGAGCGGGATGCGGGTGGCAGCGGCCAGCCGCACGAAATCGGCCGGCTGGAGGTACCAGTGCAGCGGCTCCTCCAGCCAGAAAATTTGATAGGGTTCGACTGCGCGCGCAAAGGCGATGCAGTCGTCGAGATCGTAGGGAGCGTTCATGTCGAGCATCAGGGCGATGTTCCGGCCGATGGCTTCGCGCACCGCGCCCACGCGCCGCGCCTCGTCGGCGACCGTGCCGCCGCCGGTCTTCAGCTTCACGGCGCGGAAGCCTGCGGCGACAAAGCGGGCCAGCTCCTCTGCGTAGACCCCCTCGGGCGCGCCGAGCCGGTAGTAGCCGCCGGTGGCGTAGGTGAAGATCGGGCGCTTTTCCGCGCCGAGCAGACGGTAGACGGGCAGGCCCGCGCTCTTGCCGCGAATGTCCCACAGCGCGATGTCGATGCCGGCGATCGCCGCCATGACCTGGGGACGCGCTCCCCGCGGCAGCGGCGGCGGCAGGCCGTCGCGCCCGCCCATGCCCCCCGGCCGCGGCGAGGTGAGCGCGAATAGCTTCTCCCACACCACCACGCTCGCGGTCGCCTCCATGCCGCGGATGATCTCTCCGAACCGCGCCACCCACTCGCAGATCGCTTTCTGCGGCGAGCCGTGGATCTGGCCGTAGCCGGCGATCCCGTCGTCGGT
>DASWHI010000016.1:0-5968 GCA_036398235.1 Burkholderiales bacterium
GGTACTCTTCGGCGGCCTGCATTGGAGGGCCGAGCGCCTGGTCCAGGGCGCGATGGAAAACCTCGGCTACCGCACGCAGGTGCTGCCGGTGGCGACGAAGGAGGATCTGCTCACGGGGCGGGAGCTCGCCGACATCGGGCAATGCTGCCCGACGAGCTTCACGACCGGCAACCTCGCCAACTTCCTGCGCTCGGCGGCGCGCGAGTCGAGCCCCGAAGAGGTCGCAAAAAAGTACGTGTACGTGACCGCGGGGGCGTGCGGCGCCTGCCGCTTCGGGCAGTACCACCAGAGCTACGAGCTGGCGCTGCGCAACGCCGGCCTCGAGTCCTTCCGCATGTTTCTCCTCGCGCAGAACGGGCTCGCGCAGGGGGCGGCCGAGGGCGGCGGGCTGGAACTAAACCTGCCCTTTACGATGGGTGCCATCTGGGCCGTGCTGGTGAGCGATCTCGTGCAGGACCTCGAGTACCAGACGCGGCCGTACGAAGTTCATCCTGGTGAAACCGAACGGGTCGTCAAGGAGAGCGTCGAGCACTTGTACGAGACCTTCCGGGGTTCACCCGTGCGCGGCAAGAAATGGAGCGCGCCGGTCTGGTATCTCATGAGCGATTATTTCGAGCAGGCGCTGCGCGAAGTTCACCGCAGATTCGAGCGCATCGAAGTGGACCGGCTGCGGGTGAAGCCGGTCGTGAAAATCACCGGCGAGTTCTACCTGCAGACCGTGGAAGGGGATCCCAACTACAACATCCACCACTGGCTCGAGACCGAAGGCGCGGAAGTCTATCCCGCCGCCATCACCATCTGGCTCGATTACCTGATGCGCCACGCCGGCCAGGACTACGAGGATCACATCGGCATCGACCGTCTGGCGCGCCTGAAGCTCGGCGGCATCAAGACCGGGATGCGGCTGCTGCGCCGGACCTACGACGGCATGCGGCGCGCGCTCGGCGACCTGCCCCACGAGATGCCGGACCAGTACGAGCTGCGCGCGCTTGCCGCGCCGTATTATCACAGCCGGCTGAACGGTGGCGAGGGCGACATGCTCGTCGGCAAAGCGCTGTGGGCGCATCACCACAAGAAAGCGCACATGATCTGCGAGCTTTCACCCTATTCCTGCATGCCCAACACCATGAGCATCGGCGCCATGGCGGCCGTCACGGGCAAGTATCCCGATCTCCTCTACGCCCCGCTCGAGATCAAGGGCGACGCGGAGGTCCACGCGCTGTCGCGCTGCCAGATGATACTGACTGAAGCCAAGCGCCGGGCGCAGCGCGAGTTCGACGATGTCCTGAAGCTGAACGGCCTTACCCTGGAGCGGGCGCGCGAGCTGCTCGACGCCCGCCCCGAGATGAAGCGCGCGACCTACAGCGTCCCGCGGAAGGGCGCCGCGGGGATGGCGGCACGCCTCGTGCTGCATCTTGCCGAAAGGGCGCGGCATTGAAAATCGCCGGCGTGGACGTCGGCTCCACCACCGTCAAGGCGGTGGTGGTGGAGGACGGAAAGTCGCTGTGGCGCGATTACGGGCGCCACAACACCAAGCAGGCCGAGACCGTGCTCGGGTACCTCGGGCGCATGGAATCCGAATGCGGCTTCGCGCCGGGCCGCGACCGGGTGTTCTTCACCGGCTCCGGCGCCGGCTTTCTCGCGCCGCTGGTCGGCGCCAAGCTGATACAGGAAGTCGTCGCAGTCGCCGCCGCCGTCGAGAAGCTGCACCCGCAGGTGCGGTTCGTCTCCGAGATCGGGGGCGAGGACATGAAGACGGTGTTCTTCACCCCGAGCGGGGACGGCACCAGCAAGCAGGTCTACATGCAGTCCGCCTGTAGCGGCGGCACCGGCACCTTCATCGAGAAGACGGCGCGCAAGCTCTCGATCCCGACGGAGAGCCTCGCGAAGATGGCCTATGCCGGGATGAGCCTGCACAAGGTGAGCTCCAAGTGCGGGATCTTCGCCGAGGCGGATTCGAATACCCTGGTGAAATCGGGCGTGCCGGTGGAGGAGATCATCGCGAGCCTCTACGAGGCCGTGGTCTACCAGAATCTCGCCACCCTCACCAAGGGCAACACGCCGGTGCCCGAAGTGCTGCTCCTCGGCGGGCCCAACATGTTCTTCACCGGCCTGCAGCAGGCGTGGCGCCATCACCTGGGCAAGCTCTGGAAAGAGCGGCGCATTGCGCTGCCGGAGGGGAAGAAGCCCGAGGACCTCATCCTGGTTCCGGCCGACGCGCTCTACTACGCGTGCCTCGGCTGCATCGAGATCGGCCAGGGTGAGACCAACGGGGTTGCGATCTACCAGGGCGTGGAGAAGCTCCGCGGGTGGATCGACGTCGGCCAGCACGAGCAGAAGGCGAAGGAAGGCTCGAGGGGCCTCATCGCGAGCGAGGACGATTTCCGGACGTTCTGCGCGCAGTACGACGCGACGCGCAGGAACGGCGATGCGCACCCGCGCGTCAACGGAACGCCGGTCGCCCCGGCGCCTGCAATCGATGCCGGGGTGTTCCTCGGGTGCGACTTCGGCAGCACGACGGCCAAGGCAGTAGTGCTCTGCCCGAAGAGCGAGATGCTCTTCTCCTGCTACGTCCAGTCGAAAGGCAACCCGATCGAGGACGCCAAGGCGATCCTGCGCCAGATCCGCGAAGCGGGTTTCGAGAACATCGCCGGGCTCGCCATCACCGGCTACGGCAAGGACCTGCTCAAGGACATCATCGGCGCCGACGTGGCGCTCGTGGAGACCGTCGCACACGCCACCGCCGCCCTGCACTTCCACTCCGATGCGGACGTGATCTGCGACGTCGGCGGATGCGACGTCAAGATCATGCTGCTGCGCCAGGGCACGGTGTCGGACTTCCGCCTGAACTCGCAGTGCTCCTCCGGCAACGGCGCGTTCCTGCAGGGGGTGGCCGAGCGCTACAACACGCCGCTCGAGCAATACGCCGAGCAGGCGTTCAAGGCGCGCTCCGTGCCCAAGCTCGCCATGGGCTGCGGCGTGTTCCTGCAGTCGGACATCGTCAACCAGCAGCGCAAGGGCTGGTCCTCCGAAGAGATCATGGCCTCTCTTGCCGCGGTGCTGCCGCTCAACGTCTGGGTCTACGCGGGGCAACTGCAGAACCTGGCGGCCGCCGGCAGGAAGTTCGTGCTGCAGGGCGGCACGCATCGCAACCTCGCCGTGGTCAAGGCACAAGTGGATTTCATCATCGGCAAGGTGCCGAACGCGGAGATCGTGGTCCATCCCTACCCCGGCGAAGCGGGGGCGATCGGCGCCGCACTGTGCGCCAGGGATGGGTGGCGCGAGGGCAAGCCGTCGCGCTTCCGCGGCTTCGACACCATAGAGGCGCTCCAGTACGAGAGCACCACCAACGAGCACACCATATGCAAGTGGTGCCCGGTGAGCTGCCGGCGCACTTTCATCGACGTGGTGCTGCCCGGTGCGAAGGGCCGGCCGTGGAGCAAGGTGCCGCTTGCCGAGGGCAAGGAGCGTGTCATCAGCGGGAATACCTGCCCCAAGGGCCTGCTCGAGGACGCAAACGAGATGCGGGTGGTGAAAGCCCAGTTGGAGGAAGTCAAACGTGCTCATCCCAATGTTGCGGAAATGGTCCGCGAGGACGCCTTCCGCCACGCCCGAGTACCGGTCGAAGCTGAGGATCGGGATACCTAGGGTCCTGAACATGTGGTCCACCCATCAGTTCTGGGTGGGCCTGTTCGGGGCCCTCGGCGTCGAAGCGCGCAAGCTCGCGTTCTCCTCGGACACTTCCGAGGAGCAGGGCCGCGAGTTCGCCAAGGGCCGCGGCACCGTGGATTGCTGCTACCCGGTGAAGTGCATCTCCGGCCACTACGGGGAGCTCCTCGCGCGCGACAAGCACCGGAAAATCGACGTGCTGTTCTCGCCGATGATTTATTCGCTCCCTTCGTTCCTCAAGGGCCACGTGGTCGACAACCTCGCCTGCCCGCGTGTCGCGGCGGGGCCTGAGAACATCAAGGCGGGCTTCCTCAGGGAGAAGGACGCCTTTGCGGACCGCGACATCCGCTACGTCACGCCACTGGTCTCCCTCGGCGATCCCCCGCTCGTTCCGAAGCAGCTCCATCCCGCGTTGAAGGAGATTTTTCCGGAGATCGAGTTCGCGGAGACGAAGGAAGCCGTGCGCCAGGGCTACGAGGCGCTCAAGGCCTTCAACGAGAAGGCGTGGCGCCGCGGCCGCGAGGTGCTGGAGAGCTGCGCCGCCGCGGATTCGCCGTGCCTGCTCGTGGTCGCGCGGCCTTACCATATGGATCCCGGCATCGGCCACGAGATCGAGGTGGACCTGCAGGCGTACGGCTATCCCGTGCTGTGGACCCAGTATTTTCCGACCGATCCGGATCTCCTCGAGTGGATCTTCGCGGCGGACCTGAAGGCCGGGCGCATCCGCTCGCCGTTCGACATCTCCGACGTGTGGCCCTCGTCCTACAGCGCCAACACCAACGAAATCCTGTGGGGCGCCAAGGTCGCGGCGCGCACGCCGTGGATCGCCGGCGTGATCCGCCTCGCGAGCTACGAGTGCGGCATGGACCAGCCGACCTACAGCCCGGTGCAGCAGATCGTCGAGCGCTCCGGCACCCTCTTCTTCGCATTCCAGGACCTCGACTCCACCAAGCCCGCCGGCTCGGTGAAGATCCGCGTCGAGACCATCGCGCACTACCTCCAGAAGTACGCCAGGGAAATCATCGAGCGCAAGAAGGCCGCCGCCGCGCCGAATTGCCCTCTCCTCGGCGGGCGTCGCGAGCAGAAAACTCCCGCCGCCGCGCTCGCCTAGCCCTCCTCCCCCCTTGCGGGGGAGGATGGGGGTGGGGGGTCCAATCCGCTTGCGCAGGCCCCGGCGCCTTGGGACGCCTTTGGGCGCGGAACCCGCCCCGCTCGTCTCGCAGCCGGGGGCCACCGGGCCCCCCTCCTACCCTGGGTGCCCCCCTCCAGGCCTTTCGAGTCCGATCTGTAAGCAACCCGTAAGCGACCTGTGACCGATCAGAAAGGGCCGCCCCCCCATCCTTGACCCCGGAAGCCGCCGATTGTCGGTGGCGACGCGGCCAGAGCACCGGCCAGGGAGATTGGAAATGCGTCACTGGGGCAGTTCGATCAAGGGTCCGCTGGGTGTCCTCATAGCGGCCCTGCTGCTGCCCGGCGGATCCCTCCTCCTGGTCTGGGCGCTCTACCGCAAGTTCGCTGGCAAACCCGTGGAGCGCAAACCATGAAGCGCTGGATACCCTTGGCGGCACTGGTCGCATTCCTGCAAGGCTGCGCGACCCAGCTCGTATTCCTCCCCGAAACTGCATCCCAGGATCCGGACCGCGCGCCCTCAGCCGCCGTGCTGCAGTTCCAGCACATTTCCATCGAGCCCGCAGAGGGGGATGCTGTCCTGAAGCCGGAGGCACTGCGTCCGGGAGACATCCTCCTCACCCATGCGCCGAGCCTCCGGGCAGCCGGCATCCAGCTCTTCACTTTCGCGCCGGTCAGCCACGCGGCCGTCTACATCGGTGACGGCAAGATCGTGGAGGCCGTGATGCCGAGCGTCCGCACCCGCAGCATGGAGGAAGTCCTGAAGGAAGAAACGGTGGTGGTCGTTCTGCGCCATCCGGAACTCACCGGGGAGCAGGCCCGGCTCATCAGGGAATACGCGCTGGAGAAGTCCGGCACCGGCTTCAGCTTCCTGGGCGTGACGCTGCAATTCCCGTTGTCGATCGGCCGCAAAGTGTGCGAAGTGCCGCTCATGCCGACTGCGTTGCGGGACGCGTGCATCCGCAGCCTGGGGGTGCTGAACCAGCTGGCGGCCAGCGAGAACCAGCTTTTCTGCTCGCAGCTCGTGCTGCAGGCTTACCGCCACGCCGGCGTGCCCATCACCTACGCCGACCCACGCCTGATCAGCCCCGCCGACATCCTGCACATGCGCGAGGGCGACGTGTCCTCGTTCAGAATCCGCAAGCAGCTGCAGTTCGTCGGGCGCATGAAG
>DASWHI010000017.1:0-2988 GCA_036398235.1 Burkholderiales bacterium
GGCAAGGGCGGCTCGATGCACTTGACCGATGTCTCGAAGGGCGCGATGGGCTCCTACGCCATCGTCGGCGCGCACCTGCCGGTCGCGGCCGGCGCGGCGTGGAGCGCGCAGTATCGCGGCACCGAGCAGGTCGCGGTGTGCTTTTTCGGCGACGGCACCGCCAACATCGGCACGTTCCATGAGGCGCTCAACTTAGCCGCGGTATGGAAGCTGCCGGTGATCTTCGTCTGCGAGAACAACCTCTACATGGAGTACACGCCGATCGCATCGGTCACGGCCGTGAAGCACCCGGCGGCGGACCGCGCGAGCG
The DNA here is from genome assembly GCA_036398235.1 of Burkholderiales bacterium. GTDB lineage: Bacteria > Pseudomonadota > Gammaproteobacteria > Burkholderiales > SG8-41 > SG8-41. The sequence continues at coordinate 311 of DASWHI010000017.1, forward strand.
CGTATGGTCTCGAGTCCATCGTGGTGGACGGCAACGACGCGGACGAGGTCTACCTGACGGCGGTCAAGCGCATGAACCGGGCGCGTAAGGGCGGAGGTCCGGCGCTGATTGAAGCCATGACCTACCGGCACAGCGGTCATTCACGCGCCGACCCCGCCAAGTATCGCCCGGATGGGGAGCTCGACAAGTGGCTCGAGCGCGATCCGCTGAAGATCTACCGCGCCCGGCTGTTGAAGCTGGGCATCGCCGCGGCGACGCTGAAGGACATCGAGGACGCAGCCACGCGCAAGGTGGACGAGGCGACCGCGACCGCCAAGGCGTCACCCACGCCGTCGCTTGACGGCATCGGGAAGAACGTGTGGGCGAACGGAGGCTCGGCATGGCGGAACTGACCTACCGCGACGCGGTTGCAGCCGGCATCGCGCAGGAGATGGAGCGCGACGATCGCGTCGTGTTCCTCGGCGAGGACGTGGCGGCGGCAGGAGGCGTGTTCAAGTCCACTGTCGGCCTCCTCGAGAAATTCGGCCCGAAGCGCGTGCGCGACTGCCCGATCTCGGAGCAGGCGATCATCGGCGCGGCGATGGGCGCCGCGATGACGGGATTGAGGCCGATTGCCGAGATCATGTTCTCGGACTTCCTCGCCGTGTGCTGGGACATGGTCGCGAACGAGATCGCCAAGACCCGCTACATGACGAACGGCCAGATCGCGCTCCCGCTCGTGATCCGCACCGCCAATGGCGCCGGCTCGCGCTTCGGGGCGCAGCACTCGCAGGCGGTGGAGAACTGGGCGATGGCGGTGCCGGGGTTGAAGGTTGTGGCGCCGGCGACGCCTGCGGACGTGAAGGGGCTGATTGCAGCCGCCGTGCGCGACCCCGACCCGGTACTGGTGTTCGAGCAGAAGTCGCTCTATTCGATGAAGGGCGAAGTGCCCGACGGTGAGCACGTGGATCAACTCGGGAAAGCCAAGGTGCTGCGCCAGGGGAAGGACTGCACCATCGTCGCGCTCGCGCTGATGGTGCACCGGGCGCTTGCCGCGGCGGAGATTCTTGAGAAAGAGCACGGCATTTCGTGCACGGTCGTGGACGTGCGATCGCTCGTGCCGCTCGACACTCAGGCCATCCTCGCGGAGGTGGCGAGGACCGGGCGCCTCGTGACGGTGGAGGAGAACCCGCGGCTGTGCGGCTGGGGCGCGGAGATCGCATCCATCATCGCCGACGAGTGCTTCTGGGACCTCGACGGCCCGATCGTGCGGATCACGACGCCGCACGTGCCGCTGCCCTCGGCCGACCTGCTCGAGGACAACACGATCCCGTCGGTCGAGCGCATCGTGCGCGAGATCCGGGAAAAGATAGATTGAACCGCCAAGCCGCCAAAGAGCATTCAACTGCAGAATGGATTCGAGATAATGTTTCCGGATTCTATTTTCTGAATGCCTTTTGGCGTCTTGGCGGTTGATTGAATTTAAGGGGTGGTAGATGGATGTTGTGATGCCGCAGTTGGGCGAGACGGTCGCCGAGGGCACGGTCACCCGCTGGCACAAGAAGGTCGGCGACGCGGTCAAGGCCGACGAGGCGCTGTTCGACGTCGAGACCGACAAGGTCAGCACCGAGATCCCGGCGCCGGTCGCCGGCGTGGTCGCGGAAATCCTGGTGCACGAAGGCGCGACCGCCAAGGTCGGAACGCGGCTCGCGGTGATCCGCGAGGCTGGCGGCCAGGCGGCGCGGCCAGCGGCAGCCGTTGCGGCGCCGGCAGCGACACCGCGCCCCTCCACGGCCGCCGCTCCCGCCTCCGCGGAAGGACGCGCGCGGCTGTCTCCGGTCGTGAGCCGGCTCATCGCAGAGCACGGCCTGGATGCGCGTGCCATTGCCGGCACCGGCCGCGACGGGCGCATCACGCGCGAGGACGTGCTCGCACATGTCGCTCAGCACGGAACCGCGCGACCCGCCGCCCGCACCCAGGAGCCCGCGCCGTACGCGGTCGCCGGCGCGGAATCAGTCCCGCTCACCGGCATCCGCAAGCGCACCGCCGAGCACATGGCGAAATCCTGGGCGACGGTGCCGCACGTGATGCAGGCGGTGGAAGCCGATTTTTCAGGGGTGGACCGGGCCCGCCGCCCGGCGGCAGAGCAGTGGAGGCAGCGCGAGGGATACGCGCTCACCTATCTTCCCTTTATCGCCCGCGCCGTGACGGCGGCGCTCGCCAAGTACCCCCGGTTGAATGCGAGCTTCGGCGGCGACCACCTGGCCCTGCACCGGCGCATCAATCTCGGCATCGCGGTGGATCTCGAGCGCGAGGGCTTGCTGGTACCCGTGGTGAAGGACGCGGCGGCGAAATCGCTGGTCGAGCTTGCGCGCGCGATCAACGATCTCGCCGTGCGCGCGCGCGAGCACCGGCTCAAGCCCGACGACATGACCGAGGGCACCTATACCATCACCAACAACGGCGCGGGGGGCACGCTGGTCACCGCGGCCATCATCAACACCCCCCAGGTCGCGATCCTCTCCACCGACGCCGTGCGCAAGCGCGCGGTGGTGGTCGAGAGCGGCGGGAAGGACGAGGTTGCCGTGCGGCCGGTGGGCGTGCTGGCGCAGAGCTTCGACCACCGCGCGGTGGACGGCGCCTATGCCGCGGCGTTCCTCAACGAGGTGAAGACGATCCTCGAAACGCGCGACTGGCAG
>DASWHI010000018.1:0-10925 GCA_036398235.1 Burkholderiales bacterium
TGGGCCCGACGGCGAGCGGCAAGACCGCGGTGGCGATGCGGCTCGCGCGGGCGCTGCCGTGCGAGATCATCAGCGTCGATTCGGCCCAGATCTACAAGGGGATGGACATCGGCACGGCCAAGCCCGGGGCCGAACTGCTCACCCAGGCGCCGCATCACCTGATCGACATCGTGGAGCCGCACGAGCGCTACTCCGCCGCGCGCTTCCGCGACGATGCGCTGGCGCTCATGCGCGAGATCACCGAGCGCGACCGCATTCCCCTGCTGGTCGGCGGCACCATGCTCTACTTCCAGGCGTTGACCGAGGGGTTGAACGAGCTGCCGGAAGCCGATCCGATGATTCGTCTCATGATCGACACCATGGCCGGGGAGCAGGGCTGGCCCGCGGTGCATGCGCGGCTGGCTCGGGTGGATCCCGAGACCGCGGCGCGCCTGGAGCCGAACGATGCCCAGCGCATCCAGCGCGCGCTCGAGATCTACTACATCACGAACAAGCCGCTGTCGCACCTTCTGAAGAAACCCAAGTACGTCTATTTTCCCTACACGCCGCTCAAAGTCTCGCTCATTCCCGGCGACCGCGAGCCCCTGCACGCCCGAATCGCGCAGCGCTTCGAGGAGATGATCGCGGCCGGACTCGTGGAGGAGCTGAGGAAGCTGCGCGAGGACTACCCGCTCGAAGCCGGCATGCCCTCGATGCGCTGCGTCGGCTACCGCCAGGCGTGGGAGCACCTCGAGGGCAGGATCGGCGGCGAGGCACTGCGCGAGCAAGGCATCGCGGCGACCCGCCAGCTCGCCAAGCGCCAGCTCACCTGGCTGCGCGCGATGGAAAGCGTGACCGAGTTCGACTGCCTCGGGGAGGACGTCGCCGACCGGGTGCTCGAGTACCTCCGGCGCGAGCTCGAGGCGCTGCTCGTCAGCGGCTGACGCGCCGCCAATCCCCCCTACCCCCCTTTGTCAAAGGGGGGAGACATGCAAATGTCGGGGGGATTTCCTCGCACGGCGCTACGCGCGCCGTGAGGTCATGTCGCGCAGGCGGTCGGCCGCCGCCTTGAGCAGCGAGACCGCAAAGTCCGGCTTGGTCTTCACCATCGTCAGGAAGTCGCCGCGGTTGATCGCGATCAGGTCGCAGTCGGTCTCGGCAACCGCGGTGGCGGCGCGCGGGGACTGATCGATCAGGGCCATCTCGCCGAACACGCCGCCGGGCCCCACCCACTCGACGAGCTTGTTCTTGATCGAGATGGCGACCCGGCCCGACAGCACGACGTACATGAACACCCCCGCCTCGCCCTCGGTCATGATGACCTTGTTGAGCGGGCAGTGCTGGGGCAAGCGATGCTGGGTCGCCACCATCAGGCCCCTGAGAAGCTTGTCGTCCAGGAGCCTCCGCGCGCGCGTTCCATCGGAAGCATCGAGTGCCTTGGTCACGGAGAGCATCGTGACGGTCAGGCGCAACCGGTTGATCAGTATGATCATCAGCATCAGTGCGAATTCCGGCATCCTCTGGATCGCGCGCTGAAACTGCTCCGCGTCGAGCGACACCACGCGGCAACCGGTGCGGGCGGTCGCCGTGGCGCTGCGCGGCAGCTGGCTGATGGCGGCCATCTCGCCGAATATCTCCCCGCCCTTGACGACGTCGATGGCCTTGCCGCCGCGCGTCACGCTCACCTGGCCCTCCTCCAGGAGGTACATCCGGTCGCTGTTCTGGTTCTCGGTGAAGAAGACGGTGCCCTTGGGCACGAGCTCGACGTTCCCCAGCGACTCGAAGCAGATCCGCGCGACTTTCGGATCGTAGATCTCGCTTTTCGAGGGCCGCCGCGTGAAATCGAGGTCGTCCAGACTCTGGCCTTTGCTCATCGGTCACCGATTGCGTTCATTGTCATTCCCCGTGCGCTCGACGCTGGCGTCCGCCCATCCCCTGGAGAGGGTGATTCTCACGCCCACGCCGGCGGCAAGCTGCCGGGCGTCGCGCACGACGCGGCCTTGCCGGTCGTGGGTGATGCTGTAGCCGCGCTCCAGCACCGATTGCGGGTTGAGATGCTTCAGGTGCGCGTCGAGGCGCGCGAGCAGCGCCACCGCCGTCTCGAGCCGCCGCCGCGCTCCGTCCCGCAGGCGCCGCGCCAGCTCCGAGCAGCTCCGGCGCAATTCTGCCACGGCGGGCGCGCGGGCGGCGAGCCGCAGGCCCGCCTCACGCAGGCGCCAGCCGCGCTCCTCGAGAACGCGCGCCCACGCTCCCGCAAGCCGGCTCGCAAGATGGCGCACCTCGCCCAGCTGGTTGCGGATGCGCTCGCCCGGGTGGACCAGGCGGCGCGAGAGATAGTCGAGCCGCTGCATCCGGCCCTCGAGCCCGCGCCGGACGTTCCTCGACAGCCGGTGCGCGATGTGCATCAGCTGCTTCGACAGCTCCCGGCGATCCGGACTCGCCAGCTCGGCGGCCGCGGTCGGAGTCGGCGCGCGCACATCCGCAACGAAGTCCGCGATGGTGAAGTCGGTCTCGTGGCCGATGCCCGACACGACCGGAATGCCGCACGCAAGGATCGCGCGTGCCACGATTTCCTCGTTGAACGCCCACAGGTCCTCGATGCTGCCGCCGCCGCGGCAGACAATCAGCACATCGCAATCCCGCCGCTCTCCCGCTTCCGCAACCGCCGCGGCAATGCGCCCGGCGGCGCCCTCGCCCTGTACCGGCGTTGGATAGACAACGACCGGCAGCCGCGGCAGGCGGCGCTTCAACGTCGTCAGCACATCGCGCAGCGCCGCCGCCTGCGGCGACGACACCACGCCGATCGCGCGCGGGAAGCGCGGCAGGGGCCGTTTGCGCGCGGGGTCGAACAATCCCTCCTTCTCCAGCTTCGCCTTCAGGCGCTCGAACGCCTCGTAGAGTGCGCCCAGTCCGGCGCGGCGCATGACCTCGACGTTGAGCTGGAACTTGCCGCGCGCCTCGTAGAGCGTGGCCAGCGCCCTCACCTCCACCTGCATGCCGTCCCGCGGCGACCATCCCTGCAACTGCGCACGGTGGCGGAACATTACGCAATCCACCTGCGCCTGCGCGTCCTTCAGCGTGAAATAACAATGTCCGGACTCGTAGCGCTTGAAGTTGGAGATTTCTCCGCCCACCCACAGGAGCGGCAAGCTGCGCTCGAGCGTTTCGCGCGCGATTCGGTTGAGCTCCGAGACCGAAATGACCTGCGGCGGTGGCAATGCGAGATCGGCCATGCTCGCATTCTACTCAACGCGGTTGCGCGACGCGTTGAACCATGAGGAAACCGGGCTGGTCTTTTCCCACAACGGCCAGCCCGGGCGCAGCGGGCCCGCGCAGGTCCCCGGAACGCCTGCAGGCTTCGTCTCAAGCCGTTGAAATCACGACGCAATTCAGCGGCGCCGTCGCAGAATCCGGGGCAAGCCCGTGATTGCACACCGCCCCGTAACGTGCCGCCCACAGGATATGCACAGGCTTATCCACAGGAGTCGCGAAGTGGATGCGCGATCCGCGCATACAACGCGGTCGCGAAATTTTTCCAGTCGAATCTCCGGCCGCGCGGTTGCTGAAAATTCATCGCGCGGATAAAGTGACGGCGACCTTCAGGGAGTTACTCGCTTGTTCGCACTCATCGAAGCCGCAGGCTGGCCGATCTGGTTCCTCGTCATCTCGTCCGTCATCGCGCTTGCCATCATCGGGGAGCGCTGGTGGTCGCTGCGCGAGAGCGTCGTCATGCCCAGGAATCTGCTCGACCGGACGATCCAGGATTACCGCGAGAACAAGACGTCGCCGCAAATGCTTTCCCGGCTCGCGCGGAGCTCACCCCTGGGCCAGGTGTTCGCCGCCGGACTGCGCAACGCCAAGAGCCCGCCCGGCATCATCAAGGAGGCGATCGAGGAGTCCGGCCGCACGGTCGCAATCGAGCTTGAGCGCTTCCTCACCAGTCTCGGCACCATCGCCGTGGTCGCTCCCCTGCTCGGTCTGTTCGGGACCGTGATCGGCATGATCGAGATCTTCGGCGCGCAGACGCCGCAAGGAACGAACCCGCTGGTGCTGGCGCACGGCATCTCGATTGCGCTCTACAACACGGCCCTTGGCATCGCCGTGGCAGTCCCGGCCATGATCTTCTATCGCCACTTCCGGGCAAAGGTCGACGTGATGCTGGTCGACATGGAGATGCAGGCGATCAAGCTGGTCGAGATCATCCACGGCGAACGGCAATAGATGCGATTCCGCCCGCGCGCCTTCCGCGAGGAGCCGGAGATCAACTTCATCCCGTTGATCGACGTGCTGCTGGTGATCCTGATCTTCCTGATGGTTACCACCACCTATTCGCGCTTCGCCGAGCTGCAGATCAACCTGCCGACCGCCGACGCGGAGCGCCAGCAGGACCGCTCCGAACAGATCGATGTCGCGGTGGACGTGCAGGGCCGTTACTCGATCAACCGCAGCCCGATCGCGTTCAGCAACGCGGCCGTGTTCAGCGCGGATCTCCGCCGGGCGGCGGGCAGCCAGAAGGATCCGGTGATCGTCATCACCGCCGACGCCAACGCGCCGCACCAGTCGGTGATCAACATCATGGAAGCCGCGCGCCTTGCGGGTTACGGCAAGATCACCTTTACCACCCAAGCCGGAAAGAAGTAATCAGGTTTCCGTAACAAGAGGACCGGGCCCGTTTCCCTTCGACAAGCTCAGGGCGAACGGGCTCTTCAGCTCTGGACATGCCGTTCGTGGTGAGCCTGTCGAACCATGAACGGCAATTGGACACTCTCCAAAATGGCGTGGATCGAGCGTCACTGGGATCGCGTCACCCCCCTCAGCGCGGCGCTGTGGCCGTTGAGCCTGCTATTCGGCGCGGCGGCGGCGGCACGCAGGGCGGCCTACCGCTACGGGCTGCTCCCCACGGTCAAGCTCCCCGTGCCGGTCATCGTCGTGGGAAATATCACCGTGGGCGGCACGGGCAAGACGCCGCTTTGCCTGTGGCTCGTGGCCAGCCTGCGCGCGTGGGGCTACACCCCGGGGATCGTCTGCCGCGGCTACGGGGGCCGCTCCGTCGCGCCACAGCGCGTGCTGCCCGATTCGGATCCCTACGCGTGCGGCGACGAGGCGGTGCTGCTCGCGCGCCGCAGCGGCTGCGAGGTGTGGACCGGTGCGGACCGTGTCGCCGCCGGCCGCTCGCTCCTTGCGGCGCAACCCGCCTGCAACGTCGTGATCAGCGACGATGGCCTGCAGCACCATGCCCTCGCGCGCGACGTCGAGCTCTGCGCAGTGGATTCCGCGCGTGGCTTCGGCAACGGCTGGCTGCTGCCCGCGGGCGCGCTGCGTGAACGGCCGTTCCGGCTCGCGACCGTCGATGCCGTGGTGCTCAACGCGGGCAGTGGCAACGCTTCCCACCCGTCCCTCGGACTCATACCGTCGGAGACGCCCCGCTTCACGATGCGGCTCGAGGGCAGCGAGTTCCGCAACCTTCTCGATCCCGGACGTCGGGCGGGGCCGGAGCATTTCCGCGGCAAGCGTGCGCACGCGGTCGCCGGAATCGGAAGTCCGCAGCGATTCTTCCGCCAGCTGCACGCGATGGACCTGGAGTTCACGCCCCATCCGTTTCCCGATCATCACCCGTTTGCCGCATCCGATCTCGCCTATCCCGGAGCGGAAGCGGTGCTGATGACGGAGAAGGATGCGGTAAAATGCCGGCGTTTCGCGGCGGAATCGCACTGGGCGCTGGCGGTGGATGCGGTGCCGGACAGCGCGCTCGCCGACCTGGTGCTGCGCAAGCTGAAGACACGTGGATAGCAAGCTGCTCGACATACTGGTGTGCCCGCTGTGCAAGGGGCCACTGCTCTACCGCAAGCCCCAGGGCGAGCTCATCTGCAAGCCCTGCCGCCTCGCCTATCCCGTCAAGGACGACATCCCGGTCATGCTCGAGGACGAGGCGCGCAAGCTCCCTCCCGAAGAAGAAGTGTGAAGTTCAGCGTCATCATTCCCGCCCGCTACGCCTCCACGCGGTTCCCGGGCAAGCCGCTCGCGGACGTCGCCGGGAAGCCGATGGTGGTACGCGTCGCGGAACGCGCCCGCAAGAGCGGCGCGGTGGAAGTGATCATCGCCACCGACCATCCCCGCATTGCCACCGCGGCTGCCCGTCATGGCTTCGCGGCGGTCATGACCTCGAGGCGCCACGCGTCCGGCACCGACCGGATCGCCGAAGTCGCCGCCATGCGCCGCTACCGCGGGACACACATCGTCGTCAACGTGCAGGGCGACGAGCCGCTGATCGAGCCGTCCCTGATCCGGCGCGTCGCGTCCGACCTCGCGCGCCATCGGGCCGCGGCCATGGCAACGGCCTGCCACCCGATTCGGGATGCGCGCGAGCTCGCCAATCCAAACGTCGTGAAGGTGGTGCTGGACCAGGACGGCTACGCGCTCTACTTCAGCCGGGCGCCGGTCCCGTGGGCGCGCGACGGGTTTGCGCGCGGTCTCTCCCGCATACCGCACGGGCTGCCGGTTTACCGGCATCTCGGGATCTACGCGTACCGCGCGGCGTTCCTGCGCGCGTTCACGCGCCTCAAGCCCGCGGCGATCGAGCGCTTCGAGGCGCTGGAGCAGCTGCGCGCGCTCGCGCACGGCCACCGCATACACTGCGTGATCACGCGCGCGGCGCCGCAACCCGGGGTGGACACGCCCGCCGATCTGAGGCGCATATCACGCCGCTTCCGGTGAGCAACCGCCCGCGTTGTGGCGCGGCCGGAATCGGTGATACATTGCGCGGTCGCTGCCCGTGAGAAGGTCATGAGAATAATACTTCTGGGCATGCCCGGTGCCGGCAAGGGCACGCAGGCCCGCTTGCTCATCGAGAGATACGGCATCCCTCAAATTTCGACCGGCGACATGCTGCGCGCCGAGATCAAGGCCGGCACGGCCCTCGGGCGGGAAGCCCGGAACACCATGGACCGCGGCGAGCTGGTGCCCGATCATCTGGTGATCGAGCTGGTCAAGCAGCGCGTGAAGCAGCCCGACTGCGCGCGGGGTTTCATCATCGACGGCTTCCCGCGCACGGTCGCCCAGGCCGAAGCGCTGCGCGATGCCGGCATCAACATCGACTGCGTGGTGGAGATCGAGGTCGACGACGACGAGATCCTGCGGCGGATGACCGGAAGGCGCGTGCACCCGGCTTCCGGCCGCACCTACCATACCGAGTTCAACCCGCCACGGGTGCCGGGCAAAGACGACGTCACCGGCGAGCCCCTGATCCAGCGCCCGGACGACAACGAGGGGACCGCCAGGCGCCGCATCGCGACTTACCATTCGCTCACCAAGCCCCTTGTCGCCTACTACATGAAGCAGCGCGAGAGGGGAGAGCCGCGCGCCCCGCTCTACGTCAATATCTACGGCAAGGGGTCGATCGAGCACATCCGCGACAAGCTCTTCGCCGCCCTCTCCACCAGGAGCTAGCGGGCCGCGAACGCGGCACCGGCGGTCGACAAACGATGAGGATCGTGATCGTGGGAATGCCGGGCGCCGGCAAGGGAACGCACGCGGCGGCCCTCAGGGAACGACTGAAGATCCCCCAGATCTCGACCGGCGACATGCTGCGCGCCGCGGCCGCGGCCGGCACCGCCCGTGTTCGCGAAGCCCAGGGCTACATGAAGCGCGGAGAGCTCGTCCCCGACCGCATGGTCGTCGAGCTGGTCCAGGAGCGCGTGAAGGATGACGATTGTGCCGGCGGCTTCATCCTCGATGGATTTCCGAGAACGCTCGAGCAGGCACGGGCGCTGCGTGAAGCGGGGGTTGGGATCGACATCGTCCTCGAGCTTCACGTGCCGGACGAGGAAGTGATCGAGCGCATGACCGGACGCCGCACTCACCTTCCCTCCGGACGCGTCTACCACGTCACACGAAATCCACCCAAAGTCGCGGGCGCGGACGACATCACCGGCGAGCCGCTCAGCGTGCGCGCCGATGACGCCAAGGACACGGTGCGCAACCGGATTATGGCCTATCACACACAGACCGGGCCCCTCCTCGACTATTACCGGCGGCAGGCAACGGGCGGGCCCGGTGCGCCGCGTTATATCCGCGTCGACGGAAGCGGCAGCGTCGCGGCTTCCCGGGCCCGGGTGTTTGCCGCCCTGGGCATCAAGTGACGACGCGTGCTCCCGCGCCCAGCGACTCGCGTAAAATAGCGCCCGTTTCAGGCCCGCCACCGTCATGACCAGGAAAAACGCCTTTTACGCCCAGTCCGGGGGCGTCACCGCGACGATCAACACCACCGCCTGCGCCGTCATCGAGACCGCGCGCAAGCACAAGAGCAGGATCGGGAAGCTCTACGCCGGGCGCGACGGCATCATCGGCGCGCTGACCGAGGATCTCATCGATACGTCGCGGGAGCCGGCGGCGGCGATCCGCGCGCTGCGCCACACCCCGGGCGGGGCGTTCGGCTCATGCCGCTACAAGCTGAAGAGCCCGGAAGAAAGCCGCGCCCAGTACGAGCGGCTGATCGAGGTGTTCCGGGCGCACGATATCGGCTACTTCTTCTACAACGGCGGCAACGACTCCGCGGACACGTCGTACAAGGTTTCGCAGGTCGCGCAGATGCTCGGCTATCCGCTCGTCTGCGTCGGCATTCCCAAGACCGTGGACAACGATCTCGCGTTGACCGACTGCTGCCCGGGCTTCGGCTCGGTCGCCAAGTACGTCGCGACCAGCATCCGCGAGGCCGGCTATGATGTGGCCTCCATGGCGCGCACCTCGACCCGGGTCTTCATCCTCGAGGTGATGGGCCGGCACGCCGGCTGGATCACCGCCGCCTGCGGCCTCGCCCAGGACAAGGCGGGCGAGGCGCCCCATATCCTGCTGTTCCCCGAGATTCCGTTCGACGAGGAGCGCTTCCTCGCCAGGGTGACCGAAACCATCGGGAAGTTCGGCTACTGCGTCGTCGCCGTGTCCGAGGGCGTGCGCCGGCCGGACGGCAAGTTCCTTTCCGAGTCCGGGCTGCGCGATGCCTTCGGCCACGCGCAGCTCGGTGGCGTTGCGCCGCTGATTGCACAGCTGGTCCAGGACAGGCTCAAGCAGAAATTCCACTGGGCGGTGGCCGACTATCTGCAGCGCTCGGCCCGCCACATCGCGTCGAAGACGGACGTGCTGCAGTCCTACGCAGTGGGCAAGGCCGCCGTCGAGCTGGCGGTGAAGGGCGTGAGCGGCGTCATGCCCATCATCGTCAGGAGATCGAGCAAGCCCTATCGCTGGGCGATCGGCGTTGCGGAACTGAAGGAAATCGCCAATCACGAGAAGATGATGCCGCGCGACTTCATCACCGAGGACGGCTTTCACATCACGGCGAAGTGCCGGCAGTACCTCGAGCCGCTGGTGCAGGGCGAGGACTACCCCCCCTACCGCAACGGGCTGCCCGCGTACGTGAAGTTGAAGAACGTGCCGGTGCCGAAAAAGCTCACCACGACCTTCAAGATCTAGTGCCGTTCCAACTATTTCCAGGTAATCGAGTGAGTTCCGTAAATCCAGACGCCACGGGCAGGGAAGCAGCCCGAGCTTGGCGAAACAAGTTGGAACGGCACTAGCCACAGAGAACACAGAGAACCACGTTCCAAATCAAGGGGAGTCGACATGTCATATGGTCTGCTGTTTGCACTGATCTGCGCGATCGTCGCGCTCGTCTACGGGGGGACCTCGATCCGGTGGATCCTCGCCCAGCCCGCGGGCAACGATCGGATGCGCGAGATCGCCGCCGCCGTGCAGCAGGGTGCGACCGCCTACCTGAACCGCCAGTACCGGACGATCGGGATCGTCGGGGTGGTGCTCTTCATCGTCATCGGTGTTGCGCTGAACTGGGCGACGGCCGTCGGCTTCGCGATCGGCGCGATCCTCTCGGGGCTTGCCGGCTACATCGGCATGAACGTCTCGGTGCGCGCAAACGTGCGCACCGCGGAAGCCGCACGCAAGGGACTGAACGAGGCGCTCACCCTCGCCTTTCGCGGCGGCGCCATCACCGGCATGCTGGTGGTCGGCCTGGGATTGCTGGGCGTCACCGGCTTCTACTGGATCCTGCTCGAGTCCGCCGCGGACGGCGCTTCGATCACAAAGGTCCTGGAGCCGCTCGTCGGGCTGGCGTTCGGCGGCTCGCTGATCTCGATCTTCGCGCGTCTCGGCGGCGGCATCTTCACCAAAGGCGCCGACGTCGGGGCGGACCTCGTCGGCAAGGTCGAAGCCGGCATCCCCGAGGACGATCCGCGCAACCCCGCGGTGATCGCCGACAACGTGGGCGACAACGTCGGCGACTGCGCCGGCATGGCCGCGGATCTCTTCGAGACCTACGCCGTTACGATCATCGCCACCATGCTGCTCGGTGCGCTGCTGCTCTCCAAGCCCGACGTTGCTCCGCTGGCGGTGGCATATCCCCTCGCGCTCGGCGGGTTTTCAATCATCGCTTCGATTGTCGGCTGTTATTTTGTCAAGGCCTCTCCCGGCGGCAAGATCATGAACGCGCTCTACAAGGGGGTGATCGTCTCCGGCGTCATCGCGGCGATTGGCTTCGCTGCGATCACCTACTGGATGATGGGGAGCATCCATCTGCAGTATTCAGAGCTGACCTGGATCAAGCTCTTCGCCGCCGCGCTGGTGGGGCTGGTGTTGACGGCGCTCATGGTGGTCATCACCGAGTACTACACCGCGACCGAATACGCTCCGGTGCGGCACATCGCGTCGGCCTCCACGACCGGCCACGCGACCAACATCATCGCCGGCCTCGGCGTCTCGATGAAGGCGACCGCCTGGCCGGTGCTCGCGGTGTGCGCGGGCATATACGCCGCCTACCAGTTCGCCGGCCTCTACGGGCTCGCGATCGCCGCGACCGGGATGCTCTCGATGACCGGCATGATCGTCGCGCTCGACGCCTACGGCCCGATCACCGACAACGCGGGCGGCATCGCCGAGATGGC
>DASWHI010000019.1:0-3967 GCA_036398235.1 Burkholderiales bacterium
GAGAGCAGGCGCGAGGCGTTCACCTTCGCCTCGTTCACGAGCAGCGTCTTCAGCTGCGCGTCGCGGTTCTGCTCGACCACGAACACCCAGGGGTGGGCGGCGACGAAATCCGCGATCTCGTCCTGGAACGGGAAGCCCCGCACGCGCAGCGCGTTGACGTGGATGCCGCGCTGCGCGAGGACGTCGAGCGCCTCCTGCATCGCCGGGCTGGTCGAGCCGTAGTAGATCGCGCCGAAACGCGCCGGCTTCGCGGCGGGTCGCAGCAGCGGCTTCGGCATCAGCTGCTTCGCGGTCTCGAACTTGCGCGTGAGCCGCTGCATGTTGTCGACGTAGTCCGGGCCGGCCTCGCTGTAGCGCGCGTAGCGGTCCTTGGTGGTGCCGCGCGTGAAGTAGGCGCCGCGCGTCGGATGCGTGCCGGGATAGGTGCGGTAGGGGATGCCGTCGCCGTCCACGTCGAGGTAGCGGCCGAATTCCTTGCCGGCCTCGAGCTCCTCGCGGCTCATCACCTTGCCGCGGTCGTAGGCGCGCGAGTCGTTCCATTGGAACGGGTCGGTCAGCCGCGCGTTCATGCCGATGTCGAGGTCGGTCATCACGAACACGGGGGTCTGCAAGCGCTCGGCGAGGTCGAACGCCAGCGCGGCGAATTCGAAGCTCTCGGTCGGGTCCTCGGGAAACAGCATCACGTGCCGCGTGTCCCCGTGCGAGGCGTAGGCGCAGGAGAGAAGGTCCGATTGCTGGGTGCGCGTCGGCATGCCGGTCGAGGGCCCGCCGCGCTGCACGTCGATCAGCACCACCGGGATCTCGGCGAAGTAGGCGAGACCGATGAACTCCTGCATGAGCGAGATGCCCGGTCCCGAGGTGCAGGTAAAGGAGCGGGCACCGTTCCAGCCGGCGCCGATGGCGATGCCGACCGACGCCAGCTCGTCCTCGGCCTGGATGATCGCGTAGCGGCTCCTGCCGGTGGCCGGGTCGACGCGGTACTTCTGGCAATGCTTGATGAACGCCTCGGCGAGCGAGGAGGAGGGCGTGATCGGATACCACGCGCACACCGTCGCGCCGCCGTAGACCGCGCCCAGCGCGGCCGCCGTGTTGCCGTCCACGAAGATCCTGTTGCCGACGTTGTTGGCGCGCTTGACGCGCAGCCCGATCGGGCAGGGGAGGTTCTGCAGCGCATAATCGCGCCCGAGCCGCAGCGCCTTGACGTTCGATTGCAGCAGCGCCTCCTTGCCCTTGTACTGCTCGGAGAACAGCTTTTCGATCTCGCTCGCGTCGATCTCCATCAGCGCGGAAAGGGCGCCGACGTAGATGATGTTCTTGAACAGCTGCCGCTGGCGGGGATCGCTGTAGGTGGCGTTGCAGATCTCGGTCAACGGCATGCCGATGGCGTTGACGTCGTCGCGGAACTTCGATTTCGGCAGCGGCTTGGAGTTGTCGTAGAAGAGGTAGCCGCCGCTCTCGATTTCCTTCAGGTCCTCGGTCCAGGTCTGCGGGTTCATCGCGACCATGAGATCGACGCCGCCGCGCCGCCCCTGGTAGCCGGTCTCGTTGACGCGGACCTCGTACCACGTCGGCAGGCCCTGGATGTTGGACGGGAAGATGTTGCGGGGCGAGACCGGCACGCCCATGCGCAGGATGGAGCGGGCGAAGAGCTCGTTCGCGCTCGCCGACCCCGAACCGTTGACGTTGGCGAACTTGATGACGCAGTCGTTGATCGATTCGATACGCTTCATGCGGCCTTCCTCTTCGGCGCGCGGCACGCGGGACCGGCGTGCGTCATGTCGAGCAGGAACTTCTGCATGTCCCATGCGCCGGTCGGGCAGCGCTCGGCGCACAGGCCGCAGTGCAGGCACACGTCTTCGTCCTTCACCATGACGCGCCCGGTCTTGAGGCCCTCCGAGACGTAAAGGTCCTGCGTGAGCGTCGTCGCCGGCGCGTTCAGGCGCTGGCGCAGCGCGGGCTCCTCGCCGTTCTGCGTGAAGGTGATGCAGTCCATCGGGCAGATATCCACGCACGCGTCGCACTCGATGCAGAGCTTGCCGGTGAACACCGTTTGCACGTCGCAGTTCAGGCAGCGCTGCGCTTCGGCGAAGCCGGTCTTGGGATCGAAGCCCATCTCGACCTCGACCTTGATGTCCTTCAGCGTGACCTTCTTGTCGCGCCACGGCACCTTGTAGCGGGCGGCGAGCGAGATATCGTTGTCGTAGCTCCACTCGTGGATGCCCATCTTTTGCGACGCGAGGTTCACCATGGGTGGCGGCCGGACTGTGGTGTCCTCGCCGCTGCACAGCTTGTCGATCGAGATCGCGGCATCGTGGCCGTGCGCCACCGCCCAGATGATATTCTTGGGTCCGAACGCCGCATCGCCTCCGAAGAAGATGTTGGGCAGCGTCGACTGCATCGTGACCTTGTCCACCACCGGCATGCCCCGCGGGTCGAACTGGATGCCGATATCGCGCTCGATCCAGGGGAAGGCGTTCTCCTGCCCCACCGCGACCAGCACGTCGTCGCATTCGAAATGCTGGTCCGGCTCGCCGGTCGGGACCAGGTCGCGCCGGCCCTTTGCATCGTAGACCGCCTTCACTTTCTCGAAAGTGATGCCGTTGAGCTTGCCGTTCTCATGAGTGAAGGCCTTGGGGACGAGATAGTTGAGGATCGGGATGCCTTCGTGCTGGGCGTCCTCTTTCTCCCACGGCGAAGACTTCATCTCCTCGAAGCCCGAGCGCACGATGACCTTCACGTCCTCGCCGCCCAGGCGCCGGCTCGTGCGGCAGCAATCCATCGCGGTGTTGCCTCCGCCCAGCACCACGACGCGCTTGCCGATCCTGTCGATGTGGCCGAACGAGACGTTCGACAGCCAGTCGATGCCGATGTGGATGTTGGCGGCTGCTTCCTTGCGGCCGGGGATGTCGAGATCGCGGCCGCGCGGCGCGCCGCTACCGACGAAGATCGCGTCGTAGCCCTCGGTTGTGAGTTTTTTCAGGCTGTCGATCCGCACGCCTGGCCTGAATTCGACGCCGAGGTCGAGGATGTAGCCCACTTCCTCGTCGATCACTTCCATCGGCAGTCGGAAGCGCGGGATCTGCGACCAGATCATTCCGCCCGCGCGCGGATCCTGGTCGAACACGGTGACGGTATAGCCGAGGGGAACGAGATCGCGGGCGACAGTGAGGGAGGCGGGGCCGGAGCCGATGCAGGCGATGCGCTTGCCGTTTTTCTGCTTGGGGGGCTTGGGCAGGCGGCCGCGGATGTCTTCCTTGTTGTCGGCGGCGACGCGCTTCAGGCGGCAGATCGCGACCGGCTCGGGCTTTTCGGCGTTGCGCTCCTCGACCCGGCCGCGGCGGCAGGCCGGCTCGCACGGGCGGTCGCAAGTGCGGCCGAGGATCCCGGGGAAAACGTTGGAGTACCAGTTGACCATGTAGGCGTCGCCGTAGCGGCCCGCAGCGATCAACCGGATGTATTCAGGGACGGGGGTGTGGGCCGGGCAGGCCCACTGGCAATCCACTACCTTGTGAAAGTAGTCAGGCGCACCGATGTCGGTGGGTTTCATCCCGAACCTGTATTTCCGCTGGTAGCTGCCTTAACGATGCTGCGTGCCCGCACGATGACAACGCCGGACACCGCGGGGGGTGCGCAGAATATTACGCCTAAGTGACCGGATTGAAAAGGCTTTCTTACAAGAAGGTTACTCCGTACCAGGGCCGGCCTCGAGGCTTTCCGCATTGCACAACCTGTTCAAAAGTTGGCAGTTGCCGCTAGCGCTTGGTTCCCGGCGGGATTGGCGGTCCAAAGCTGCGCCTGGGCGCCGTCGGGCGCCAGATTGCCGTTAACGGTGAAGCGTTCGAAGTGAAACAGCGGGTGGAGCGCCCGGTATTCGATCCTTCGGACCGGTCGCGGCTCATTCCGCCGCGCGAGATCGAGGAGGAGGATGACCTGGAGCGGACCGTGGACGACGAGCCCCGGATAGCCT
>DASWHI010000020.1:0-13564 GCA_036398235.1 Burkholderiales bacterium
ATCAGCGCAGACTGGTGCGGCAGCGTGACCGCTTCGAGCTGCTGCTCATTGAGTCCGGAGAGAAATTCAGGGGACATGATCGGCGCGAGGTGTCGCGCCGATTATAAATTAGTTAAACCCGACGAGATGATCCGCGTTCAACGCGCGGCGTGCGGCTATAATTGCGGCTCAGAACCTATCTCAATAGTAGGCACGTGTGCGACGGAGGCGATGTGGGATGCAGCTTTAGGAGGATAGCCCGCAGCAATATGTCGATATTGCAAGGGCTACCGACAACAAGATGCGCCCAGATCGCCCCGTCCCTTCGGGTTGCGGCCAGGACGGGCGCCTGCTTTGTTGCCCGGCTTGGCCATATCGACATATGGCCTGCGCCGTGCGCCTCGCATCCATCCCGTCCTGGCCACAACGCATCACGCGCCTACCATTGAGATAGGCTCTCTCATGGGCAAGGTACTCGCCATCACCAATCAGAAGGGCGGCGTCGGCAAGACGACGACCGGCGTCAACCTTGCCGCGAGCCTCGCCGCGGCGCAGCGGCGCGTGCTGCTCGTGGATCTCGACCCGCAGGGCAACGCGACCATGGGCAGCGGCATCGACAAACGCCATCTCGTTGCGACCGTCTATCACGTATTGCTCGGCGCAAAGAGCATCGCCGAGGTGAGATTGCGCTCCGAAAATGGCGAGTTCGACCTGGTGCCGGCCAACCGCGAGCTTGCCGGCGCCGAAGTCGAGCTCGTCGAAGTCGACCACCGCGAAACGCGCCTGAAGGATGCGCTTGCCGCGGTCGCGGCCGAATACGATTTCATCCTGATCGACTGCCCTCCGGCGTTGAACCTTCTCACCGTCAACGGGCTGACCGCCGCGCAGGCGGTGATGATCCCGATGCAGTGCGAGTATTACGCGCTGGAGGGGCTGAGCGATCTCGTGCAGACCATCAAGAAGGTGCGCGGGCGCCTGAATCCGACGCTGGAGATCGAGGGTTTGCTGCGCACCATGTACGATCCACGCAATACGCTGGCACAGCAGGTCTCGGCGCAGTTGCTCGAGCATTTCGGAGATAAGGTCTACCGCACCGTGATCCCGCGCAACGTGCGGCTGGCGGAGGCGCCGAGCTTCGGCGTGCCCGCGCTCAAGTTCGACCGCAATTCGAAGGGAGCGCAGGCCTACCTCGCACTCGCGGGCGAGATGCTGAATCGTGCGGGGGCATGAGGGACACTGCGATGACAAGGATCAAGGGACTGGGGCGCGGACTCGACGCGCTGCTTGGGGCCGACGAACCGGCCGCCGCCGCCGCCAGCGGCGACGTGCTGGCATCGCTTCCGATCGACGCACTGCAGCCGGGCCGGTTCCAGCCGCGTGCGCATATCGGCCAGGAAGGCCTGGCCGAGCTGGCGGAGTCGATCAAGGCACAGGGCGTGATGCAGCCGATTCTGGCGCGACCGCTGGGTGCGGGCCGCTACGAAATCGTCGCCGGCGAGCGGCGCTGGCGGGCGGCGCGCATGGCGGGTCTAGCCACGGTGCCGGCGCTGGTGCGCGATGTGCCCGACCGGAACGCGCTTGCCATCGCGTTGATCGAGAATCTCCAGCGCGAGGACCTGAACCCGCTCGATGAGGCCAAGGGTCTCAAACGCCTGACCGAGGAATTCGGCATGACCCACGCGGAGGCCGCCGAGGCCGTCGGCCGCTCGCGCGCCGCGGTCACCAACGCGCTGCGGCTGCTCGAGCTTGCGCCACCGGTGCAGGAGTTGCTGCGCGAGGGCAAGCTCGACATGGGGCATGCGCGGGCGCTGCTCGCGCTGCCGGCCCTGAGGCAAATCGACCTCGCGCGCGAGGCGGTCGCGCGACACCTTTCGGTGCGCCAGGTCGAGAAGCGGGTCGCGGGCCTGACGGCGCGCCCCGCGGCGCGCGCGCGCAGCGACCGGGACGTGGCGCGCCTCGAAGATGAGCTGAGCGGGCAGCTCGGCACCACCGTGAGCATACGGACCGGCGCAAAACCGGGCAGCGGCAAGCTCATCATCCACTACACGAGCCTTGATCAGCTCGAGGCACTGCTCAACCGGCTCAGGCAGAAATAAGGCCGCGAAATCGGGGCGTTGCCGCATCGCAGCAAATTGACCCTTGTCGCCCTCGAACGCTATACTACGCGCGCTTTGCTCGGGGCGAAGATCAAGAACGCCATGCTTCGCGACCTGAGCAGGCCGATCCGCACCGTTCTCCGGTGGCAGCTGATGGCCACTGCCGCACTGGCGCTCATCGCGGGGGTCCTGGCCGGCGGCCACGGCGCCCTCTCCGCGGCGCTCGGTGGCGCAGTGAGCATCCTCGCCGGGCTGGCGTCTGCGGTCGTGGCCTCGCTGGGCAGGGCGAAATCCGCCGAAGGGGCGTTGTTTGCGGTGCTGAGGGCCGAAGCGGTCAAGATCGGCCTGATCGTCATCCTGCTCTGGCTCGTGCTGGCGACCTACAGGGACGTCGCCGTGCTCGTGTTCCTCGGCTCGTTTGCCGTGACGGTGGTGATTTTCGCAATGGCGTTCTTCGTGCGCGAGTATTAGAGCCCCTTAGCCGCAAGCATCCCAAATGGCCGCAGGCACCGAACTTACCCCCTCCAGCTACATCCAGCACCACCTGACGTTCTTCGCTAAGCCCCTCGGTGAAGGGGGGTTCTGGACGCTCCACGTGGATTCGCTGGTGACCGCCGTCGTGCTGGGCGTCCTCGGCATCGGTTCCATCTGGTGGGTGGTGCGCGGGGCGACCTCGGGAGTCCCGAGCAAGCGTCAGGCGTTCGTCGAGTTGCTGGTCGGTTTTGTCGACGACCAGGTGAAGGGCATATTCCAGCACGGCGACCGCAACCGGTTCATCGCGCCCGCCGCGCTGACGGTGTTCGTGTGGGTGATCCTGATGAACGCGATGGATTTCCTGCCGGTGGACATCGTGGCGAAGGTGCTCGGCTGGCTCGGGCTGCACGAGTGGCGCATCGTGCCCACGGCGGATGTCAACACGACCTTTGCGCTGTCGCTGTCGGTGCTGGCGCTGTCGATCTACTTCGCGATTTCCGTGAAGGGACTGGGCGGCTGGATCCATGAGTTGTTTTGTGCGCCGTTCGGCGCGCACCCGCTGCTGTGGCCCGCCAATTTTCTATTTAATCTGGTCGAAACCATCTCGAAGCCGCTGTCGCACTCGATGCGGCTCTTCGGCAACATGTATGCGGGCGAGATCCTGTTCCTGCTGCTTTGGATGTGGGCCGCCACCGGCCTGGTGGGCACCGCCTTCGGTTTCCTGTTTGGCCTGGGGTGGGCGATCTTCCACATCCTGATCGTCGCGCTGCAGGCCTACATCTTCATGATGCTCACCATCGTCTACCTCTCGATGGCGCACGAACACCATTAGCGTCCCCGATCAACCGACTCTTCGCTCAGAAAGGAAAACACAATGGAAAAGCTTCAGCTTCTGGCCATGGTCCAGGCCTATACCAGCATCGGCATCGGCCTCATGGTCGGTCTGGGCGCTGCGGGCGCGTGCATCGGTGTCGGCATCATGTGCAGCCGCTTTCTGGAAGCGGCCGCGCGCCAGCCCGAGCTCACCAATTCGCTGCAGGCCAAAGTCTTCCTGCTGCTGGGCCTGATCGACGCGTCCTTCATCATCGGACTGGGCATCGCGATGTTCTTCGCGTTCGCCAGCCCGCTGGCGACGCCATTCCGCTAGAGCGCCGGCTACCGCCCGGCGCGCGAGGGACGACATGGACATCAATTTCACGCTAATCGCGCAGGCGCTCACGTTCGCGGCCTTCATCGCCTTCACGATCAAGTTCATCTGGCCTTATCTGCTGCGCGCCATTGAGGAGCGCCAGAAGACGATTGCGGACGGGCTCGCGGCCGCCGAACAGGGCAAGGCTTCGCTCGAAACATCGACCCGGCAAGCCGCGGAGACAGTCAAGCAGGGGCGTGACCGGGCCGCGGAAATCATCGCACAGGCCGAGAAGCGCGCCGCGCAGAGGGTGGAGGAAGCGCGCGCCCAGGCGAAGGAAGAAGGCAACCGCGAGAAGGCAGCCGCCCAGGCCGAGATCGATCAGCAGGTTTCGCGCGCGCGTGAGGCGCTGCGCGAGCAGGTCGCCGCGCTGGCGGTGGCGGGGGCAGAGAAAATTCTGCGCCGCGAAGTGGACACGAAGGCGCACGCCGACTTGCTCGCGCAACTCAAGCAGGAGCTGCGCTGATGGCCGAGGCCATAACGGTTGCGCGGCCCTACGCCGAGGCGGTTTTTGCGGTTGCGGACAGCACCAGCGCGCTGGGCAAATGGTCGCAGACATTGGCCGTGATGGCAGCCGTCGCGGCGAACCCCGATATCGCCGCGGCGACCGCTGATCCCAAGTTGAACCCCGAGCAGGTCTACGGCTTGTTCGCGGGCGCGTGCGGTGACCTTCCGGTCGAGGGTCAGAACCTGCTGCGGGTACTAATCGAGAACGACCGCGTCGCGGCGCTTCCGGAAATCCACGAGATCTACGACGAACTCAAGAACGAGCGCGAGGGTATCGTCGACGCGGTCATTGCGAGCGCCTACCCGCTCGACGGGGGCCAGCTCGCCGAGATCGTTGCGGTGCTGGAAAACCGCTTCAAGCGCAAAGTGCGGCCGCAAGTCGAGAGGGACGCGAACCTGATCGGCGGCGTGCGGATGCAGGTCGGCGACGAAGTGATCGATGGATCCATTCGCGGCAAGCTCGCCGGCATGGCGGCCGCGCTAATGAAATAGGCAATCAAGGAAACCCCTATGCAACAGCTCAAACCCTCCGAAATCAGCGACCTCATCCGCTCGCGCATCCAGAACCTGGCGCTGCGCGCGGACATCAGCACCCAGGGCACGGTGGTGACCGTGACGGACGGCATCTGCCGCGTCCACGGGCTCTCCGACGTGATGCAGGGCGAGATGCTGGAATTTCCGGGGAATACGTTCGGCCTCGCGCTGAACCTCGAGCGCGACTCGGTGGGCGCGGTGATACTCGGCGAGTACGAGCACATCTCCGAGGGCAATACGGTGAAATGCACCGGCAAGATCCTGTCCGTGCCGGTCGGCCCGGAGCTGCTCGGACGCGTCGTGAATTCGCTCGGCCAGCCGATCGATGGCAAGGGCGCGATTCCCGCCAAGATGACCGACGTCATCGAAAAGGTCGCGCCAGGCGTGATCTGGAGAAAGTCCGTCTCGCAACCGGTTCAGACCGGGTTGAAGGCGATTGATTCGATGGTCCCGGTCGGCCGCGGGCAGCGCGAGCTCATTATCGGCGACCGCCAGACCGGCAAGACCGCGGTGGCGGTGGACACCATCATCAACCAGAAGGGCAAGGACCTGATCTGCATCTACGTCGCGATCGGGCAGAAGGCGTCGACCATCGCCAATGTGGTGCGCAAGCTCGAGGAACACGGGGCGATGGCTTATACCATCGTACTGGCGGCCTCGGCCTCGGAGTCTGCAGCAATGCAGTACATTGCGCCCTATTCCGGCTGCACCATGGGGGAGTACTTCCGTGATCGCGGCCAGGATGCGCTCATCATCTACGACGATCTCACCAAGCAGGCCTGGGCCTATCGCCAGATCTCGCTCCTGCTGCGCCGTCCGCCGGGCCGCGAGGCGTATCCGGGCGACGTGTTCTACCTGCACTCGCGCCTGCTCGAGCGCGCCTCGCGAGTGAACGAAGAGTACGTGGAAAAACTCACCGAAGGCAAGGTCAAGGGCAAGACCGGCTCGCTCACGGCGCTGCCGATCATCGAGACGCAGGCGGGCGACGTAACCGCCTTCGTGCCGACCAACGTGATCTCGATCACGGACGGGCAGATTTTCCTCGAGACCGACCTCTTCAACGCCGGCATCCGGCCCGCGATCAACGCCGGCATCTCGGTGTCCCGGGTGGGCGGCGCTGCGCAGACCAAGATCATGAAGCGCCGCGATACCGGAGGCGGGGTGAGGCTCGCGCTGGCCCAATACCGGGAACTGGCCGCCTTCGCACAGTTTGCCTCGGACCTCGACGCGGCCACCCGCCGGCAGCTCGACCGCGGGCGGCTCGTCACCGAGCTGATGAAGCAGCCGCAGTACCAGCCGCTGGCGGTGTGGGAGATGGCGGTCACGCTGTTCGCCGTCAACAACGGCTATTTCGACGGCATCGATATCAAGAAGGCGCTCTCTGCCGAGAAGTCACTGCGCGACCATCTCAAGGCCAAGTATGGCTCGCTGGTGAAGGTCATGGAGGACAAGAAGGACCTGAGCGAGGCCGAGGAGAAGTCGCTCAAGGCCGCGATCGAGGACTGGAAGAAGAGCGCCGGTTTCGACATGCCGCCCAAGGAAGCTGCCGCGCCTTCGAAACCCGCCGCACCCGAGAAGGCGGGCGGCTAGCGCCGCCGATTGCCCGCCAGGGAGCCGACGGATGCCAGGAACCAAGGAAATACGGATGAAGATCCGGAGTGTGCAGAACACCCGGAAGATCACCAAGGCGATGGAGATGGTCGCGGCCTCCAAGATGCGCCGGGCGCAGGAACGCATGCGCATGGCGCGCCCCTACGGCGAGAAGATCCGCAACGTCGCGGCGCACATCAGCCACGCCAATCCGGAGTATCGCCATCCCTACCTCGTGGCGCGCGACACCGTGAAGCGCATCGGGCTGATCGTGATCACCACCGACAAGGGTCTGTGCGGGGCGCTGAACACGAATTTGCTGCGCATGGTGCTTCAAGAGTACAAGGCCTGGCAGGCGGAAGGCGAGGAGATCGACGTCTGCCCGATGGGCAACAAGGGATTGGGCTTCATGCAGCGCATGGGCGCGAACATCGTGTCGCACGCGACCCAGCTGGGCGACCGCCCGCAGATGGACAAGCTGATCGGTGCCGTCAAGGTCATGCTCGATGGCTACAGCAGGGACCGCTTCGACCGCCTGATGATCGGCTACACCCGCTTCATCAACACCATGAAGCAGGAACCGGTGATCGAACAGCTGCTGCCGCTTTCGGGGGAGCGCCTGGGCGCACCGGAAACGGTCTGGGACTACATCTACGAGCCGGAAGCCAAGGGCGTGCTCGACCAGGTCATGACGCGCTACATCGAGGCGATCATCTTCCAGGCGGTCGCCGAGAACATGGCATCCGAGCAGTCGGCGCGCATGGTGGCGATGAAGGCCGCTTCCGACAACGCCGAGAATCTGATCGACGAGCTGACCCTGATCTACAACAAGAACCGCCAGGCCGCGATCACGAAGGAAATTTCCGAGATCGTCGGCGGAGCAGCGGCCGTATGAAGGATGGAGTCACGACGCGTGAGGCGGCCGCTTGCGGCGCTTGGGTTGCATGGAATTGACCTAGAGGAAAGAAGATGGCACAGGCACAGGCATCCGTACAGGCACAAGCACAAGGCACCATCGTCCAGTGCATCGGCGCGGTGATCGACATCGAGTTCCCGCGCGATCAGATGCCGGGCATCTATGACGCGCTGGTGCTCGAAGGCACCGGCGGGAGCACGCTGGCGGAAGCAGGCCTCACCTTCGAGGTCGAGCAGCAGATCGGCGATGGTATCGTGCGCTGCATCGCGATGGGCTCGGCCGACGGCCTGCGCCGCGGAATGAAGGTGAAGAGCACCGGCGCCCCCATCTCGGTGCCGGTGGGCAAGGGTACGCTGGGTCGCATCATGGACGTGCTCGGGCGCCCGATCGACGAGGGTGGCCCGGTCAAGACCGAGGCGCGCCGCGCGATCCACCAGGCGGCGCCCAGATTCGACGAGCTCTCCCCGTCTGTCGAGCTGCTGGAGACGGGCATCAAGGTCATCGACCTCATCTGCCCGTTCGCAAAGGGCGGCAAGATCGGTCTCTTCGGCGGCGCCGGTGTCGGCAAGACCGTGACCATGCTCGAGCTCATCAACAATATCGCCACCAAGCACAGCGGACTCTCGGTGTTCGCGGGCGTGGGCGAGCGGACGCGCGAAGGCAATGACTTCTACCACGAGATGGTCGAAGCGGAGGTCATCAAGCTCGATAACCTCGAGGAGTCCAAGGTCGCGATGGTGTTCGGCCAGATGAACGAGCCGCCGGGCAACCGGCTGCGCGTCGGGCTGAGCGGCCTGACGATGGCCGAGGCATTCCGCGACGAAGGTCGTGACATCCTGCTCTTCATCGACAACATCTATCGCTTCACGCTCGCCGGGGTGGAGGTTTCGGCGCTGCTCGGACGCATGCCCTCGGCCGTGGGATACCAGCCGACGCTGGCCGAGGAAATGGGCAGGCTGCAGGAACGCATTACTTCGACCAAGACGGGTTCGATCACCTCGGTGCAGGCGATTTACGTGCCTGCGGACGACCTGACCGACCCGTCACCCGCGACCACCTTCGGCCACCTTGACGCGACCGTCGTGCTGTCGCGCGACATCGCGTCGCTCGGCATCTACCCCGCGGTGGACCCGCTCGATTCCACCTCGCGCCAAGTGGACCCGAACACCATCGGCGAGGAGCACTACGGCACCACTCGCGCGGTGCAGGCGACGCTGCAGCGCTACAAGGAGCTGCGCGACATCATCGCGATCCTCGGCATGGACGAGCTCGCGCCCGAGGACAAGCTCGCAGTGGCGCGCGCACGCAAGATCCAGCGCTTCCTGTCGCAGCCCTTCACCGTGGCGCAGAACTTCACCGGCTCGCCGGGGAAGTATGTGGCGCTGAAAGACACCATCAAGGGCTTCAAGATGATCGTGGAGGGCGAGTGCGACGCGCTCCCGGAACAAGCCTTTTACATGGTCGGCACGATCGAAGAGGCGTTCGAAAAGGCAAAGACGCTGGAGCCCGCGGGAGATTCCGCGGCCAAGGAAACCACGCCCAAGGAAAGCTCGGCGTCCAAGGACACCGTGGCGCCTAAGGGGGCTGCTGCGGCCAAGGGTCGTGCCGCGCCGCCGGAGAAGAAGTGATGGCCAATACCATCCACATCGACGTCGTCAGCGCCGAGGAGAGTATCTACTCGGGCGAGGCGGAGTTCGTGGTACTGCCGGGAGAAGCAGGCGAGCTCGGCATCTACCCGCGGCATACCCCCCTCATCACTCGTATCAAGCCGGGAGCAGTGCGCATCCTGCCGGCGGGCGGCGGCGCCGAGGAGCTGATATTCGTGGCGGGAGGGATACTCGAGGTGCAGCCCAAGGTGATCACGGTGCTCGCTGACACTGCCATTCGCGGCCACGACCTGGACGAGGCCAAGGCGAACGAGGCTCTGCAGCGGGCCGAAGAAGCGCGCCGCAGCGCGCGCGACAAGCAGGAGGTCGCAGCGGTCGAGGCGGAAGTCTCGAGCCTCGCCGCCCAGCTTGCTGCAATCCGGAAGCTGCGGCAGAAGAAGTGATAAATCCGGACGCCTGACGGCGCCGGTTTATCTCCGCGCGTTCGAACGGACGAGCCGTATCTCCGGGGCCACGGACTCGCAGCGGCAGCGCCGTTCAACGCGCGGGGGCAAAATAGGGGCAGCGCAGGCTGCCCCTTCTTCATTCATGGATAGCTACGATCTGCTGGTCATCGGCGGCGGCATCAACGGCGTCGGGATCGCGCGCGACGCGGCCGGGCGGGGGCTCTCCGTGCTGCTGGTCGAGAAAGACGACCTGGGCGCGCATACCAGCTCCGCGAGCAGCAAGCTCATACACGGGGGGCTGCGCTACCTCGAGCAGTTCGAATTCCGGCTGGTCGCGGAATCGCTTGCCGAGCGCGAGGTGCTGCTCAGGATCGCGGCTCACCTCGTCCGCCCGGTGCGTTTCATCATGCCGCACGTGCCCGAGTTGCGGCCGCGCTGGATGATCCGGACCGGTCTTTTCCTCTACGACCACCTTGGCCGCAGGACCCGGCTCCCCGGCTCGCATGCGGTGCGGCTCGACCGCCCGCCCTATTCGGCCGGGCTGAAGCCGGAATACCGGCACGGTTTCATCTACTCCGACTGTTGCGTGGACGATGCCCGCCTCGTCGTGGTAAACGCACGGGACGCCAGGTCCCGCGGAGCAAGAATCCGCACGCGCACCGAATGCATCGCGGCCAAGCGCGAAGGCGCACTCTGGCGGGCGCAGTTGCGCGGGCCGGACGGCGCGCTGGAAGTGGCGGCGCGGGCGATTGTCAACGCTGCGGGCCCGTGGGTGAAGGCGGTGCTCAACGAGCGGCTGCACCAGCCTTCGCGCGACAACGTCCGCCTGGTGCGGGGCAGCCATATCGTGGTGCCCCGGCTCTACGAGGGCGAGCACGCGTTCATCCTGCAGAACGACGACCGGCGCGTGGTATTCATGATCCCGTACGAGGAGCGCTTCACGCTCGTCGGCACGACCGACGTGCCGCTCGAGGCGAATGCCGGGCCGGTGCAGGCGAGCGAAGACGAAGTCCGGTACCTGTGCCGGGCAGTCAACCGGTACCTGGCGCGCGAGGTGAGGCCCGAGCAAGTCGTTTGGCGCTACGCGGGGGTGCGGCCCCTCTACGACGACGGCTCGGCCGACCCCTCCGCGATCACGCGCGACTACACCCTGCGCCTGGACGATGCGTCGGGCGCGGCGCCGGTGCTGTCGGTGTTCGGCGGCAAGATCACCACTTACCGGCGCCTCGCCGAGCAGGCGCTGGAGAAGCTCGGGCCCTACTTTCCGGGCATGGGCGGCCCGTGGACCGCGCGCGCCGCGCTGCCCGGCAGCGGATACGCGAGTCGCGAAACGGCGCAGGCGGCCCTGTTCGAGCGCTACCGCGACCTGCCCCGGCCCTGGCTGCGCGGCATCTTCCGCCGGCACGGCGCGCTAGCGGAGCAGGTGCTGGGCGACGGGAAGCTGGGCGAGCACTACGGCGCAGGGCTCACCGAACGCGAGCTGCGCTACCTCGTCGAGCGCGAATGGGCGCGCACTGCCGAGGATGTCCTCTGGCGCCGCACCAAGTGCGCGCTGCACATGAGCGAAGCCGAACGCAGCCGCGTGGCGCAGGTGATGGGACGATGAAGCCGCTTGCGGAGCTCGAAGCGAGCGGCGTCACCGCGCTGCTCTTCGACATCGACGACACGCTGACCACTGCCGGCAAGCTCACCGCCGCGGCTTACGCCGCTCTGGAGCGGATCAAGGTCGCCGGCAGGCGCGTAGTCGCCGTCACCGGCCGGCCGGCAGGCTGGTGCGACCATATCGCGCGCATGTGGCCGATCGACGCGGTGGTCGGCGAGAACGGTGCTTTCTACTTCGTATACGACCAGGGCCGGCTGCACAAGCGCTATCTCGATGATGCGGCTACCCGGGCACGCAGGCGCGAGCAATTGGCGGGACTGGCCGGGAAGATCCTCGCGCACGTCCCCGGCACCGCACTCGCTTCCGACCAGCCCTATCGCGAGACCGATCTCGCGATCGACTACTGCGAGGACGTGCCGCCGCTGCCGCTCGAGGCCGCCGAGCGCATCGCGCAGCTCATGCGGCAGGCCGGGCTCACCGCGCGCATCAGCTCGATCCACGTCAATGGCTGGTTCGGCAGCTACGACAAGCTGGCCATGACGCAGCGCCTGTTCGCGGAGCGCTTCGGCGTGGACCTCGGCGCGGCCAACCGTCAGGTAGTGTTCGCCGGCGACTCGCCCAATGACGCGCCGATGTTCGGCTTCTTCGAGAACTCGGTCGGCGTCGCCAACGTGCGTCGCTTCCAGGGGCGGCTCGCCGCGGCGCCGAAGTACGTCACGCCGCAGGCCTCGGGGGCCGGATTCGCCGAGCTGATCTATCATCTTCTGAAATGAGCAGCGGCGCGCTTGCGAATATCCGGGTTCTCGACCTCACGCGCGTGCTGGCGGGCCCGTGGGCGGGGCAGAACCTCGCCGATCTCGGCGCCGAGGTGATCAAGGTCGAGCGGCCCGGAAGCGGAGACGACTCGCGCGCCTTCGGCCCGCCGTGGCTGAAGAATGCCGAGGGCAAGGACACCGGCGAGTCGGCGTATTTCGGCTGCGCCAACCGCGGCAAGAAATCGATCACCGTCAACCTCTCCAAGCCCGAGGGCCAGCGCATCGTGCGCGAGCTGGCCAGGCAAAGCGATGTCCTGCTCGAGAACTACAAGGTCGGCGATCTCGCCCGCTACGGGCTCGGCTATGCGCAGCTCGCCGCGCTCAACCCGGGGCTCGTGTACTGCTCGATCACCGGCTTCGGGCAGACCGGCCCCTACCGCGAGCGCCCGGGATACGATTTCATGATCCAGGGCATGGGCGGCATGATGAGCATCACCGGCGAGCGCGACGGCCTGCCCGGCGGCGGGCCGCAGAAGGCTGGCATGCCGATCGCCGACATCATGACGGGGATGTACGCCACCATCGCGATCTGCGCGGCGCTGGTGCACCGCGCGCAAAGCGGCAGGGGCCAGCACCTCGATCTGGCGCTGTTCGATACCCAGGTGGCGGTGCTCGCGAACCAGGCGGCGAACTATCTCGCCAGCGGCGTCTCGCCCGGCCGGCTGGGCAATGCGCATCCGAACATCGTGCCCTACGGGGCATACCGCACCGCCGACGGAGCCGTGATCATCGCGTGCGGCAACGACAACCTGTTCCGCAAGTTCTGCGAGGTGGCGAAATGCCCGGAGCTGGTCGCCGACGCGCGCTTCTCGACCAACGCCAGGCGGATCGAGAACCGCGTCGAGCTCGATGCGATTCTCGGGCCGCTCGTCGCGCACCGCAGCACCCGCGAGTGGGTCGATGCCCTGGAAGCGGCCGGCGTGCCGAACGGGCCGATCAACACCATCGAGCAGGTGTTCCGCGAGCCGCAGGCGCTGGCACGGGGCCTGAGGTTCGAGCTGCCCCATCCGGCGGCGGGCAAGGTATCGCTGGTGCGCAGCCCGATGCGGTTTTCGGCGACGCCGGTGGAGCACCGCGTGCCGCCGCCGCTGCTCGGCCAGCATACCGAGGAAGTCCTGCAGGGCGTGCTCGGCTACACGAGGACGCAAATCGACGAGCTGCGCGCCGCCGGCGCGATCTGAATCTACTGGGTGCGCAGGCGCGGATCGAGCGCGTCGCGCAGCGAGTCGCCGAAAAGGTTGAAGCCGAACACGGCGAGGCTGATCGCGATTCCCGGAAAGATCGCCATCCAGGGGGCCGATTCGGCGAACTCGACCGCCGCGCCGCGCAGCATCAGGCCCCAGGCCGCGGTGGGCTCCTGCACGCCCAGGCCGAGGAAGGAAAGCGACGCCTCGAGCAGGATCGCCTCGCCGAGGAAAGCGGTCGCCATGATGAGAATCGGCGCCATGACGTTGGGCAGCATGTGGCGCAGGATGATACGGCGATGGCCGTAGCCGGAGGCACGCGCGGCGTCGACATAGGGCATCTCGCGCACCGCAAGCGCGCTCGAGCGCACGACGCGCGCGCAGCGCGGCACCATCGGCGTGGCGATGGCGAGGACGACGTTGCCTGCCCCGGTGCCGAGCACCGCCACCACGGCGAGGGCCAGGATGATCACCGGGAAGGCAAAGAACACGTCCATGATGCGCTGCACGATGAGATCGATCCGGCCGCCGAAATAGGCGCTCGCGACCCCGATCAGCGAGCCCAGTATCCCTCCGAGAAGAGACGCTCCGAGCCCAACCATGAGCGCGGTGCGCGAGCCGTAC
>DASWHI010000021.1:0-4066 GCA_036398235.1 Burkholderiales bacterium
GTGGTCGAGAAAGGCGTTGTCGGCGACGTTGATGAAGAACTGGGCGGTCGCCGAGTGGGGGTCGGAAGTGCGCGCCATCGCGATCGTGTAGGCGGCGTTCTTGAGCTTGTTGTCGGCTTCGTTCCGGATCGGCGCGCGCGCCGGCTTCTGCTTCATGCCCGGCTCGAACCCGCCGCCCTGGATCATGAAGCCGTTGATGACGCGGTGAAAGAGCGTGTTGCCGAAATGCCCGCTCTTCGCGTACTCGAGAAAATTGGCGACGGTCGCGGGCGCGCGCTTCTCGTCGAGATCCAGCGTGATGGTGCCGTGATTGGTGTGCAGTTTGATCATATGAAAATGAGGAAGTGACGGAGTGACGAAATGACGATTACTTGGCTGCCGGCTTCGCGGCGGTGTCGATGAAGCGGGCGCTCTCGATGACGACGGGCTTGAACGGCACGTTGCTGTGTCCACCCGGACCGGGGCCGGTGCGCACCTTCACGATGCGATTCACCACGTCCATACCCTTCACCACCTTCCCGAACACGCAGTAGCCGTAGCCCTCCTCCGTGGGAAACCGGAAGTTGAGAAACTCGTTGTCCGCGACGTTGATGAAGAACTGGGCGGTCGCGGAATGCGGATCGGACGTGCGCGCCATCGCGATCGTCCCGACCTCGTTCCTGAGGCCGTTGCCGGCTTCGTTGCGCACCGGCTTGCGCGCCGGCTTCTCGCCGAAATCGGGGCCGTAGCCGCCGCCCTGGATCATGAACCCGGGGATGACCCGGTGGAAGAGGGTCCCGTCGTAGTGGCGGTCCTTCACGTACTGCAGGAAATTGTCGACGGTGAGCGGCGCCTTGTCGCGGTAGAGCTCGATCACTACCGTGCCCATGCTGGTCTTGATTTCGACTTGCGGATTGGCAGCGCCGGCCGCGAACGACGCGAGGAAGACGACCGCGAAAGCGAGGGTTCTCGTCACGGAGTCGTAGGAAGGAGTCAAACGAGCGCTCCGGTCACCGTTTCCTTCGACCGCGCTCAGGACAGGCACGGGTCACCGGTCACGGTTCTCAAGCAGTGCCTTCGTGGAGGATGCGCCACACACCGTCTTCCCGTATCCAGTACTGGCGCTTGCGCATCTGGCTGACGAGATTGTTGCTCGCGTAATTCTGGTCGAACGTCACCACTGCCAGGTCGTCCCGGCCCGGGTAGGCGAAGATGCTCACCTTGTCGAGGTCGAGCCGGATCCAGGTCTTGCCCGTGTTGACCTTGCGCTTCTGCCTGGACCACTGGGCAAGCCTCACCTTGCCGGTCGAGAAATTGCTGGCGTAGTGCGCGAGGTATCGCTCCGTGTCGCGGTTCTCCCAGTCGCGGCGCCAGCTCTCGACCCGCTGCGCGAGCTCCTCGCGCAAGGCCGCGCCGGCCCCGGACGCGACCCAGTCCACGCCGTTTGCGATGATCACCGGCGTGAGCCCGATCTGCACCTCCCGGGATATTGCCGTGAAATCCTCGTTGGTGAGCGCGATGCAGCCGTTGCTCGCGAGCGGCGGCCGGCTGTAGGTGTCGAAGGGCACGCCGTGCAGCCAGATGCCGTGGCCGTTGCGGCCCTCGCGGCGGTCCCATTCGTTGGGATAGCTGATCGGCAGCGCGCCGATGCCGTATTGCTCGGCACGCCTGCCGTAGTCGATGTTCAGCCTCTCGCGCGAGATGCGGCCGGTCACGTGATAGACCCCGAGCGGCGTCTTGTTGTCGCCCTCGCGGAACTTGTCGATCCCGTTCTTGCCGATGCTGACGTAGTAGTCCGTGACGTAGCGCGGCTCGCCCCCGCGGTTCTCGAACACGTAGAGCGTGGACCGGGCGGTGTCCACCACCAGGACGTGCCGCTGCTCCCCATGCATCTGCACCACGTAGCGGGGCACGAGGTCGACCGGGCGCTGCTGCTGGATGCGTGCGAGCCGGGCGCGAGCTTCCGCGCGCAGCTCCTCGAGCCGGTCGAGCGGCGCGCCCGATGCGTTGCCAACCGTGGTGAGCGGCCGCGCGCGGGCGAGCAGGAGATCGCCCTTGATCAGGTGCGCGAGCCGGAAATTGGGATAATCCCGGATGGCCTTGTCGATCTCGGAGGCGGCGGCGTCGAGCCGGTGGTTGCCGACCTCGTGCAGCGTCCTCGACAGCAGCGCCTCGGGTCCGCTCGCCGCTTCCTCTGTCTTGAGCGACGGGGCGGAGACCGCGGTCGGTGCAGACACCGCCTGACCGGAGCGGCCGTTCATGACGAGCGCGCAGGCGCCAACCGCCACCAGCAGCAGCGCCGCAAACGCGTAGCGAAGCGGGCGCAAGCCGATCAGGTCCGGCGCCTTCAACCGCCGACCTTCTCGAGCTGGATGAGCCACCGGTCTCCCGCCTTGACCATCACCAGCGTCTTGCTGCTGGTGACATTGAGGGCATCCGACCGGTAATGCTGGCGAAAGGTCACCGTCACCCGGCCGTTATCGTTGAACACGACCTTGGGCGATTCGACGTCCACCTGGATCTTGCGCGGCTTGGCGATGCGCGCCTTGCGCTGGGCCTCCCAGCTGCCGCGGGGCTCGCCATTGGGCGTCTTGAAATCCGTAGCGTAATGCGCGAGATAGCCTCCCACATCGTTTTCCGACCATGCCTTAGCCCACAGGCTGACCGTGTTCAGCACCTCCTCGGGATTACCGGACGGCTTGGCGGCGGGCTTGGCCTGGGGCTTGGCGGGAGCGGGCTTGGCTGCGACGGGAGCGGGCGCCGCGCTCTGTTGCGGCTGCGTGACGGGCGCTGGTGGTTTCTGCACGGGGGCTGCGACGGCGAGCTTGGCTGACTCCGGCTTGGTGCCTTCGGGCTTCGGCGGGCGCGAGCTGCCCACGAAGATATCCTTGATCAGGTTGAGCTTGGTCTGGAGCGGGGAGTTGGCCTTGTCGATCTGCAGCGCCTTGTCATAGGCCTGGCTCGCCATCTTGGCGTAGATGTCCCCGAGGTTCTCGTGCGCGGTGGCGTAGCTGGGATGCGTGCGGATTGCCATCTCGAGCGCCGAACGCGCCTTTTCGTACTGACCCTGCGACGCGTACAGCACCGCAAGATTGTTGTAGGGCTCCGGCAGCTCCGGGAACTCCTGGGTCAACTCCGTGAACACCTTGATCGCTTCGTTCGGCTTGCGCTGCTCCGCGAATATCAGTCCCTTGAGGAAGCGCCCACGCGCGTCCCGGGGAGTGGTCTTGAGGTGGGCCTCCACGCGCTCGAGCGCGCGCTCGTACTGGCCCTCCCTGAACAGCTGATTCGCTTCCTGCAGCGCGTCGCGTTGAGCCGCCGTTGGAACCGAGACGAGCAGGACGGCGGCGACGGTTCCAGCGATCCCGGCGAAGCATAAGGCAGAGCGGGGCATCGTGCTATACTTTCCCAGAATTTCAGTGGGTTAGCGAAATAATCCTAGAAATTTTACCAAGAACCCCGGGCAATTCAAACTGCGTAATTTTGCGTGCCTGCCGGCAGTGGCCTGCTGTCGCCGCAGGTAGCTTTGATCGGGGGGAGGGCGGCTCGCACGCCGGCGCGAGCGCGCGACGGGCGGGACCATGCTGAAAATCTACAACACCCTGGCTCGCGAAAAGCAGGAGTTCGTACCGTTGGCGCCCGGCCGGGTGCGCATGTACGTCTGCGGCATGACGGTCTACGACCACATCCACATGGGCGGGGCACGCATGCTGGTGGCGTTCGATGTGGTGCAGCGCTGGCTGCGCGCGTCCGGTTACCAGGTGACCTACGTGCGCAACATCACCGACATCGACGACAAGATCATCAAGCGCGCGCAGGAGAACGGCGAGTCGATCGCGGCGCTCACTGCGCGCTACATCGCGGCAATGGACGAGGACAGCGCGGCACTCGGGGTGCAGAAGCCCGACTTCGAGCCGCGGGCGACGGAGCACGTCGCGGGCATGCAGAAGATGATCGCCGTGCTCGAACAGCGGGGCCTTGCCTACCGCGCGGCAAGCGGCGACGTCAACTTCGCGGTGCGCAAGTTCCCCGAGTACGGAAAGCTGTCCGGCAAGTCGCTGGATGACCTGCGCGCCGGCGAGCGCGT
>DASWHI010000022.1:0-2653 GCA_036398235.1 Burkholderiales bacterium
CGGCGGCGTCTACCTGCAGCTCGGCGCATTCGGCTCAAGGGAGAACGCGGAAAATTTCCTCGCGCGGATGAAGCTCCAGATCGAGTGGCTCGCAGCCGCGCTGCATGTCTTCAGCCGCGACGGGCTCTACCGCGTGCACGCCGGGCCGTATCCGCGGGAAGCGGAGGCGCGGCGCGATGCCGACCGCATCAGCCAGTCGCTCGGGGTGAGGCCCTTCGTCCTGACGCGGTGACTGGAGTCCCGGCTTACCCTTCGAGCCGGAAGACGATCGGCACCAGCATCCAGGACTCGATCGCATCCGCTCCGCGGCGGGCAGGCGTAAAGCGCCAGGCCTTGACCGCTTCCAGCGCGGCGGCGTCGAGGTGCGGCGAGCCGCTCGAACGCTCCACTGCCACGCGCGTGGCTAGGCCTTCGGGCGTCACCCGCACGCGCAGCGTTACCGTCCCCTGCTCCCCGGCGCGCCTCGAGGCCAGCGGATAGCGCGGCGCCGGGTTGCGCAGGTATGCGGCGCTGGAACTGGCCGGCGGCAGGGCAGCTGCGCCGGCATTTGCCGGCTCGTGTGCAGCGACCGTCCGTTCCGGAACCGCAGCGGGCTCGCCCGCGAACGAGGCGCTCTCCATCTCGCGGGATTCGGACGTCACCGCAACCGGCGTGCCCTGCCTGTCCTGCAGCACCGGTGGAGCCTTGACCGGACGGACTTGGGTCCGGGGCGGCAGAGGAATCGGCGGCGCGGCGAGCTCGCGAGGGGAGACGGCGAGTTCGTCGGCTTTCAGCAGCAGCACTTCGAGGGCGGCGGCATGCGGCAGCTCGCGATCATTTCCCGGTCCCGGCAGCACCACCAGCACCGCCGCGTGCACCGCGATGCTGCCAAGGAAGAAGACGGCGAGCGCACGGCCGGCGCGCCGGCGGCGGGATTCGACCGCGCGTGCAGTCACCGCGCACCGCCCTGGAAAACGGGGATTACTGGGCGACCGCGACGGCGTCGGTCAGCCGATAGTACTTCGGCCCCGTCATAGGCGTGCCTCAAGTTCCGCAAGTCAAACACGTGTCATCCTCCATCACGACCCCTGTCGGCAGCGCAAACAATTCAATGGAGAAGCTCACCCACGCCGCCGATGACGGCGATGCCAAGCCCGATCAGCAGCATCTGCTTGGCCGTCTCCAGGGGTTCCGGGCGGCGGTGCAGGCTCGGGATCAGATCGGCCACCGCGACATAAAGCAGGCTCGCCGCGGCCGCCGCAAGCACGGTGGGCAGCACCTGCGGCTCGTCGGCGAAAACAAAATAACCGGCAAGCGCGCCGACGATCGTCGCAAAGCCGGCCGTGATGTTGTAGGCGAATGCACGAGCTCGCCGAAAGCCGGAGTGAACGAGCACCGCGAAATCGCCCACGTGTTGCGGAACCGCGTGCGCGACGATGGCCAGCGTCGCCGCCACACCGAGCTGGAAGGTGACGAGAAAGGACGCGGCGATCACGATGCCGTCACAGAAGTTGTGAACGCTGGTGCCGATCAGGATCATGATGCCCGAGCGTCCGCCATCGGTTCCTGCCGTCGCAGCCCCCCGCCCGTGTAACGCGTGGTCGTGCTCGGACTCCTCGCCGTCGGCGCGATGCTCCTCGTGACCGTGCGCATGCCGCCACAGCACGAGTTTTTCGAGCAGGAAGAAAACGAGCAAGCCGACCAGCACGATGCCCATCACCTGGGCGGCACTTCCGCCCTCGAGCGCTTCGGGCAGGAGCTCGAGAAATACCGCACCCAGCAGCGCACCGACCGCGAAGGACACCAGCCGCGAGATCCAGCCCGAATGCAGTGCCAGCGTTGCTGCGGCAGCGATCGTCGAAAGCACACCCGCGGCGAGCGCGGCTGCGAGAATGTAGGCAAATGTCGTCATGGTGGGCCGCTCAAATCGATGCGATGCGCCGCGCAGAATCGCCGCGTCCGCATCGAGGGTCAATGCCGGTGTTGCGCGTGGCCTTGCGGCCGGTGCCGGCCCGCCCGCGTCGGAACGCAGCCGGCGCACAGGCCCTTCACGGTCAGCTCGATCTCCTGGGAGCGATAGCCGGACGGCAGCGGGATGCTCCGTGCCGCTGCCGACTTGTCCAGGCAGATCACCTCGCCGCAGTCGTTGCACTTGAAATGCGCGTGCCGCTGCGCGTGCGCCTCGTCCGCAGCATTGAATCGCCACACGCGGTCCTCGCCTGCAATCCGGTGTGCGAGTGAGTGCGCCGTGAGCCATTCCAGCACCCGGTAAACCGTCACGCGGTCCATTCCCGCGCCGCCATTCACGCGCGATTCGACCTCACGATGGGTGAGTGCACTACGGGCCGCCAGCAGGACGGCCAGCACTTCGACGCGCTGGCGCGTCACGCGCGCGCCGGTGCGCCGCACTATCGTTTCGGCGCGATCGTGAAAGGATTGCGTCATGGCCGCCATTAGATCACGGCGCGCGCGCTCTCGCAACCGTGTTGCATTAGAGCCGGCGCGCGATATACTCCCGGCGATGAAAACCGTCCTGCTCGCGCTGATCGACGGCTACCGGCTGCTGCTGTCCCCGTTCTTCGGCGCGCAATGCCGCTTCTACCCCACCTGCTCGAACTATGCGCGGGAGGCGATCGAGGCGCATGGCTCGCTCAAGGGATCGTGGCTCGCGATC
>DASWHI010000023.1:0-5331 GCA_036398235.1 Burkholderiales bacterium
CCGGTGCGCACCTCGAAATTCGTCGACTACCCGGGCGAAAGCAAGTCGAAATACGAGATCTGGTGGCTGTTCGGCTGGCCCTACGAGACGAGCGCCTGCATGGCGCGCATCGTGTTCTCGGGAATGCTCCAGAAGCTGCCCGAGCTGAAGATCATCACGCACCACCTCG
Source organism: Burkholderiales bacterium (assembly GCA_036398235.1). Lineage (GTDB taxonomy): Bacteria > Pseudomonadota > Gammaproteobacteria > Burkholderiales > SG8-41 > SG8-41. The sequence continues at coordinate 170 of DASWHI010000023.1, forward strand.
GCGCAATGGCGCCGTACTTCGACGCGCGCATCGGTCTCGGCATGGACCAGATGGGCGCGCGCACCTCCGACGAGGACTACGGCGCGCTGCTGAAGCGGCTCGGAAAACGGCCGCTCGATTATTTCAGGATGTTCTACGGCGACACGGCGGTCAACGGCTCGGCGCCGGCGATCCGCTGCGGGCTCGAGTTCTTCGGCGCCGACCGCGTGCTGTTCGGCACCGACTGTCCGTTCGATCCCGAGGGCGGGCCCGTCTTCATCCGCGAGAGCATCCGGGCGATCGATTCGCTCAAGCTCGCGCAGCCGGTCCGCAACAAGGTTTATTATGGGAACGCGCTGAGGATGCTGAGGCTGAGCTTGACCGCCGCGCCGGCCGCAAAAAGTGCGGCGAGGGCGCGACGGAAATAACGGCGCAATCGAACCAAACCCGGGAACTGAGCAGATAAATGGCCACGAGTAGCGAGTCACGCACAACCGGTCACCCGTCTTCAGCGGGTCCTGCGGACCCACTGCTGATCGAGGACCTGGTCGCGGCGAACCGCATCCTCGCGCAGGAGGGCGTGCTCGACGGCTGGGGGCACGTGAGCGTGCGCCACGACCGAGATCCCAACCGCTTCCTGCTGTCGCGTTCGCTCGCGCCGGAGCTGGTGACCGCCGCCGACATCCTCGAGTTCGACCTCGACAGCGTTCCGGTGGAGGTGATGGAGCGCGACCTCTACACCGAGCGCTTCATCCATGGCGAGATCTACCGGGCGCGGCCGGACGTGAAAGCGATCGTCCATTCGCACGCGCCGCCCGTCATTCCGTTCGGCGTCATCAGCGTTCCCCTGCAGCCGATGTATCACCGCGCGGCGTTCATCGCGCTCGGCGTCCCGGTGTTCGAGATTCGCGACGCCGCAGGCATCACCGACATGCTGATCCGCGACCCCGCGCTTGGGCGCGCGCTTGCGAGAAGCATCGCGGACCGGCCGGCTGTCCTGATGCGCGGGCACGGCGCGACGGTGGTCGGGCCTTCGATTCCGCGGGTGGTCGGGCGCAGCATCTTTCTCGCGCTGAACGCCAAGCTCCAGGCGCAGGCCATGATCATGGCGCAGGGCGGACCGATCAAGTTCCTCGACCCGGCGGAGGCGCGGCTGATCGAGGCGCGCGAAGGCTACGGACTCGGGCGCGCGTGGAAGGCGTGGAAGCGGCGGGCGCTCGAACAGCAGTGACCGGTGACTCGTGACCAGAAACCAGAAACCAGAGACGAGAGACGAGACCATGAGTCAATTCGAAGACCTGGTCGCAGCCTACCGGATACTCGCGGAGCACGAGGTGATCGACGCCTACGGGCACGTGAGCGTGCGCTCCCCGCGCGACCCGAACCGCTATTTTCTCGCCGGCCACCGGGCGCCCGAGCTCGTCACCGAGGACGACATCATCGAATACGACCTCGACAGCAACCCGCAGGACGCGCGCGGACGCGAATCGGTGCGCGAGCGCTTCATCCACGGTGAGATCTACAAGACGCGCCCGGAAGTGACTGCCGTGGTTCACAGCCATTCGCAATCGGTCGTTCCCTTCAGCATCACGACGGTGCAGATGCGCGCAATCTTCCACATGGCGGCCTTTATCGGGGACGGGCTGCCGAACTTCGAGATCCGCGACGCCCAGAAAGGCACCGATCTGCTGGTGAAGACACCCTATCTCGGGCAGGCCCTGGCGAAGACGCTCGGGGGCAAGCCCGCGGCACTGATGCGCGGGCACGGCGCTGTTATCGTGGGGGAGAACCTGCCGCGCGCCGTGGGCCGCAGCATCTATCTGGAGATGAGCGCGCAGATGCAGGCGCAGGCGATGCTGATCGCGGGGCCCGGCGGGAGGATCACCTGCCTGGACGAAGCCGAAGTCAAGGCATCGGTCCCGGTGCAGGACTACAACCGCGCCTGGCCGCTGTGGCGGGCGAAGGCGCTTGCGCGGCTCAAGTCGGAGCGGGCCTGACGAGGTCGGCGCTCTCAGCCGCCATCGAGAGTGACCTCGATGACGCCGGTCGGCCCGGAGGGGACGTACCAATAGCCGCCCGGCTCTTCCGGCAGCGGCAGGCGCAGCGTTTGCCTGAGGAGCGTCTCCGTATACACGGCAATGCGTGACTCGCCGGGCGCGAGCGTGAGGCTGCCCTGCCAGCCGGTGTTGCGGGCAATGAGCCGCGGGACGATCCACTGGGTGTTCGGCTTGAACTCGAGCCCGACATACCGGCTCACGCTGCCGTCGGGGGCCACGACCGCCACTCTCGGCACGAAGACATGCGTCTCCGGGATCCGGATGGGGTTGAGGGGCAGTGTGCGCAGCGTGAGCGTCCGTGGCGCGTCGGACCGGGCGAGCGCAAGTCCGACGAAGTAGCTGATTCCTTCCGGGAATCCGAAAGTCTGCAGGTCCGGGGTGATCTTGAACTGCCGCGTTTCACCCGCCGCCAGCGTGATGAAGGTCGCGTCGCCGAGGCTCCAGCGCCACGCGGCGTTTGCCTTGGGCTGGTGCGGCTGTTCTGGCGCCTCGTTACTGGCGCAGCCAGACAGTCCGACCACGGCGATCAACAGCGAAAGGCGGAAGATCATCGGTTAAGGCGTTTCAGGGGATAGAGCTCGCCGGGACGAGTGAATTATATCGGCCGACAACCGGCCGGTCGCCACGGCAGCGATTGTTCCAGCCTCGTCCGAAAGCCGGTTCCCGCGCCAGGCGACGTGCAGGTCGGGTCTCACGAGCAGCAGGTCAAAGCCTGCAATTTCGCGCGCCTGCTCGTCCCTGATGTCGAGCACCTCCAGCGACGCCCCGATCGCCCCGTATGCGCGCTCCAGGCCCGAAACATCCGCTTGCGATCCGCCCAGGCGCAGCAGCGTGTAGCCCGGGCCCAGGCGATCATGCAACGCCGCCCCGTCGTTCAGCCAGACGTGTGGCAGCCTCGCACCCGGCCAGGTCGTCGGAACATAGCGGGGATTGTCCGGATCCGGTCCGTCTCCGTCCTCGGGCCAGACCAGCGGCGAGCCCACGTAGCGATAACCCGCCTCGATTCCCAGTATCTCGGTCACCTTGCGCTGCTCGATGTCGAAACGGCTCGCCATTTCAGCACGGATGGCTGCGCCTGCCGGCGAGTTCTTGCGGATGTCGGGGTGATACGCCGCGCGCCAGCTGAGCCGCCCGCTCATCGCGGCGCCGGAGACCTTCACGTTGCGCATCCCGATGGGGCGGCGCTCTCTGTCGTAGGACGCGAGGAGCTGCGGGCCGCCCCATCCCGCCAGCGCCGCCGCCAGCTTCCACGCGAGGTCGATCGCGTCGCCGACGCCGGTATTCATGCCCAGTCCGCCGGTCGGGATGACGAGGTGCGCCGCGTCTCCGGCGATGAAGACGCGGCCGTTGCCGTAACGCTCCGCGCAGAGCAGGTGCTGCGTCCATTCGTTGACGGACAGCATCTCGAACGCGATGGGCATGTCGAGCGCTCTTCTGAAGATCTCCGCCATTTCCCCGTCGCTGGAGGCCGCCGCGTGGAGGGTCCAGTGGCGCGTGCTGTCCTGCAGGATGATGAACGGAAAGAGCGGCCCCTCGGCGATGTGGTAATGCCGGCCCTTGCCCATCGGGATGCGCTCGTAGAGCTCGGGGCAATGAAACAGCGCCTGTCTCAGGTTCCGGATATTGCCTTCGCCCTGCAGCCGGATCCCGAGCTGCTTGCGGACGGTGCTGGAGCCTCCGTCGCATCCGACCAGGTACGCCGCCTGGATCGTTTCTTCAGGCCCCTTTGCGCTGCTGACGCGCGCTGATACCGAGCCGGCATCCTGCGTGAACGACGAAAGCTCACAGCCGAAGCGCACCGTCACGGAAGGCTGCGCTTCCACGATCGATCTCAGCAGCGGCTCGAGCGTGTACTGCGAGATCAGCTGATACGGCTCGAGCGGACGCCCGTCGTTGTGCGCGGCAATCTCGGCCTTGGCTTCGGCCACCGACGGGTACGGCAACCGGACGAGTGGCGGCCCGGACATCGACGTCGCCAGAAAGACGTCCATGGGCGCGTTGCGCGGCAGGCCCGCATCGCGGATTTTTTCGGCGACCCCCAGCCGGCGGTAGATTTCCATCGTCCGCGCGTTGCAGCGTTCCATCTTGGGAAGCTGAATGGAGGTTGCATTGCGCTCGATCAGCGTGCAGCGCACGCCCCGTTGGCCCAGATCGAGGGCGAGCGTCAGCCCGACCGGCCCGGCTCCGACGATGATGACCTGAGTATCCACGGGTCGCCAAGCGTCGCAAGACCGTCGGCCGGTGTCAATGCGCGGGTCTACATGGGCGCGGGGATTTTTCTGCATAATAGGCCCCTGCACGTAGATCAGCATTCTTGGAGGAGGACTGCGGATGACGACCGATCGAGAAAGACTTCGAGTGCGGTGGCACCTTGCGCTTGCGGGGCTCGCCGCCGGCCTTTGCCCCGGTGCCGTGGGCGCGCAGGAAGCCGCATACCCGAGCCGAACAGTGCAGTTCGTGGTGGCGTACTCGCCGGGCACCGGCGCCGACATCCTTGCGCGCGCGTTCGGGCCGAAGCTCGCGGAGCGCTGGAAGGTCAGCGTCGTCACGGAAAACCGGGTGGGCGCGACCGGCACCATCGCGACCGCTTACGTGGCGAAAGCCGCGCCGGACGGCCACACGCTGCTGTTCGTCGCCACCTCCTTCGGCACGACCCCGGCGCTGCGGCACGATCTGCCCTACGATCCCATCAAGAGCTTCGCGCCGGTGTCCCTGATCGCCACCAGCGGGCTGGGCGTGGTCGTCCACCCGCAGCTGCCGGTGAAATCGCTGAAGGACTTCATCAATCTCGCCAAACGACGCCCCGGAGAGCTTCACTATTCCTCGCCCGGCAACGGCGGGCCTCAGCACCTCGCCATGGAGCTGCTCAAGCTCGAGACCGGGATCGATATCGTGCACGTGCCGTACAAAGGTTTCGCCGGCGCGATCATCGACGCGATGGCGGGACACGTGCAGGCGATGGTTTCGGCGCTGCAGAGTGCACATCCGCACGTGGCGAGCGGCAGGCTGCGCATGCTGGCGGTTATGACCGGGGAGCGCTCGGCCGCGTTTCCCGGTGTCCCGACGATGAAGGAGGCGGGCTTCCCCAGCCTCGAGATCTATACCTGGTACGGCACTTTCGCGCCG
>DASWHI010000024.1:0-2181 GCA_036398235.1 Burkholderiales bacterium
GCGTCAAACCCTTGACCTATCCTCATCATCTTCCGGATCTCGTTCTGATTCTGGATTTTTTCGCGATCCTGGCGGTTCGTTTTCTTGATCTTGAGCCCGGCCTCGTCCTGGCGGTTTTTCCTTCGCGGTCCCTGATGATCAGCTCCGCCAGGAGCAGGTCCTCGGGAAACGTCACCTTGATGTTGCGCGTATCGCCCAGCACGAGCTTCGGCTTGAGGCCGAGCCCCTCGATCGCGCGCGCTTCATCGGTCGCCGCCGCGGGATCCGCCGCGCGCAGGGCTCCGATCAGAAGCCGGTAGCGGAACATCTGCGGCGTCTGCGCGAGCCAGAGGTTGTCGCGCGGCTCGGTCGCCGCCACGCGCGAGTCGCGGTTCGCGCGCTTCAGCGTATCGGCAACCGGCACCGCGAGGAGGCCCCCGGTATCGTCCGCCTCGAGCTCGCCGAAAAGGCGATCGAGCTCCTCGCGCCCGAGGCACGGACGCGCGGCATCGTGCACCAGGACCCAGTCCGCCGCCGCGATGGAGTCCCGCGCGGCGAGGAGCCCGTTGAACACGCTCGATGCGCGCGTCACCCCGCCGCAGTACAACGGCTCGACCCGCGCTCCGAGTTCACGCCAGTCGTGGCGGCGGAACTGGTCGTCGCCCTGCGCGAGCACCACGAACACCTGCTCGATGCGCGGGTGCCGCGCGAGCGCTAGAAGCGAGTGGTAGAGCAGCGGCCGTCCCGCGATCTCGAGGTACTGCTTGGGCAGCGCCGCTCCGAGGCGGGAGCCCGAGCCGGCGGCGGGAACGAGTGCGTAAGCTTTGGACAAGTTGCGGCGAGGGCGCTGTATATGCAGGGATTTTATCAGCAACAGTGTTGCATCATCCGCACTTGAAAAATGAGCCGCCGGGCGCATAATTCTTTGATAAATGTCGCAGTCACTCCCATCGGTGCGCGCGCCGGCTGTCGCCGGCATGTTCTATCCTGGCGAGAGCCGCGAGCTGGCGCAGGCGCTGTCCGGTTTGCTCGGTGCCGCCGCGCACGACGCCCCCGAGCGCGCGGTGCCGAAGGCCATCATCGCGCCGCATGCCGGCTACGTCTATTCCGGTCCAATCGCCGCCAGTGTCTACACGCTGCTCGCTCCCGCGCGCAGGACTATCAAGCGCGTCGTGCTGCTCGGCCCCACGCATCGGGTCGCGGTGCGCGGGCTCGCGCTTCCCGGGTGCAGCGCGTTCGCCACCCCGCTTGGCACGGTCGAGATCGACGCCGATGCGGTCGAGGCGCTGCGCGGCATGACCCAGGTGGTGGTGAGCGCCCAGGCCCACGCGCTCGAGCACTCGCTGGAGGTGCATGTGCCCTTCCTGCAGACGGCGATCGAGAAATTCAGGCTGGTGCCGCTGGCGGTGGGCCATTGCGGCGCGGAGGAGGTCGCCGCAGTGCTGGACGTCCTGTGGGGCGGTCCCGAGACGCTGATCGTGGTGAGCTCCGACCTCTCCCACTACCTTTCCTACGCCGATGCCCAGGCCGTTGACCGCGCGACGGCCAAGGCCATCCTCGGGCTGGCAGCGGACATCTCGCACCAGCAGGCATGCGGGGCGACGCCGGTGACGGGACTCACCTGCGTTGCGCGCCGGCGCGCGATGAAGCCCGAACTGATCGATCTACGCAATTCCGGCGACACCGCGGGCGACAAAAGCCGCGTCGTCGGCTACGGCTCCTTCGCCTTCTACGAGGCGGCGCCCGATGCCCGTTGACCCGGGCCCGATCGTAAGCCCGTTCGTGTTTCTCACGGGATCGGGCTTCGACACGGTTCCCGACACGCCGGCGCTGCCCGGTGACGCCGGGCGCGTGTTGCTGCCGCTCGCCCGGGCGGCGATCGCCGCCCGGCTCGGGTTCGCCCACGCCGCCGACGATGACCTTCCGTGGCTGAAGTCGAGCGGAGCGACCTTCATCACCCTCATGCTTGCCAGCAGGCTGCGAGGATGCGTCGGAACGCTGCGTGCGCACCGCGCGCTGGTCGAGGACGTCAAGGCCAACGCCGTGGCGGCCGCGTTCCGCGATCCGCGCTTTCCGCCGCTCGAGGCGGGGGAGTTCTCCGGCGTTGCGCTCGAAGTCTCAGTGCTCTCGGCGCTCGAGCCCATGAGCTTCACCGACGAAGCGGACGCGCTGAGGCAGCTCCGTCCCGGCGTCCACGGAGTC
>DASWHI010000025.1:0-3692 GCA_036398235.1 Burkholderiales bacterium
GAGCAGAATTTCAACCAGGCGATCCGCATCGCCGACCGCGGCTACGTCATCGTGCACGGGCGGATCGAGTACGAGGGCGGCTCGCGCGAGGAGCTCTCGAACAACGAGCTCGTCCACAAGCTCTACATGGGTCTTTGAACGGCGCTACCCGTCACTCGCGACTGATCACGGGGCTCCGAACATGAGCCTGGGCAAGAAAGTCGCGATGCCCGGGAACAGCGCGATCAGGACCACCGCGATCAGCAGGACGATCCAGTACGGCGTCGAGCTCCAGAAGATGCTCCAGATGGAAATGTCCTTGTCGTCGATCGCCGACTTGACCGTATAGACCAGGATTCCAAATGGCGGGGTCAGCAGACCGGCCTCGATGGCCAGAATGCCGATCACGGCGAAGGCGATCGAATCGAAGCCGACCGCGACGGCAATCGGCTCGAAGATGATAACCGTCAGCAGCATGATCGAGATCGAGTCGATGAACATGCCAAGCACGAACCAGATCCCGATCATGATGAGGAGGATCAGCGCGGGACCGAGGCCGGTACCGAGGAACGCGTCCTGGATCGCGTTGGTCACGCCCGTCATGGCCAACGTGCGCGCGTAGAGGGACGCCATGACGAGGAGAATCAGGATCGGCGCCGAAGTCCGTCCCACGGACAGGATGCAGTCGATGAGGTCGCGAAAGCGCATGCCCTTGACGATGCCGAGGATGAGGGCGATGAAGGCGCCCGCGCCGGCGCCCTCGGTCGGGGTGAAAAAGCCGAACCAGATTCCGCCCAGCACCGTCACCACGACGAGCATGATGCCGAGCGTGCTCGTCCACAGCGAGAATCGGTCCACCACCTCGGAAGCGTCCGCTGGCGGTAACGCGGCAGACACGGGGTTTCCGCCCGCCGCCGGCGCCTTCTCCACGGATCCCGGCCCCGCTCCCACGAGCTCGGGTTTCAGGATCGCTGCCCCGAGAATGTAGAGACAGAACAAGCCCGCCACCATGAGGCCGGGGATCACCCCGGCGAGAAACAGCGCGCCGATGGATTTCTCCGTCAGGATGCCCCACACGATCATCAGCACGCTCGGCGGAATCAGCATCCCGAGACAGGAGGAGCCGGCGATGGTGCCGAGAGCGAAGCTGCGGCGATATCCGTGACGCTTCATCTCCGGATAGGAGACGCGCGAGAACGCCGCGGCGGACGCGATGCTCACCCCCGTCACCAGCGAGAAGAGGGCGTTGCCGAGCACGGTTGCGAGCGCGAGACGCCCCGGGATGCGCCTGAGCCCACGATTGATGCCCCGGTAGATGTCGGTCACCGCGCCCGAGCGGGCGATGAACTCCCCCATCAGCATGAACAGCGGAATGACGGCGAAGACATAGTCGCGCAGGGCTTCGTAGGCCGTGCTCGCCAGCATGCGCTCGACGACGGCGAAGCTGCCGGTGACAAGGTAGACGCCCAGCGCGCTCGCCATGCCGAGGGCGGCGGCGATATGCACGCCCAGCATCACCATGATGATGAGGCTGACGAGCAGTACGACCGCGATATTGACTTCGAACACGGCTCCGGTCCCCTGGCTCTCCCGGCTTAACTACGTCGCTCGTCCACTCCGCCGAGGGCTTGCCCGCCTTCGTCCAACCCGAGGACGTCGATCAGGGCGGCAACCACGTAGTTCACGATGGCGAGCCCGCTGCCCACGAGGATCATGAATCGGGTGGGCCACACCGGCACGCGCAGGGCGCCCTCTCCCCAGAACTCGGAAGTGGTCCAGGCATAGACCGCCGGGCTGATGGTCCCCCGGAGGATCATGAGGAAAAGCACGAGGCCTAGCGCGTAGCCGAGGGCGAGGGCGATCCGCCGCAATATGACCGGCATGACGAGCAAGAGGCTGTCGGCGCGCAGCATCGAATGGCTGCGGATGGCGTAACCCAGTTGCAGGTAGACGATCATGACGATCGAGCTGATCACGATTTCCCGCACGCCGGGGATAGCGTGCCCCACCAGGTTGTTGCCGATGATGTCGGCCACGATCAGCACCGACAGGCCCATCGCCCAGACGGCGGCGAGAATCATCAGGAATTTCGACAGCTGGTCGCTGGATCGGATGAGGTAGCGAACCCAGGGCATGGATTGCTCCAAGAAACGAAAGCGGGGGCCCGACGCGCTGCGCGCCCGCCGGTCAGCCCGCCGGGGGCGCCAACCGGCGACGGTGCGGGCGCAACCGCGCGCGAGTGGCCGACACGGCCCGGCTCAATCGCGCCAGCCGGTGCCGCGTCGGGACGAGACCATTCCGGCCGCTAATTCGGCCTCTACTTGATCTGGTAGCGGTAGGGCCACTTGTGGCCCTGCTTTTCGGCCGCGTCCAGCGTCAGCCTGAGGATCTGGGTCGCCGGCAGGCCCTTGCCGTCGAGCTCCTTGGCGATCGTGGGCGGCCACGCGCTCAACGCCTTGGCCCAGTCAGCGCGCACCTTGGCGTCAATCGAGTTCACCTTGATCAGCCCGCGCAGCGTGCCGATGTCCTTCTCGTAGCGCGCGCGGTTCACCTTGCCCACCTGCTCCTCGAAGTCCTTCGCGGTCGCGACCAGGATGGCCTGCACGTCCTTCGGCAGGCGCTTCCAGGTGTTGAGATTGATCGTGAGGCCGTGCCAGACGATCGTGCCGAAGCCGATCAGCGTGTAGTACGGGCCCACCTCGTGGAGCTTGAGGTTGACCCAGGCGCTCGGGAACATGATCCAGCCGTCGTACACGCGGGTCTGCATGCTCGTGTAGGCCTCCGGCAGGGAGCTCTGCACCGGGGTCACGCCGGCGTATTTCAGCCAGTTGAGATTGAGCCCCGCGCCCGCGACCTTGCGGCCTTTGAGGTCGCTCAGCGTCTTCCATTCGAAGTTGGTGCCGAGGTTGTAGCTCGAGTCGGTGATGCGGGCGAGCAGCTTCTGGTTGAACTTCTCCTCGAAGACGTTCGTCAGGTACGGCACCTTCGCATACACGGCCTGCGCGGTCCTCAGGCTGTCGATCGGGTCGACCGGCCCGAAGGGCAGCATCACCTGGAACGCGTGCATCGGCAGGTTGGCCGGCTCGAAGCAGAAGCAGAAGCCGCCGATGTCCACGATGCCGTCGCGCACACCGCCGAGCGTCTCGTAGACCTTGACGATCGACCCGCCGTAGCCCTCGACCCACTCGATCTTGTGCTGGGTCTTTGCCTCGACCCGCTTCTTGAGCTCGACCTGGAAGTAATCCTTCATCTGGCCCGCGTAGACGACCGCCGGGGGATGGCCGGTGGCGATTCGCAGCCTGAAAGTCGCTGCATCCGCGGACCCAACCGGCCCGAGTGCCAGGGCCAGCGCGCACGCGCTTGCTGCAAATATGACTCGTCTCATGATTCCCTCCAGAAGAAAAGACGATGCTCCGGGAAATTGTTGTTGCTCTCGGGCGATATTCCCGTTTCCCGGGGGTAGTGTCAATAGCGGGCCGCGGCGGCGGCCTGCGGGTGCTAGAATTTCTGCGAACGCGACTCGCTCCCATCGCCGCCACCCGTCACATCGAGGCATGCCGTGCGCTCTTGTCATCGGCGGCTCGCTCGCCGGGCTGCTGTCCGCGAACCTCCTGCTGCGCGCAGGGTGGGACGTCGAGGTATTCGAGCAATCGAGCGAGGAGTTGACGGGGCGCGGCGCCGGCATCATCTCCCACCCGGCGCTGTTCGAGGCG
>DASWHI010000026.1:0-3446 GCA_036398235.1 Burkholderiales bacterium
GGGCCGCAGGCGCGGCACTTCGCCCAACGACATCACGAGGGTCAACGCGCGGTCCGTCTACCCAGCGAGCGCGTCGAGGCGCGGATTGCCTACCTGAAGACCGCCTTGAAGATCACCGACGCCCAGCAAGTGCAGTGGAACAGCTTCGCGGACACGCTGCGCAAGCACGCGCGCGATGCCGACCAGCGGGTGCAGGCGATGCGCACCGAAGGCGCCGACCGGCGCGAGAAGGGTGCGCGGCCCACGGCGATCAAGCGGATGGAGCGCGGGCAGCAGCGCCTCGCAGCGGCTTACACCAGGCAGTCCGAGATGCTGGCGGCCGCAAAGCCCCTGTACGAAGCGCTCTCGGCCGAGCAGCAGAAGATCGCCGACGATCTGCTCACGCCCCGCCGGCAGGGCATGTCCCGCCACGGCGGCGGACGTCCGCGCGCGTAAGCGTCAAATCCCCCGACACATTCGTGCCTCCCCCCTTTAACAAAGGGGGGGTTAGGGGGGATTCGGTCGCCTCTGCCGTTTGATACCGCTCCCTGGCTGGATTAGCATGTAACGAACGCTATTCCTTACGAGTCGGGCGGGGTCCCCGCCGGGAGGTCTCAGATGGCAGTCAGGAAGAAAGCGAAGCCCAAGCGCAAGAAGGCTCCGGCAAGAAAGCCGGCAGCACGCAGAAAGACGGCAAAGAAGGCGGCAAGGAAGCCGGCAAAACGGGCGCCGGTCCGGCGCGCCGCGCCCAAGTCGACGAAGCCCGCAGCGCGGCCGGCGGCACCCAGACCGGCGCCAGTCAGCCCGGCGAGCATGGCACCCCCGGGCGAGCGCATCGGCGTTGTGACCCACTACTTCAGCCATCTCGCGGTCGCGGTCGTAAAGCTGGAAGCGGCGCGGCTGCGCGTCGGCGACACCATCCACATCCGCGGCCACACCACCGACTTCAAGCAGCGGGTCGATTCATTGCAGGTCAACCACGCGCCCGTCCAGGAAGCGGGGCCCGGTGACGACTTTGGGCTCAAGGTGCGCGAGCACGCGCGCGAGCACGACGTCGTCTACAAAACGACGTAGCCGGAGGGCGTGCCGAGGATGGTGGTGCGCTCCATGTGCCGCAGCTGCGTCTCGTCGAAGTCGCCGAGCGCCTGGTGCATCACGCAGCGGTTGTCCCAGGCGAGGATGTCGTTCTTGCGCCACTGGTGGCGATAGAGGAATTCCGGGTGCGTGGCATGCCGCACCAGGTAGTCGATGAGCGGCAGGCTCTCTTCCTCCGTCATGCCGTCGAAGCGCTTCACCTTCTCCCCGATGTAGAGCGCCTTCCTGCCGGTTTCCGGATGCACCCGCACCACGGGCTGCGCAACCGGCGGGTTGATGCGCTTCTGTTCGTCCGCGCGGACGACACCGGTCGTGTCGTTCGCGAGCTTGCGCGTGCCGGAGAGGTGGATGCCGTGCACGTCCGCGATCAGCTTCTTCATCCCGGCGGACAGCGTGTCGTACGCCAGGTACATGTTGGCGAACAGCGTGTCGCCGCCGACCTCGGGCACCGCGTAGCTCTTGAGTAGCGACCCGAGCGAGGGTGCCGTGGTGAACGACATGTCGGAATGCCATTGCCGGCCGGTGTACTTGGTATCGGAAGGGCTGCCGTCCGGCTTGGGCTCGTTGGTGACCATCAACAGCTCGGGGTACTCGGGGTGGCGGTCGCGCGGCAGCGCTTCGTGCCGGTCGAGCGCGCCGAAGCGGCGGCTGAACTCGATGTGATGCTCGCGCGTCACGTCCTGGTCGCGGAACAGCAGGATGCCGTGCGCGAGAAACGCCTGGTAGATCTCGCCGAAGGTCGATTCGCTCATGGGCTGAGCGACGTCCATGCCGCACACCTCCGCGCCGAGCGCGTACGAGAGCTTGCGAAGCCTGATTGCCATCGATGCTCCTCTCCGTCCTTGGAAGCAATCATATCTGTACCGAAGCGGGACGCGGTAGCGCGGGCCGTTTGACCGGTCACCGGGGTTGCGCTAACGTCGCGCGAGACCCGTTGCTGAGGCAGCTTTTAAAAAATCGGGGAGACATCATGCTTCGAACCTGGACGCTACCCGTTGTGCTTGCCGTCGTCGCGGCCCTCGCCGGACCCGCTTCAGCGCAGAACTATCCGGTACGGCCCATCCGCCTGCTGGTTCCGTTCGGCCCGGGCGGCGTCGGCGACATCACGGCGCGGGTGGTCGCGCAGAAGATCGGCCCGGCGCTCGGCCAGCAGATCGTCATCGACAATCGCCCCGGCGCCGGCGGCATCGTCGCGAGCGAGATCGTGGCCAAGGCCGCCCCTGACGGCTACACGCTGCTGCTGCTCAACAACGCGCACGCTGTCAGCATGTCGCTGTTCAAGTCCCTGCCCTACGACACGCTGCGCGACTTCGCCCCGATCTCGTCCATGGCCACCTTCAGCATCGTGCTGCTCGTAAACCCGGACTCGCCGATCAAGTCGATACGGGATCTCATTGCCGAGGCGAAGGCGCACCCGGGCAAGCTCAACGTCGGCACCATCCAGATCGGCGCGACGCAGCACCTCTCCTCGGAGCTGTTCAAGTCCATGGCCGGTCTCGACTGGGTGCACGTTCCGTTTTCCAACACGGGCGCGGTGCTGACCGGGCTGCGCGGGAGAAGCGTGCAGCTCGTATTCGAGTTCATCGCGCCGGTGGTGGGACAGGTGAAGGCGGGGGCCGTGAGGGCGCTCGCGGTCAGCACCCGCACCCGCTTTGCCGGCCTGCCCGACATCCCCACCGTGCACGAGGCGGGCGTGCCGGGCTACGAGGTCATGTCCTGGAACGGGCTCGGAGCGCCGAGCGGCACGCCGAAGGCGGTCATCAACCGACTCAACCAGGCGGTCGCCAAGGCGCTCGCGATGCCCGACGTCAAGCAGCGCTTCGCGGAGCTCGCGGTGGACACACGCCCCGACACGCCCGAGGGCTTCCGCAAGCTCGTCGCCTCCGAGATCGTCAAATGGGGCAAGGTAATCGAGACCGCCCGGATCCCCAGGCAGTGAACGCGTGTTCACGCTGAGCCTGCACACCGACCGCCTCGGGCCGAAGGTGGAAGGCCGGCTGCCCGGCTGCAACCGAGTCCTCTACGTGCGCGACGGAGACGCCATCGTGCGGGCGCGCACCCAGGCGGCCGGGCTTGCCGCGAACAGCGCGTGGCACGGTCGGGACCCGGTCACGCTGATCGCGGGCGCCGCTGGCGCGACGCTGCTGCGCTGGGAGCTCGGTGCCGTTGGCGAAACACCGGTCGCGTTTGCCGGCGAGGGCGTGACTTCAAAGCCCTCGCTTGCTCATGCACTCGAGCTCAATGATCCGGGCGGCTACCTGATGCGCTGCGACCGCGTGGACTTTCCTCCGGGCGGCATCGCGTACACGCACGTGCACCGCGGGCCCGGCATCCGCTGCCTGCTCGCGGGCGGGATTCGCGTGGAAGTGAAC
>DASWHI010000027.1:0-7937 GCA_036398235.1 Burkholderiales bacterium
GATGGCGTGGCCGATACGGGGCTTGTTACCGGGCTCGAAGTAGGAATCGTTCTCGAAGCTGAACGCGGCGCCGGTCAGCGCGACGGAGAGAACCTCCACCGTCAGCGCCAGCGCCGTTCCCTTGACGCCGCCGATCGCGGAGAGGCTCCCGGTCAGCGCGGCTTTGGCGTCCGTGGTGGGATTGCCGTCCTTGTCCACCGCCCAGCCGGGCGGAATCGGCTTCCCCTCCTTCGCGTGGAGCATGATTTTGCCGCGCACCACTTCCGTGAGCGAGAGGTCCACCACGATCGGATCGGCGCCCCGGCGCGGGAAGACGGCGGCGATGGGATTGGTGCCGAAGAACGCCTTCTTGCCGCCCCAGGCGTTGATCGCGGACGGCGAATTGGTGAATGCGAGCCCGACGAGACCGGCCTGCGCGACGGGCGCAAGGTGATAGGCCGCGGCGCCGAAGTGATGGCTGTTGGTGACCCCGGCAAACGCGACGCCGTAGCGCCGCGCGCGCTTCACCGCTTCCTTGACCGCCAGCGCGCAGGCCGGGAACGCCAGGCCGCCCGCCGCATCCACGAGACAGGCGCCGCCCTTCTTCCTGACGATCCGCGGCTTCGCTTTCCCGTCGGCGCGTCCCTCGCGCAGGTGCTGGCAGTAGAGCGCGACGCGCGACAGGCCGTGCCCTGACAGCCCTTCGCTTTCCGCCGCGACCAGCGCCTGCGCCGTCGCCTGCGCCGTCGCTCGCGAAGCCCCCGCGCGCTTCAGCGCCCGCGCGGCAAGCGCCGTCGCTTCACCGACAGCCAATTTCACCTGTCACCCTCCGCCGGTCAGGCCGCCGCCGCCTTCATCAGCAGGGTTTCGCCCGGCCTGACGCGAGTGAATTCCACGGGGCGCGTGGAGATCTCGAAGCGGCCGTCGCGCCAGCCGACACAGACATAGCGCGAGTGGTCGAGATCGCGCACGTCGGGAAAATCGGAACGGTAGTGCGCGCCACGCGAGTCCTCCCGCGCCATCGCGGAGGCGCGGATCGCCTTCGAGACCAGCAGCAGATTCTTCAAATTGAGCCAGTCGTGCCAGGCGAGGTTGAAGGCGAGATCCGTCCCGCCTGCGCCGGTGGCGTCGAGCCGCGCCTCCAGCTCCTTGAGCGCCCCCTCCGCCCGCTTGAGACTCGCGACATCGCGAACGATGCCGACGTCGTCCCACATCACATCGTAGAGCTTCTCGCGGATGGCGTTGAGGTCGCCCGCAGGCTTGCCGAGCGGCGCCCGGGCGCGCGCGATCGCGGCATCGATTGCCGCCTGGTCCGGTTCGTGCAGCGCGGGGTGGCGTCTCACCCACGGCGCTATCGCCTCTCCCGCGATGCCGCCGAACACGGTGGAATTGGCGACGCCGTTGCCGCCGAGGCGGTTCGCGCCGTGCACGCCGCCCGAGTCCTCGCCCGCGACGAACAGCCCCGGCAGCTCCGTCGTGCAGTCGCCGCGGAAGACGACGCCGCCCATCATGTAGTGCGCGGTCGGCACCACCTCCACCAGCCCGCCGGCGAGATCGAAGCCGCAATCGGCGCAGCGTTCGACCATGCCCTTGAATTCCCGGCGCACCCGTTCCGCTCCGAGATGCCCCATGCTGATATAGACGCCGCCATGGGGCGTCGTGCGGCCGGCGCGCATCTCGGCGTAAATTGCTCGCGAGACGATGTCGCGCGTGGCGCGCTCGCCCTTGGGGTCGTAGCCGTGCATGAAGCGCTGCTTCGATCCGTTCAGAAGATAGCCGCCGGAGCCGCGCAGGCCCTCCTCCAGCACGGTGCCCGTCATGCGGGTGCCGGGCCCCGCCAGCAACCCCGTCGGATGGAACTGGACCATTTCCATGTCGCGCAGCGTCAGGCCCGCGCGCAGCGCCATCGCCAGTCCGTCGCACGTCTTGTCGCCGGAGGGCGTGTGGTACTTGTACATGGTCGGGCCGCCGCCGGTGGCGAGCAGCACCGCTTTCGCCTGCACCATCACGAACTCGCCGCTCCTCACGTCCACCATCAGCACCCCCGCGAGCGCGTCGCCGCTCCGGTTCCTGATGAGCTCCACCGCGCGGTGCTCCTCGAGCCGCGCCATGCCGCTCGCCCACACCTGCTCGGCGAGGCGGTTGATGATCTCGATGCCGGTCAGATCGCCCTTGTGCACGGTGCGGTCGAAGGTCTGCCCCGCGAACGCCTTCTGGTGAATGGTGCCGTCGGGGTTGCGGTCGAAGTAGCAGCCGAGCTCGTTCTCGAGCTCGCGGATGCGCTCGATCGCGACCGTGACCAGCGTCCACGCGAGGTCCTGGTCCGGGAGCCACTTGCCGCCTTCGATCGTGTCCATGAAGTGGCGCTCGACCGAGTCCTGCGGCGCCAGCGCGACGTTGTATCCGCCCTGCACCATGCGCGTGCAGCCGCACTTGCCGAGGAGCCCCTTCACCGCGATCGTGATGGAGAGCGACGGGTCGGCCTGGTGCGCGTGCAGCGCGGCGAACAGTCCCGCGCCGCCGGAGCCGAGGATGAGGATGTCGGTCTTGAGCCTACGCACCGGATCGAACCGCCGAGAAGATCAGATCAATATTGAACCGCCAAGGCGCCAAAGTACATTCAAAGACAAAGCGTGGGACCTGCTCGAATGAATGATCTTGAATGCAGTTTGGCGTCTTGGCGGTTATTTTCCGGTTTTGACGCCGAGGGAGGCGAGCGCGGCGGCGCGCTTCGAGCGCGCCTGCGCGTTGACTTCGGTATAGAGGCTGCCGCCGTGGGCATCCATCGCCACCAGCAGCGGGCCGAAGCCCTTCACCCGGAACTTCCACAGCGACTCGGGATTGAGGTCGTCGAGGTCCACATCTTCTATCGCCTCGACCCAGGTGGTCTCGAGCGCGGCGGCGCCACCGATGACCGCGAGGTAGGCGCCCCCGAGCTCCTTGAACGCGCCGAGCGAGACTTCCCCGAGCCCGCCTTTTCCAATCAGGATGCGCGCGCCGTATTCCCGCATCAGCGGGCGCGTGAAGCGTTCCATGCGGGCGCTGGTGGTGGTGCCCACGCACAGCGGCGCGTAACCGGACGGGGTCGCCTTGGTCTCGCCCACCCATCGCACGTTGGGCGCGGTGTGGATCAGCGCGTGGCCGCGCAGGTCGAAGCGCGTCCTGCGCCCGCGGTCGAACATGTGGATGAGCGTCGCGTCGCGGATGCCGAAGAGCGTGCCGTTCAGCGTGACCGTGTCGCCCACGCGGAGCGCTCTCGTCTGCTCCTCCGTCACCGGCGTTGTGAAGTCGTAGTGAACCATGCAAGGACCAATTAACCGCCAAGCCGCCAAACTGCATTGAAGAACATTCGAACCAGATGATCCAATTAACCGCCAAGACGCCAAACTGCATTCAAGAACACTCAATCAAGGAATTTTCTCTTGCCTGCGTCGCCTTTGAATGCCATTTGGCGCCTTGGCGGTTCAATCCCTGTATTCAAATGCTCTTTGGCGTCTTGGCGGTTCAATTCAAAAACCGTAGGTCATGCCCTTCGGCGTGAACGTCGCCGAGGCGCGGCGCGCGGCATGGCACTGCATGTTCACCGCCACCGGGTTCATCGTGATGTGCGTTGCCGCAACCTCGACGTGGACGGCGAACGCGGTCGAGTCGCCGCCAAGCCCTTGCGGGCCGACCCCCAGCTGATTCACCGCGCGCGTGAGCTCCGTTTCGAGCTTCGCGCCCTCCGCGTCCTCGCTGCGCGTGCCGAGCGGGCGGATCGCGGCGAGCTTGGCGAGCGCGACGCAGAGATCCGCGCTGCCGCCGATGCCGACGCCGACGATGGTCGGCGGGCAGGTCTTGCCGCCCGCATCGAGCACGCAATCCACGACGAAGGTCTTGATCGCGTCCACCCCTTCGGCCGGCACTGCCATCTTGAGCCAGGAATTGTTCTCCGAGCCGCTGCCCTTGGGGATCATCTGTATCGTCAGCTCTTCCGGCCGGTCGGAATAGCTGAAATGGATCGCCGGGATGCGGATCCCGCACGAGGTCTGATCGTTGACGCGGGTAATCGGGTGCACGACGGAAGATCGCAGAGGGTGTTCGTTCGTGGCCCGGGCGCAGCCCCTCGTGATCGCGGCTTCGAGATCGACGCCATCGACCTGTACGTTGCGCCCGATGGTGACGTTGTAGATCGGCACCCCGGTGTCCTGGCAGGTGAGGTTGTCCGTCGCTTCGGCCACGGCGACGTTCTTGATGATGGTGCCAAGGACCTTCTTCGCGCGTGCGCTCGTCTCGGACGCATCGAGCCGCTCGAGGCCCTGCTTGATATCGGGCGGGAGTATCTTGAGGGCCCGGATGTAGAGATCCTTGCTCGCCTCCTCGATCTGTTTGAGATCGACCTTCACTCGTCACCCGTCACCCGACACCCGACACTGGAACTGACCGGAGCCTCGCCCGGTTAGTTCACCTCGAGCTTGCGCGCACGGATGATTTTGGCCCAGCGTCCCGATTCCTCGCGTATCGCTCTCGCAAAATCGGCGGGCGTGTTGCCAACCGGCGCCATGCCGAGATCTTCGAACCGCTTGCGCAAGTCCTCCGCCGCCAGTGCCGTCACCGTGTCGCGATAAACCTTGTCGATGACCGCGGCCGGCGTTCCGGTGGGCGCCATCAGCCCGAACCAGCCCAGGTTCTCGAAGCCGGGCAGAGTCTCGGCCACCGCCGGCACGCCCTTCAGCTGGGGCACGCGCTGCTTGCTGGTGACCCCCAGCGCGCGGAGTCGGCCCTGCTGCACGTAACCGATCGCCGCGGAAAGATTGGGCGTCAGAAATACGATCTGGCCCGCAATGAGGTCCACCATCGCCGGCCCTTCGCCTTTGTACGGGATATGGGTAGCGTTGATGCCCGCGGTAAAGATGAAATTCTCGGCGGCAAGATGCGTCTGCGTGCCGAAGCCGGCGGAGCCAAAGGTGAGCGCGCCGGGCTTTGCCTTGGCGAGCGCGATCAGCTCCTTGACGCTCTTCGCGGGAACGCTCGGGTGTGTCGCAACGATCTGCGGCCCGCTCGCGACATTGGTGATCGCCACTAGGTCCTTTTCCGGGTTCCAGTTGAGCTTCTTGAACATATGTTGATTCGCGGCGATCACCGATCCTGAAGTCATGAACAGCGTATAGCCATCGGGCGGCGCCTTCGCCGCCAACTCGGCCCCGATGTTGCCGGACGCGCCCGCGCGATTGTCCGCCACCACCTGCTGGCCCCATGTCACGGTCAGCTTCTGTCCCAGAAGACGCGTGACGATGTCGGTCGCGCCGCCCGGCGCGAACGGCACGATGATCCGGACCGGCTTGGCGGGGTAGGCCTGTCCTGAGCCTGTCGAAGGGGTCAGGGCGAGCGTCGCGAATGCGATCCATACCACGGCCGGCAATGCAAGCCATCTGGCGATACGCATGATTTTCTCCTCGGCTTTGTTTTGACGGAATGCGGCTTCGGGACAACCTTACCTGATAAGCGGCCGCAGCAGCAAGGAGACGGGCCTCAGAGGCCGCCAGCCTCGACGGCGAGCCGGCGCAGCTCGCGCCGCAGCTTCGCGCGCACCGCGCGGTACGCGGGCCGATTGATTACGTTCGCGATCTCGTAGGGGTCCCGGTCGAGATCGTAGAGCTCGTCGAGCTCCCCGTCCCGGCTGCGGTTCACCCAGCGGATGTACTTGTGGCGCTCCGTGCGCACCGCCTTGTAGGTCATGCCGACGAGCCAGGGGTAGGCGTTCTCGGCCCAGTACTCCATCAGGAACGACTTGCGCCACCCCGCGCCGCTTTTTCCTTTCCTTCCGGTGAAGAGCGGCAGCAGCGAGCGGCCCTGGATCTGCGGCCCCGGTCGTCCGCCCGCGAGCTGGATCAGCGTCGGCGCGACGTCCTGGAGAATGACGAGATCCTTCACGCGCGTGCCGGCCTTGATGCGACCGGGATAGCGCGCGATGAACGGCGACCGGATGCCCTCCTCGTAGGCGAACCGGCGCTCGGGTCCCAGCCCGTGCTCGCCGAAGAAATAGCCGTTGTCGCCGAAAAAAAGGATGAAGGTGTCGTCGAGCTGGCCGGATTTTGCGAGCGCGGCGAGCAGCATGCCCACGCCCTCGTCCACCGCCGCCATCATGCAGGCGCGCAGGCGTATCTCCTCCTGCTCTCCGGCGTGGATCGCGTCGAGGAGCACTCGCGATTGCGCCGAGGTCCGCAGCCGCAGCGCTTCCTCCCACGCCGGCTTGCTCTTCACGATCTCGGCGGCCGGGAGCATGTTGGGCTTCTTCGGGAACACGCAGCCGCGGTAAAGGTCCTCGTGCCGCTTTGCGGGACGGTAGCCGTCCATCCTGAAGGTGCCGTCGGTCGCCTGCTCCGCGTCCGGGTGCACCGCCTTGTGCGCGAAGAAGAGCGACCACGGCCGCTCGTGCGCGCGGCTGACGAAATCCACCGCCATCTGATTCATGATGTCCGTGATGTAGCCGGTGCGCTGCACGTACTCGCCCTGCTCGTTCAGCTTCGGGTCGTTCAGGCGCCCGTGGCCGTCGAAGCTCACCCAGTGGTCGTAGCCCGGGCGCGGTTTTCCGTCGTTGCCCATGTGCCACTTGCCGATGTGAGCGGTCTCGTAGCCGAGCCGCTTCAGCTCGAGGTGGTAGTTCGGCAGCCGGTGGCTCGCCGCGTCGCGCGCGACATTGTCGATGATGCCGTGGCGGCTCGCGTACTGGCCGGTGAGGATGGAGGCCCGGTTGGGCGAGCAGATCGGCGTGGTGTGGAAGGCGCGCTCGAAGATCGCCCCCTCGCGCGCGATGCGGTCGATGTGCGGCGTCTTCAGGTACGGATGGCCGCCCGCGCCGAACTCGTCGAAGCGCAGGTCGTCGATCAGGATGATGAGAAAATTGGGCCGCTTCGCCATAATCAATTCCCTCCCCATCAGGGGGAGGGTTGGGGTGGGGGTGGTTCGAATCGGCGCGGATGCTGGGTCAAGGCAGATTCAACAGGAACGCGAGCCCGGCAGCAATCGTGACGCCCGCGGCGAGAGCAAGCAGGCTCTTGTGCCAGTCGCGCCACGCCAGGAATTCAAGCGCGAGCAGGCGCAGCCCGCCCGTCAGGTGCGCGGCGAGGAGCACCACCAGCACCGTCTCCGCGAATTTCACCAGCGGCTGCTCGCTCCAGCGCAGGAACGCGTCGAGCCCCGCGTCTCCCTGCAACGCCCGGCCAAGCGCCCAGAAATGCAGCGGAAGGAAGAGCGACAGCAGCACTCCAGACACGCGGTGCGCGAGGAACGCCCAGTAGGCGGGGTGATTGCGCGCGCGGAAGTCGTTTTTCATGCGAAGACGGCGTAGACCGCGCGGAAACCCCACAACGCGAGCGCGAGACCCGTTGCCGCCACGGTGACCTCCAGGCTCGCGCCACGCCAGTTAAATGTCTCCGCAAGGACGCTGCGCAGGCCGATCGGCGCATGCACCGAGACCGCCGCGACAAACAGCGCGTAGAACGCCGCCCACGCGACGCTGCCCTGCGTTCGCCCCAGCACTTCCGCCGCGGAGAGGCCGTTGCGGACGGCGTAGATGATCGTGACGAGATGGACCACCACGCACACGGCGAGCACCGCCGCGCTCGCACGCTGAGCCGCCCAGAGCAGCACCTGCGAGCGCGTGTTCATCCTTCGAGCTCGCCGCGCAGCGCCGCGAGCGCCGTGGCCCGCTTGAGGCCCGCGATGGCCGCGGTGGGCGAGATCTGCTTCGGGCAGCGCTCGCTGCAGCTCATGTGCGTGTGACAGGCGTGGCAGCCGGCGTCGCCCGCCACCGCCGCGAGCCGCGCGCGATTGCCGGTGTCGCGCACGTCGTTCACCAGCGTCCAGGCGCGGTTGAGCGCCGCCGGGCCCAGATAAGCCGGGGTCCAGGCGACCACGTCGCACGAGCTGTAGCATACGCCGCAGCCGATGCATTCGATCCCCGCGTCCGCCAGCTG
>DASWHI010000028.1:0-12534 GCA_036398235.1 Burkholderiales bacterium
TGGTGGCGCTGTTGACGCTCATGAAGGGGCAGCCGCTTGCCTACAACCGCGACAACCAGGAGGACAAGGAGCCGCTGTTCGACGTGGTGGACACGGTGACGGCGTGCCTTGCCGTGTTCGCGGAAATGCTCGGCGGCATCAAGTTCCAGCGCGAGGCGATGGCCGCGGCCGCGCGGCAGGGGCACGCCACCGCCACCGATCTCGCCGAATACCTCGTGCGCAAGGGCGTGGCCTTCCGCGAGGCGCACGAGGCGGTCGCGCAGGCGGTGCGCTTCGCCGAGTCGCGCAACTGCGAGCTGGCCGAGCTGGAGCTCGCCGAGCTGCAGCGCTTCTCCTCCAGGATCGACCAGGATGTCTACGATGCGCTCACGCTCGAGGGGTCGCTGAAGAGCCGCAACCACCTCGGCGGCACGGCGCCGGTCCGCGTGAAGGCGGCGATCGCAAAGGCGCGCAAATCGCTCGGCTGAATGAGCCCCTGGCCGGATATCGAGCGCTCGATTCGGGCGGCGACAGGCACGCCCTTTGCGATTGAGTCCCGCAGCGCCATCGGTGGCGGCTGCATCAACGAGTGCTACGCCGTCCGCGGCGCGGACCGCGCCTACTTCGTCAAGCTCAATGCGTCTTCCCGTGCCGACATGTTCGCCGCCGAGGCGCAGGGTCTAGCCGAGATCGCGTGCTCCAATACCGTGCGCGTGCCGCACCCGGTCGGTCACGGCGCCGACGCCAGGGCCAGCTGGCTCGTGCTCGAGCACCTCGAGCTGCGGCCCGGTGATGACCGGAGCATGAGCGGGCTCGGGCGCAACCTCGCGCGCATGCACCGCGTGAGGGGAGGCCGCCACGGCTGGCACCGCGACAATACGATCGGCGCGACGCCGCAGGTCAACACCGGGTCAGACGACTGGGTCGCATTCTGGCGGGAGCGGAGGCTCAGCTTCCAATTGAGGCTCGCGGCATCCCGGGGCCATGGCGGCCGCCTGATCGCGGCCGGCGAGCGCCTCCTGGAGGTGCTGCCGTCCTTTTTCCGCGGCTACACGCCGCCGCCCTCCCTGCTGCATGGAGATCTGTGGTCGGGCAACGCCGGCCAGGCGGCCGGCGGCGAGGCGGTGATCTACGACCCCGCGGTCTATTACGGTGACCGCGAGGCCGACCTCGCCATGACCGAGCTCTTCGGCGGCTTCCCGGCGTCCTTCTACGAAGCTTACGGCGCGGAGTATCCGCTCGATGCCGGATATGGGACGCGCAAGCACCTCTACAACCTCTACCACGTGTTGAACCACCTCAACCTCTTCGGCGGCGGCTACGGTGCGCAGGCGCAGCGCATGATTGAGCAGCTTCTCGCTGCCGCTTGAATTGCGGGTGATGCTTCAGGCTTTACCGCGAGGGCGGAGCGGTGCTCGCCCTCACGACGAGCTCAACCGGCAGCTCGGTGCGCGGCTCGACCGGCCTGCCCGCGAGCCGCGCCAGCAGGTGCTGGCCCGCGAAGGTGCCGAGATCCGCGGTCGGGAACTGCACGGTAGTGAGGGCGGGCGTCACGACCGCGGCCATCTCGAGGTCGTCGAACCCCGTCACCGAGACATCGCGCGGGACCGCGAGGCCCTGCGCGTGGCATTCCGCGAGCGCGCCGATCGCGAGCACATCGTTGCCGCAGACGACGGCGGTGGGCCGCGGCAACTCGCGCATGACTTCGCGCAGGCCTTCGCGCCCGGCCGTCAGCGTATACGGCTTCTCGACGACGCGATCGGGGGCAAGCGCGATGCCGCGCGCGGCGAGCGCTTGCCGCACGCCCTCGAGCCGCTCGGCTGCGCGCTCGTTGCCGCTGGTGATGCCCGAGATCATGGCGAATTCGCGGTGGCCGAGGTCAAGCAGGTAACGCGTGATGCGGACCGCCGCGGCGCGGTTGTCGAAGCCGACGCAGGGATGCCGCCCGGCCGCATCGAGCGCCCAGGTCAGGACGTACGGGATCTGGTGCATGCCGATCATCTGGAACACGCTCGGATGGTGCGTGGTACCGTGCAGCACCAGCCCGTCCACGCCGCGCTCGATCAGCGCGCGCGTCAAGCGCGCTTCCGCCCCGGCATCGAACTCATGGCTCGCGAGCAGCAGCGTATAGCCGGCATCGTCGAGGGTCTTCTGCAGGGCATGGGCGGTGTTCGCGAAGATCGCGTTGTCGAGGGTCGGAATGACGGCGCCGATGGTGTGGGTGCGGCGCGAGGCGAGCGCGCGCGCCGCGCCGTGGGCGACGTAGCCGAGCGCCTGCACCGCCTCCCGGATGCGCGCGGCAGTGGCCGCCTTGACCTTGTCCGGCTGCGTCAGCGCGCGCGAAACAGTGGCGGTGGAAACCCGCGCCAGCCGCGCGACATCGGCGAGCTTTGCGGCCTTGCGTAGCGGACCCCGATCCACGCTGGAATGGCGCTTAGTGAGCGCTCACTCACCCCCTCCCTATCCCTCCCCCTTGAGGGGGAGGGTTGGGGTGGGGGTCAACGGTAGTCTTTCGCGCTGAACTTGCGGTACTTGGGAAGCAGGCGGCGCGGCTTGCGGAACGCATCGCGGCGGAACGGCTCGCCCAATTCCTGCGTCAGCATGATCTCGACCACCGACGGCTTGCCGGAGCGCAGCGCCGCCTTGAGCGCGTCGGAGACCTCGTCCTCGTGCTCCACGCGATAGCCTTCGGCCCCCATCACGCGCGCCACCTCCGAGAAGTCCGGATTGGCGAGGTGGGTGCCCACAAATCGATTATCGAAGTAGTCGATCTGGTTCTTCTTTTCCGCGCCCCACTGGGCGTTGTTGAACACCACGGCCACCGCCGGGATCTTCTCCTTCACCGCGGTCATCACCTCGGCAAGGCTCATGCCCCAGGCGCCGTCGCCGACGTAGGCGATCGCCGGGCGCTCCGGGCGTGCGACCTTGGCGCCGAGCGCCGTGGGATACGCGTAGCCGCAGTTGCCCCAGCTCATGGCCGCGAGAAAGGACAACGGTTGCTCGAATCGCAAGTAGCTGTTTGCGACCGAGCAAACATTGCCGATATCCGTGGAAACCATGGCGTTCCTGGGCAGCGCCTTGGCGAGCTGGGTGAGCGCGCGGCGCGGGCCGATCAGGCCCTTACGGTTGGGCGAGGGCCAGTTGGCGAGCTCGGCGATCCACGCTTCCTTCTCGCGGAGCACTTCCGCCAGCCGGTTGCGGTCGGGCTTTCTCGCCCCGCGCGCCTTCAGGCGCCTCAGCAGCTCCTGCGCCGCGAGGTTGGCATCACCCTGGATCGCCAGCGAAACTTTCTTGACGAGACCGAGCGTGCGATGGTCGGCGTCAATCTGGATGATCTTGGCATCCTTCGGCCAGTAGTCGATGCCGTGCTGCGGCAGCGTGCCGAATGGCCCGAGGCGCGTGCCGAGCGCGAGCACGACGTCGGCGCGCGAAATGATGCGCATCGCCGCTTTCGAGCCCTGGTAGCCGAGCGGGCCGCAAGACAGCGGGTGGCTTGCCGGGAACGAGTCGTTGTGGAGATAGGAGTTCACCACCGGCGCGGTGAGGTGCTCGGCCAGCGCCTTCACTTCATCGATGCCGTCCGCCATTACGACGCCCCCGCCCGACAGGATCACCGGGAACCTCGCCTCGGCGAGCATCTTCGCCGCCTTGTCGAGCGCGTTCATCCCGCCCGCCGCGCGCTCGATGACGAGGGGCGGGAGGATCTCGTAGTCGCTTTCGCCGTAGAAGTAGTCGCGCGGGATGTTGACCTGCACCGGCCCGCGCTCGTGCTGCGCGATCGTGAAGGCGCGGTGCATCAGCTCGGCCATGCGCAGCGGCGAATTCACGTGCACCTGCCACTTGGTGATCTTCGAGAAGATCGGCATCTGCTCGGTTTCCTGGAAGCCGCCGTGACCCGCGGTGAGGCTTCCCGACTCGGGTGTCACCACCACCATCGGCGTGTGCGCCCAGTAGGCCGCCGCCACCGCGGTCACGAAATTGGTGATGCCGGGGCCGTTCTGCGCGATGCACACGGTCGGCCGGTTGGTGACACGCCCGTAGCCATCGGCCATGTGCGCCGCGTTCTGCTCGTGCGCAACGCTCACCAGCCGGATGCCCGCGCCCGGGAAGAGATCGAGCGCGTCCATGTACGCTGAGCCCACGATGCCGAACACGTCCTTCACCTTGTGCGCAACCAGGGTCTCGACAAATGCTTCCGACGGCGTCATGCGCACCTTTCCGCCGGCGGGCTTGGTCGTTGCGGTGAGGTTTTTCGCATCGGTCAGGATGTTCATGGGAATCCTCCAGTCGTGGGTCTTTCCAGGCTAGGGGTCGAGCGTAACCGAATTATTTTAAACAGGCATCCCCGCCTTCTGCAAGCGCTTTCATTTATTATCGCAACATATTGTTATGAAAGATATTTACGGGTTCGGCCTGAACCGTTTGGCGCGCCGGCACGAGCGGCGCCCCCGGGGGCGTGCGGGGGCGCGCTCAGGCGTCGCCGAAGATGTCCCGGTAGGCGGTGTAGACCGACGCAACTGTTACCGGTCCCAGAACGAGCCAGCCGAGGCCCAGAGGAATCGAGGCGACGATGCCCAGCACGAGAAACACGATGCTGTAGACGAGGAACGGAACGATGTTCTTCAGGCAACCGAGGAAGCTCTCCCGGATGGCCGCCACGGGGGCCATTCTGCGCAGCACCACCAGGGCCGGCGCAAACCACAGAGCCATGTAGATCGGAATGCTGAGAGCCAGCGCCACCAGCCAGGCGAGCATCAGGCTGCCGCCCATCGCGGCCACGCCTGCCACGTCGCCGCGTATCAGGCCGACGACGGCACCCGCCCCGACGATCGCGACCACCGGAAGCATCACGATGATCCAGCCGCCGATGGCGAGGGCGCCCAGCACGATGAGGTTACCCGCGTGCGCCTTGTCGAATCCCGCGAAGAGATGACCCATCTCGAGCTCGCCGCCGCCCTGCAACGCCCGGCAGCCCAGTATCAAGCCTCCGATGAAAACCGGCATGAGCAGGAAGGTCGCGACCGCACCCAACAGCGGAATAAACGCAAGCACGATCAGGATCACGAACAGAATGACGACCAGGGCGATCCATATGCCCGGAGCTTTCTTGAACAGGCCGAATCCGTCCGCGATCCATGCCCAGCCTTGACCGGCGCCGACGGCGCGCCCGCCTGTCATGCTCTCGCTCATGGCGGTTCTCCTCCGTGACGTTACGCGGAACCCATCGTAGTGGAATCACCCCGCCATGACAATCGGGTATTCTTGGGAACGATGTTTCCCGAATCGATTCCGCTCGCGCTGATCCTCTGGTTCGCGGTCGTGATGCTCGTCGCCGGGCTGCTGCAGGGCGCGCTGGGATTCGGCTTCCCGTTCGTCGCGACACCGTTGATCGCGATGGTCAGCGACATGCGCACGGCGATCATCTTCGTATTGCTCCCGACGTTGGCGACAATCGCTGTCACGCTGTTCAGCAGCGGCCCGTTGCGTGCCACGCTCGCGCGCTTCTGGATGATGCCGATCTACATGATCTTTGGAGCGGCCGCCGGAACCTGGGTGTTCGTTGCCGCGCCGGATGCGCCTTACACGCTCGTGCTGGCGCTCCTTACGCTGCTCTATCTCAATCTCGACCGCCTGGGCCGCGCCCGATGGTCTGTGGTGCGGCGCCACGAGCGCGCGTTCGCGCCGCTCTCCGGTCTGACGTCGGGGATCTTCGAAGGAACTGCCAACATCGCCGCGCCCCCTCTCATCGTCTACTACCTTTCGCTCGGCGTGACACCGGCGATGCTGGTGCAGGGCCTCAACCTGTGCTTTCTGGTCGGCAAGTCGACGCAGTTCATGGTGCTCTCCACGCGCGGCGGCATTGCGATGGGCGAGTGGCTCGTCACGTTGCCGTTCGTTGCGATCGGGGTTGCCGGCTCGCTCATCGGCGTGCGCATCCGCAACCGCATCGACGCGGAGACGTTTCGACTCTGGGTGAAGCGCGGGCTGTTCGTGATCGCGCTGGGGCTGCTCGGGCAGTACGGCTATTCGCTCGTCGCATGAGCGCGCGACGAGCGGTGAGTGACGACTGACGGCTGACGGGACCGGGAACAAGAACGGCCGGCATGAAGCCGGCCGTGCCGTTCGCGGTGCGGGCGATTCTCAGGCGGCCGATTTTTCGAGCAGCTTCTTGAGTTCCCCGCTCTGGTACATCTCGATCATGATGTCGGAGCCGCCGATGAACTCGCCGTTCACGTAGAGCTGCGGAATCGTCGGCCAATTGGCGTAGTCCTTGATGCCCTGGCGGATATCGGGGTTCTCCAGCACGTTGACGGTATAGGGGTCATTCACGCCGCACGCGCGCAGGATGCCGATCGCGTTCGCCGAAAAGCCGCACTGCGGGAAGTCCGGCGTGCCCTTCATGTAGAGCACGACCTTGTTTCCGCTCACCTGCATCTTGATAACATCCTGAATACTCATGGTTTATCCTATATCCGAGCAATTCACTCAGGCATTATTCTAACGGCTGCGCAGGCGTGCCGTCAAACGCTACCGCCGGTGACCCGTTCGATACCGGCGAGGTCGCGGCGCGAGGCCACCTCGCGATAACCCGCCTGCTCCAGCAACGCGCGGCAGCGCGTGGCCTGGTCGTGGCCGTGCTCGAGCAGCAAGCTTCCGCCGGGATCGAGGTGAGCGCGCGCCTGCGCGACGATCAGGCGGATGCAGGCGAGCCCGTCGGGGCCGGCAACGAGCGCCGCACGCGGCTCAAATCGCAGATCGCCCTCCTGCAAATGCGGGTCGCGCTCCGCCACGTAAGGCGGATTGCAGACGATGAGATGGAAGCGCCGGCCGGCAAGCGCGGCAAACCAGTCGCTCTCGACAAACTCGACGCCCGCGTCGTGCCGCGCGGCATTTTCGCGCGCGATCAGCAACGCATCGCGCGAGACGTCCGTCGCCGTCCCCCGTGCGCGCGGACGGTGCAGTGCGATCGCCACCGCGACGCAGCCGCAGCCCGTGGCGAGCTCGAGCACGCGATACGGCGCTTCCCGGGGAATGCGTTCGAGCGCGGATTCGACCAGGAGCTCCGTTTCCGGCCGCGGGATCAGCACCGCGGGCGTCACCTTGAAGTCGAGGCTGTAGAACTCGCGTTCGCCGGTGACATAAGCGACCGGCTCGCCGGAGCGCCGGCGCTCAACCCACGCGAGATAGCGCGCGCGTTGCCGGTTGGTGAGCGGCTGTCCGGGATGCGCAATGAGGTAGGCGTCGTCGACGCCAAGCGCGGCGCGCATCAGGGCACGCGCATCCACGGCGGCGATGCCCGCCAACCGCACCAATTCGTCAAGGCTCGCACCTTCCATCTTGCGGCGTGTTACGCCACGACCTGCCGCGATCCGGCTCACGCCAGCTGCGTGTCCTCGGCGAGCTGGGCGAGCTGCCCGGCCTGGTGCTCGGCCGCGAGCGCCGAGATCAGCTCGTCGAGCTCGCCGTCCATAATCCGGTCGATCTTGTAGAGCGTGAGGTTGATGCGGTGGTCGGTCACGCGTCCCTGCGGAAAATTGTAGGTGCGGATGCGCTCGGAACGGTCGCCGCTGCCGACGAGGGACTTGCGGGTGGCGGCCATTTTCGCCTGCTGGTCGCTCAACTGCTTGGCCTTGATGCGCGCGGCGAGGACAGCAAGCGCCCGCGCCCGGTTCTTGTGCTGCGAGCGGTCGTCCTGGCATTCCACCACGATGCCGGTCGGGAGATGCGTGACGCGCACCGCGGAGTCGGTCTTGTTGACGTGCTGTCCGCCCGCCCCCGAGGCGCGGTAGGTATCTACGCGCAGCTCCGCCGGGTTGAGCACCACGTCAGCGATCTCGTCGGCTTCCGGCATCACCGCCACCGTGCAGGCGGAGGTGTGGATGCGCCCCTGGGTCTCGGTGACCGGCACCCGCTGCACCCGATGACCTCCGGACTCGAACTTGAGCCTGGAATAGGCGCCCTGTCCGGAAATCTTGGCGATGATTTCCTTGTAGCCGCCGAGGTCGGACGGGCTCTGCGATACCACCTCGACCGGCCAGCGGTTGCGCTCGGCATAGCGGCTATAGAGCCGGAAGAGCTCGCCCGCGAAAAGGGCGGACTCCTCGCCGCCGGTGCCGGCGCGGATCTCGAGAAAGATGTTGCGGTCGTCGTTGGGGTCCTTGGGCAACAACCGCTTCTGCAGTTCTTCCTCGATGCCGGCGAGCCGCTCCCGGGTCTGGCGCATCTCGGACTCGGCGAACTCGCGCATGGAAGGATCCCCGGTCATCTCCTGCGCCGCCCGGATGTCGGCCTCGCCCTGCACGTAGCGCTGGTAGAGCTCGACGAGCGGCGCGATCTCGGCGTGCTCGCGGGTCAACTTGCGGTAATTGTCGAGGTCGGCGGTCGCGCCCTCCGAAGAGAGCAGGCGGGTCAGCTCCTCGAGCCGGCCCGAGAGCTGCCCGAGCTTCGCTGCGATGCTCGGTTTCATTCCTGGCGGGGAATCTGGTAGAGGCGGGTCAGGAGCTCCGCCAGCTGGTCGCGCTCGTCTTCCTGCGCATGCGAGAGCGCGCGCGTCGGCGCGTGCGTGAGCTTCGCCGTGAGCGCGCGCGAAAGCTGCTCGGTGACCACCTGCGGGTCCTCGCCCCGGGCAAGGCGCCGCAGCGCGCGCTTCATCTCGTGCCGCCGCGCGCGCTCGGCGGTATCGCGCAGCGCGCGTATGGTCGGCACCAGCTCCCGGTTGCCGAGCCAGTGCATGAACTCGGTGACCTGGTTTTCGATGATCACCTCGGCCTGCGCCACCGCGTTCTGGCGCACGTCCATGCCCTCGCGCGCGACCTTGCCCAGATCGTCCACGCCGTAGAGGAACACGTCGTCCAGCTGCCCCACTTCCTCTTCGACGTCGCGCGGCACCGCGAGATCGAACATGAGCATCGGCCGGTGCTTGCGCGCCGCGAGCGCGCGCTCCATGAGCCCCTTGCCGATGATCGGCAGGGTGCTCGCCGTCGAGCTCACCACGATGTCGTGGCCGGCGAGCTGCGCGGGCAGATCGTTCAACGTGATGGCGCGGCCGAGGAAGCGGTCGGCGAGGGCCTGGGCGCGCTCGAGCGTGCGGTTGGCAAAAGTCAGGCGCCGGGGATGCTGGGCGGCGAAATGCGTGGCGCAGAGCTCGACCATTTCGCCCGCGCCGATGAAGAGCACGCTCTGCTCGGCGATCGCCGGATAGATGCGCTGCGCGAGCCCGACCGCTGCGGAGGCCATCGACACGGTCGCCGCGCCGATATCGGTCTCGGAGCGCACCGTTTTCGCCACCGCGAAGGTGCGCTGGAACAGCTTGTTCAGCAGCAGCCCGAGCGTGCCCGCCGCCTGGGCCGTGCGCACCGCCTGCTTGAACTGCCCGAGGATCTGCGGCTCGCCCAGCACCATCGAATCGAGCCCGCTCGCGACGCGGAACGCGTGCTTGACGGCCCTCTCCTGCGGCAGCTGGTAGAGGTAGGGCTCGATCTGCTGCGGCCGGAGCCGGTGGTAGCCCGCCATCCAATCGAGTGCCGCGTGCGGCTCGGCGGTCGAGCAGTAGATCTCGGTGCGGTTGCAGGTGGAGATGATCGCCGCCTCCTTGACCGGGCGGCGGTCGACCAGCTCGCGCAGCGCCTCGACCAGGTTTTCGGCGTGAAACACCACCTGCTCGCGCACCGAGAGCGGAGCAGTCTGGTGGTTGATACCGAGGGCAAAGAGCTGCATGGTCCGGCGCGGCCAGCCAAAAAGAGTACAAATATTAATACGTTGGCCGCGGCCGCGACAATGTACAGGGCGATCGGCCGCCCGGCGGCGGATCAGATTTCGTTCTGTAGCGGCCGGCCCTGCGCCGTCCACCAGTGCGGGAACCCGCGGGCAAGCATCAGCAGCCCGCAGATCGCGGTCTGCGCCACCGGTTCGCCGTTCGAGCCCGCGGAGGTCGTCAGGCGGACCCGGCGGTCGATGAGGTTCGGGAGGAACGCGTGCTGATCGACGTTCCCGCCTCGCGCGCGGCGGCCGCAAGACTGTCCCCGTAACGCGCCAGCGTGCCCCTGGACAGCAGGATTCCCGTCACTTCTTCCGGTCGCGCGCGTAGAGCTCATCGAGCTTGCGCTCGTAGGCATGATAGTCGAGGAACTCGTAGAGCTCGTCGCGCGACTGCATCAGCTCCAGCACGCCCTTCTGCGTGCCGTCCCGGCGCAGAGCCTGGTAGACGCGCAGCGCGGCCGCGCTCATGGCGCGGAACGCCGAAAGGGGATAGAGCACCATCGCCACCCCCGCGCCCGCGAGCTCCTGCACGGTGAAGAGCGGCGTCTTCCCGAATTCGGTGATGTTGGCGAGTATCGGAACCTTCACGGCGTCGGCGAATTTCCGGTACATGGCGAGCTCCGTGATCGCTTCCGGGAAGATCATGTCGGCGCCGGCCTCTACGCATGCGCAGGCGCGGTCGATCGCCGCCTGCAGCCCCTCCACCGCCAGCGCGTCGGTGCGCGCCATCACCACGAAACGGGAATCGGTCTTGGCGTCGGCCGCCGCCTTGACGCGGTCGACCATTTCCTGCCGGGACACCAGTTCCTTGTTGGGGCGATGGCCGCAGCGCTTGGCGCCGACCTGGTCCTCCATGTGCATCGCGGCGGCGCCGAACTTGATGAGGGACTTCACGGTGCGGGCGATGTTGTAGGCGCTCGCACCGAAGCCCGTGTCCACGTCCACCAGCAGGGGCAGGGGACAGATGTCGGTGATGCGGCGCACGTCCGTCAGCACGTCGTCCAGCCCGCTGATGCCGAGGTCGGGCACCCCCAGCGAGCCGGCGGCGACCCCACCGCCCGAGAGGTAGATGGCGCGGTAGCCAACGCGCTGCGCCATGCGCGCCGTATAGGCATTGAGAGTGCCCACGACCTGCAGGGGGCGCTCCGCGGCGAGCGCGGCGCGAAAGCGCGCGCCGGCGGAAACTGTCTCGGTTGCGGCGGGAATGCGGTCGGTCATGGCAAGCGCTCGGCAAGGGGTCGGTGTGGTCGGAGGCGGCGGCCGCGAAGTCCATCATTTGATTCCCCGCGGGGCGTCCAGAATATGGGTGAAAGCTAGCACAGAACGACTACTGTCGCCAGAACCCCTCCGGACCCGCCAAACTCTCTTGTTCACGATCCGGACTCCAAGGTGCTAGCCTCCGGGGACTGGTGGCATAATCCCGCTTCGCTCACGATACGGACTCCGATTCATGCCACGCAAGACCGAGGCCGAAGCCGGCACCCGCCTCACCGGCACCCAGAGCATCGAGCGCGCGCTGACGCTGCTGCGCGAGATCGCCGCCCACAATCGCAGCGGCTCGCGCCTGCTCGATCTCGCCACCCGCACCGGGCTGCAGCGCCCGACCGTGCATCGCATGCTGAAGTGCCTCACCACGGAAAGCATCGTGCAGCAGGACCCCGACTCGCACCGCTATTTCCTCGGCTCGATGATGTTCGAGCTCGGGCTTACGGCCGCACCGCGCTTCAACCTGCGCGAGATCTGCCAGCCCGCGCTGACGCGCATCGCGGAGGCGACCGGCGACACCGTGTTCCTCACCCAGAGGAGCGGGCTCGACTCGGTGTGCCTCGACCGGCGTGAAGGCACCTTTCCCATCAAGACCTTCACCCTCGAGATCGGGATGCGCCGCCCGCTCGGAGTGGGCACCGGCTCGCTCGCCATCCTGTCCGCGCTCTCCGAGGACGAGATCCAGCGGGTCGTCGCGGCCAACGCCGTGCG
This sequence comes from Burkholderiales bacterium, assembly GCA_036398235.1. Classification (GTDB taxonomy): domain Bacteria; phylum Pseudomonadota; class Gammaproteobacteria; order Burkholderiales; family SG8-41; genus SG8-41. The sequence goes on from DASWHI010000028.1 coordinate 11,716, forward strand.
CCTGCCTGAATACGGGCTTAGCGCGCCGGCACTCCTCGCCCAGGTCAAGAAATCCCAGAAACTGGGCTACGCCATGCGCGACGTTTCGGGGCTCGCCGGCGTGCGCTCGGTAGGCCAGACGCTGCGCAACCAGAGCGGTATGGCGTTCGCCGCGCTCTCGGTTTCGACGATCTCGAGCCGCATGAGCGACAAGCGCGCGGGGGAGGTCGCCCAGCTCCTGAGAGGCGAATCGCGCCAGATCGAGCGCCAGCTCGCGAACGGCGCCGAGCACCGTTAACCGCCTGCGCCGGCGGCCCGCGGGCGGCAGGCCGCGTGCGGCGCGCGCCCCAGTCCGATCGGCCCCCTGTCCATGAAGCCATACGAGACCGCCGCCCACTGCCCCCTCGACGGCGTGCGCGTGCTCGACCTGTCGCGCCTCGTCGCCGGCAACACGCTGACGCAGGTGCTCGGCGATTTCGGCGCGGAAGTGATAAAGGTCGAGCCGCCGGCGGGTGACACCCTGCGCGCCTGGCAGACGAACGGCGTGCCCACCAACTGGAAGCTCTACGCACGCAACAAGAAGAGCCTGTGCCTCGAGCTGCGCAAGCCCGAGGCGCGGAAGCTCCTGCTCGACCTCGTTCCCACTGCAGCCATCTTTATCGAGAGCTTCCGGCCCGGCACGCTCGAGGAAATGGGGCTCGCGCCCGCCGGCTTGCTCGAGCGCAATCCAAAGCTCGTCATCGTACGCATCTCGGGCTGGGGCCAGGACGGGCCGTACCGCCGCCGGCCCGGCTTCGGCACCCTGGTCGAGGGGATGTCGGGCTTCGCGTCGTTCAACGG
>DASWHI010000029.1:0-1732 GCA_036398235.1 Burkholderiales bacterium
GCTCATCGAGGCGAGCAGCGGATAGCCGATGGAGAGCACCGCCGAGCCGAGCTGGTACTTGCCCAGGCGCATGTTGTGGCGCAGGTAGCCGAGCTTGGTGAGCGTATAGGTGAGACGCGACACGGTGGGCTTGGGCAGGCCCGTGCGCACCGAGATCTCCTTGTTGCCGAGCATCGGCTCGAGCGGCGTGAAGCAGCGCAGGACCTCGAGACCGCGCGCGAGCGTCGTGGCAAACTGGCGGTCGCCCTCGTGCTCGTAGCTGTAGTGGCTTGCTGCCGGGGAAAGCGGAACTTCGGACTCGGGTGCGCCCATGTCGTCTCCTCTTATGATTTAGTCATATCATATTTGAAATAGTGGAACACTAAAATATATCGTGAGCCGATCCCCCTTCGATCTGAGCGGCAAAGTGGCGCTGGTCACCGGATCCACGCGCGGCATCGGCAAGTCGATCGCCGAGGAGATGGCCCGCGCGGGCGCGAAAGTGGTCGTCTCCAGCCGCAAGGCCGACGCCTGCGAGCAGGTGCGCGCCGAGTTCGAGCGGCAGGGCTACGAGGTCCTGGCGCAGCCCTGCAATGTGTCGCGCAAGGACGAGCTGCAGGCGCTGGTCGACGCGGCGCTCAAGCGCTGGGGGCGCATCGACGTCGCCGTTTCAAACGCGGCGAGCAATCCGTACTACGGCCCGCTCGCCGGCATTCCGGACGACGCCCTGGACAAGATCTTCCACAACAACGTGAAGAGCGTGCTCTGGCTCGCCGCCATGACCCTGCCCGGCATGGCCGAGCGCGGCGGCGGCAGCTACATCAGCATCGGCTCGATCGGCGGCATCGTCGCCAATACGGTGATCGGCGCCTATGGCATGTCGAAGGCCGCGGACCACCATCTGGTGCGCAATCTCGCCGCCGAATGGGGGCCGAGGAACGTGCGTGTGAATGCCATCGCGCCGGGGCTCATCAAGACCGACTTCGCCCGGGCGCTGTGGGAGGACGAGAAACGCCGCAAGGAGCGCGAGGCGGTCACCCCGCTGCGGCGCATCGGCGAGCCCAGGGAAATCGGCGGCATCGCCGTCTTCCTCGCCTCCGAGGCGGCGTCGTTCGTCACCGGGCAGTGCATAGTGGCCGACGGCGGAGTTACCATCCTGTAGCGTGGGCCATTGGCCCACCGCACGTCCTGGAGGAGGCGGCATGGATCTCAACTATTCGCAGGAAGAACTGGCGTTCCGCGACCAGGTGCGCGGCTGGCTGAAGGCGAATCTTCCCGCCGACCTGCGCGACAAGATCGCCAGCTACGAGGAGTTGACGCGCGCGGACCTGCTGCGCTGGCATGGCATACTCGCCAAGCAGGGCTGGGTCGCGCCTTCGTGGCCCAAGGAGTGGGGCGGCACGGGCTGGAGCGTCGTGCAGCGCTACATCTTCGAGGAGGAGTGCGGCTACGCGGGCACGCCGCCCCTCATCCCGTTCGGCCTTTCCATGTGCGGACCGGTGCTGCTCAGGTTCGGCACCGTGGAGCAGAAGAAGAAGTTTCTGCCGCGCATCTACAACGGCGACGATTTCTGGTGCCAGGGGTATTCGGAGCCGGGCTCGGGCTCGGATCTCGCGTCGCTGAAGACCAAGGCGATCCGCAACGGCGAGCACTACGTGGTGAACGGCCAGAAGACCTGGACCACGCTCGGGCACTACGCGGACTGGATCTTCTGCCTGGTGCGCACCGACCCCGGTGCGTCCAAGCGCCAGGA
>DASWHI010000030.1:0-17560 GCA_036398235.1 Burkholderiales bacterium
ATCCTGCGCGTCGGCGTCGAGAAATCGCACCATGCCTTGGTGCAGAAACTGCGCGGCAAGCCCAAGGCATGGCAGGCAGACGCGCCCAATTTCGATCCCGTGTATGCCGAGAAGGGTCCCGTGTTCGAGAACGTCAAAGGCGACGGAAAAGTGGATCTCGATATCTTTCCGTCTCCCTTCTGGCACGAGAAGGACGGCGGGCGCTACATCGGCACAGGATGCTGCGTGGTGACGAAGGATCTCGATTCCGACTGGGTGAATGTCGGCACCTATCGCGTGCAGGTCCACGACAACAAGACCGTGGGGCTCGACATGGTGCCGGGAAAGCACGGCGCCATTCAATATGAGAAATACATGAAGGCGGGCAAGCCCTTCCCGGTGGCGATCGTATGCGGCTGCGATCCCCTCGGCTATCTCATCTCCGGCATCGAAGTGCCATTCGGGATGTGCGAGTACAACTACATGGGCGCGATTTTGGGAGAGCCGGTATCGGTGGTGAAGGGGCAGCTGACGGGCCTGCCGATACCCGCTGCCTCCGAGATCGTGCTGGAAGGCTGGGCACACCCGGGCGATCTGCGGACCGAGGGCCCATTCGGCGAATTCCACGGATATTATCCCGGCAAAGCGTCCAAGGCGCCGGCGGTCACGGTCGAGCGCATTTACTATCGCAACGACCCGATCCTGGTGGGGAGTCCCCCGGCGAAGCCGCCCAACGACTACTCGTACTCGAAAGCGGTGATGCGCTCCGCCATGTTGTTCGACGCTCTACTCGCGGCAGGCGTGCCGGACGTGCAGGCGGTCTGGGCCCACGAGATCGGCGGCGCGCGCATGTTCAACGTGGTGTCGATCAAGCAGCGCTACGCGGGACACGCGAAGCAGGCGGGCCACATCCTTAACCAGTGCGGCGTCGCCGCCTACATGTCGCGCTATTCCGTCGTCGTGGACGAGGACATCGATCCGTCGAACCTTCAGGAAGTGATGTGGGCGGTCGCCACGCGCACCGACCCGGTGGTGGACATCGACATCATCCAGCGCGGCATGGGATCGAAGAACGACCCGATGTACGTCGCTTATCACTACCAGGCGCCGTTCAGCTCGAAGGCGATCATCGACGCCTGCCGTCCCTACGATCATCTCCACGAGTTTCCCGAGGTGGCGGAGGCGAGCCGGGAGCTGCAGGATAAAGTCCGCAAGAAGTGGAAAGAACTTTTCTGAGCCGCGAGTACACCAAGAAACAATAATCGCCGGAGAGAAGCGATGGCCCGATTACTGATCACCCGCATCGTCATGCACGAGTTACCGGACGTGATGGCCGGCGCTGAGGTCGTTTCAGTCTTCGCAACGATTGCCAAGGGAGTCTGCTATGGCCGCCATGAAAGGGCGTGAGCTGCGCGCGGAAGCGCGCATCTCCGTCAAGGAAAGAGCAGCGCTGAAACGCGCGGTGATTCTCGAGGATGCCTGGTTCCCATGCATGGTCCAGGACATGAGCGACAGCGGCTTCCTGATCCTTTGCGGCAAGGAGCTCGCGGTCAGCCAGCTGCTCGATTTCCGATGCGAGCTGTTTCCGGCGAAGACCCTTAACTGCAGAATCGAGGTCAGGCACATCGGCCCTGCGGGCATCGGGACCAAGGTGGCGGCGATCGACGACAGGGGGCGCAGCCTGCTCAAGCTCTACCTGGAGGAGCAGTACTCGCTCAAGCTGAACAGCAAGAGCTAGTGCCGTTCCAACTTGTTTAGTCGAATCGCATCGCCCGGCCTACCGAGGACAATCAGACCTGTTGAAGCGGATGTGATGGGCATAAATAGTTGGAACGGCACTAGTCGTCGTCGGGCGCGCCGCCCATGACGGCGAGGTCTTCCTGCTTGATCCGCTCCGTGTTGAACTTCGCCGCGCGCTCGCGCATCGTCTTGAGGACCTCCTCGAGCGGCGGCGGATCGCCCTGGATCCAGCGCAGGGGGTTGATCCGCGCCACGACGAAAGTCCGCAGGTAGGGGCTCATGAGCCCCTTCGCCTTCAACTTCGCCACGACCCCCGTGACCAGCTCGTCGAGCTCGAATACTTTCTCCGCGTGCTTCTCGTGCGAGTGCAGCGCCTTGCGCAGGGAATCGCCGGAAAACGTCTCGAGCCGGCGCAGGATCGGCGCATAGGCGCCGCCGGCGAAATTGCCCTTTTTCTCGTAGCACAACCCGAGCGTCACCAGTGCCGCCTCCTCCAGGTAATAGGCGAAATCGGTTTCCGGGCGCGCGCCGTCCTCCTCGAGCAGGCCCTTGTAGATCCGGATCACCTCGAGCGAGCGCTCGCGCAGGTTGTGCGCCTTTTCGGTGTTCAATGCGAGGATCTGCCAGGCGATCTCCCGCTTGGGGACGACGAGCGCCGTGATCGCCCTTGCGCCCAGGCGGCGCATCGCCGCGAGGCGATGGCGGCCGTTCGGCGTCCAGAAGCCTTCCTTCGGCGCGGTGATGGCGATCAGCGGGTCGAGAAAAAGACCGGTCTTGTCGAGCACTCCGGCGAGCTTCTTGTGGTGCGCTTCGGAGAGATCGCGCTGGAAGGGGGTGGGCTCGATCCTGTCGATCGGCAGCGACGCGAATACCACCGGATTGCCCCCGAGCGGCTCGCGGTAGGTGCCGAGCACGGTTCCGCCTTCCTGCTCGATGCGGCGACTGATTAGGGCAACTTCGGGCGATGCTGCGTCAAGGCGGCACCCCTGCGCATCGATGCCGCGCGAGCGCGCGGCCGCCTTCTTCGGCGCGCGCCTGGCGGGCGCGCGCTTGCGCCCGGTGGTCGACTTGGGTCTTGCCGTGGCTGCCATGGATGGGGATTTTGCTCCGGGGACTGTCATCCTTCAATCCGACCCATGCGTTATCCTGTCGGGGTAAGCCGGGGATGGAGAAATACCTGATGCGTGTGCTTGTGTCCCGGATCGCCGGTCTCGTGTCGCTGGTTGCGCTGATGGCCGGGTGCACCGGCGTGCGGGTTCCGGAAGAGTGGCAGCCGCTCCTCGAGGAAGTGAGGGCGTACGAGCAGCGGATCGGCTTCACGAAGACGACCACGTTCGTCACGTTTTCCGAGGAGCAGGGGAGGGTTCCATTCTGCGGCCATGTGTCGCGGCTCTACCTGCCGTATTCCTACGAGGACCCGGCGATCCTCTGGTACAACGTGCAAACGGAGCGGGAGTGCCGGGCCCATGCCGACGGCGCCGACGTCTATTTTGGCACGGTGGAGGCACTGGGCGAAATGGGCGCGGCGGTCAGTCCCGAGGTCCTCGACGTCCAGCTCCAGCGCTTTCTCTATCTGATCCTGCACGAGGACTGCCACGAGCAGTTCAATTTTCCATACGGGATCGAGGAAGCACTCTGCAACCTCATCGCCTACGAGGGCATGGCGCGGTTCAGCGAGGAGAAATACCGCCCGCAGGCCCGTGAATACAAGGCGATTCAGCGCTACGCGAAGGTGGAGCCCGAGCGCACCCGCGCGGTCAAGGCTCTCTACGAGCAGCTTGCCGGGCTCTATGGCCGATACCAGCAGAAGGAATTGTCGGAGCAGGGGCTGCTCAAGGAACGGACGCGCGTGTTCCGCAAGGCAGAGCACGTGCTCGCGTGGCGGCGGGGGACCGTCAACAACGTGGGCATGGCCAGCGAGATGACCTACAGCCGCTTTTACCCCTTGCTCGAGAGCGTGTACGTCGCGCTCGGCCACGATCTCAGGCGCACCGTCGACTTCTTCAAGCGCGTGGACAAGATCAAGCCCTCGCCGGGCCAATTCATGAAAAAGCACGGTATCGCCTCGAAGGACAGCCTGGATTTCATCCGCGGCTACGAGGCGGCAGTCGTGGGCACGATCGAATCCGTGCTGGCGAAAGCGACGCGCCGTTAGTTCAGCGGTGCCGCTTGAAGTACTGCACCGCGCGCTCGTGACGCTCGGCCGCCGCGCGGGCCGGGGCCCGCGCGAATAGCCAGGGAACACTCAGGGCTTCAGCTGCGCGCGTACCTCACCGCCCTTGTAGGCGGCGCTGTGGGCGTTGACGTAGAGATTGCCGGCCTTGTAGGCCTCGTATTGCGCGTCGGTCAGCTTCCTGCCTGCGGGAACAGAAAACGTGCTGCCGTCGCTGCCCTTGGTAAGCGGAATGATGACCGGGCCGTTCCGCCCCGCCGGGCCGATGTGGATATGCGCCGCGAGAATGGTGGCCCCCGTAATCTTGATGCTGCCGCTCACCGACTTGTCGTCTTTCACCGTGATCGTGCCGCTGCCCGATGCCGAGGTCTTGACCGGCGGGACTTCCTCGTCGCCGCTTAGCGTGACGTTACTCCCGCTGAAAAAGGACTTCGTCGAATCCCACGCCGAATTCATCGTTTCGCATCCGGCGAGCGCCAATGCGGTGGATGCGATTACTGCGGGAATTGTTGCGCGAAACATGCCTGAGATTTTCATGGAGTCCTCCTGTTGGCTGGATATTGGTATCAGGGCGCGAACCGTAATGTTCCGCGCTATTATAGTCAACACCTGCGCGCGCAAGATATTCCAGTGCGAAATACGCGTATCCGCGGCAGCGAACTGTCTTGTTCTTCGCAAGAACAGGTCGCGGGAACACGCATCCTGTGTGACGCAGTTCACGTCGCCCCGAGGCCGGCGTTTTCTTCCCGAACCCGATCTCGTATCATGAACTTGTGGATCTGAGCCTTTCTGACCCGCTCATGGCCGCGCTGATCGGCGCCTCCGCCACGGTGCTGGCGGCGCTCGTTCAGCTGCGCCTCTCCTGGCGCAATGAGCTGAAAGAGCGCGAGCGGGGGCAGCCGATCACGAAGAAGGCGCGGCGCGGACCGGTGATCGTCGTTTTCGCCCTGATGATCGCCGCGGCGGTGGGCGGTTTCGCCCTTTCGGAGTACTTCGTGTCGCTGCGGAACGGCGACCGGGATACGCTGCGCGCGGAGCTTCAATCCCGGCTCTCCGAGATCAGCGCCAGCGCCGCGCGGCTGGAGCAAGCGCGGCTGCACGAGCGCGAAAAGGTCGAAGCCGGCGTTCTGCGCGCCGTGGCGGCGCGCGGGGGCGAGGAAGGTGCCGCGGCCAGCGCTCTGGTAGGGCCGTGCAAGGCGGCCGGTGGAGCGACGCCTGGAACCGGGTCCTCGTGCAGCGAACAGGGCGCGGTGCGCGTCGCCGTATGCGCCAGAGTTCCGGCTTCCGCGACCGTCAGGGAAGTCTTGCTCTACACCCGGCTCGAGGATTCGCAGCAGTCGTGGGAGGAGAGCCGCGTGCAGGCGGGTCAGGATGCCGGAATGGCGAAGTTCGTCGAGAAATTCTTCGAGCGGCCCGACGGCGACGCGGCGAAGCAGGTGTGCCAGGGTTTCGTGAACTGGAATGGCGAGAAAGCGCGCGTGGCGCGGATTCTCGTCAAGTACTCGCCTTAGGCAAGTGCACGTGAGAAGCCCCTACGCAAGACTCCCTTTCCGTTTGCAACGGAAGCTGGCGCGCCGCTGGAATAGAGTCCAGCTCTCGTGGTACGTGGCGGACAAGGAACCGTGGGTGTTTGCGCTGGCGATCGGCTTGATCGTCGCAACATCCGGTTTCGCGCTGCAGGCGGTCTTTGCGCATAAAGCCGACAAGCGGAATCAAGCGCGCGAAGAAGAGAGGCGGAATCTGACCTGCCTTGCCCGGAATGTGCATTTCGAGGCGCGCGGCGAACCCTCGGCCGGTCAACTTGCCGTGGCGCATGTCACGATGAACCGCAAGGCCTCGGGGCGTTTTTCCGATTCGATTTGCGGGGTGGTATACCAGAAAAACTGGGATCCGCTTCGTAAGCGCTACGTGGGCGCGTTTTCCTGGACGGAATTCGATACGCTACCGATGCCGACGACCGCGGAATGGGAACGCGCCTGGAAAGTGGCCGAGGTGGTTTATTACGGGCGAGAACTGCCCGCCCTGGAGGGCGCTTTGTTCTATCACGCCACCCACATCAAACCCGACTGGACTAAGGACAAGAAGCCGGTCGCCCGGATCGGCAAGCACGTCTTTTACAGGTAGGTTCAGCCAGAAAGGCTCGAGCATCCGCAGCTCCGCGTATGCAGCGGTCCGGTCTTACCACAGCGGCTTGCTCAGATTCTCGATAAGTTTCGCTGGCCCTATTTAATGGCGAGGTTGACTTCGACGCGGCGGTCGCGCTGCAGGCATTCGATGAGCTTCTGGTTCTTCCGGTTCTCCGCGCCCATGTTCTTGCAGGCTTCGCCGGTCACGCCCTGATCCTCTCCCTTGGCCTCGACGCGGATGCGCGCGGCCTCCACGCCTTTGCCTGCCAGATAAGCCTGCACGGCTTCGGCGCGGCGCTTGGAAAGACCGAGATTGTAGGCATTCGCGCCGATGCGGTCGGCGTGGCCCACGGCGTCCAGGCGATCGAACGAGCGTCCCTTGATCCGGGCGGCGAATTCATCGAGCTTCGGGGTCTCGGCGGGTTGCACCACCGAGCTGTCGAAACCGAAGTGGATCGATGCGGCGACCGGCTCTTCGGGCTTGGGTGTGACCGGCGGGGGAGCCGGCTCCGTCTTCATCGCGGGAGGCTGAGCTGCAACCGGTGCCTTGGCGGGCGGCGGCGGCTCCTCACGCTTCGGCCAGAGCATCCAGATGATGCCGATCGCGATCACCACGAGAATCACGATTGTCCAGCGGGTGGAAGGTTTCATCGAATCCTCCTCGGCACATTATCCCCGCTATGCCCCGTAATGGCTCGCGAGCCGCGGGTTGAGCACATCGCGCAGTCGATCCCCTACCAGATTAATCGCAACGATCGTGATGAGCAAGGCCACCCCGGGGAAAAAGCTGATCCAGTAGCGCCCCGAGAGCAGGTGGGCGAAACCGTTCGAGATCAGGAGTCCGAGCGAGGGGGAGGTGATCGGCATGCCGAGCCCGAGGAAGGACAGCGTCGCCTCGAGCGCGATCGCGTGCGCGACCTGCACCGTGGCCACCACGATGAGCGGCGGCAGGACGTTGGGCAGAATGTGCCGGAACACGATGCGCCGGGCGCTGAATGCCATCACCCGCGCGGCGTCCACGTATTCCCGGCGTTTCTCGGACAGCGCCGCGCCGCGCACCGTGCGCGCATAGTAGGCCCACTGCACGAAAATCAGCGCGATCACGATCTTGTCCACGCCTTGCCCCACCACCGCGAGGAGCACCAGCGCGATCAGGATCGACGGGAACGAGAGCTGGAGGTCCACCACCCGCATGAGGAGGTTGTCGAGCCAGCCGCCGGCATAGGCCGAGGTCAATCCGACCGCCATGCCGAGCGCGAGCGCGACGACGGTGGAGAGCGTGCCCACGCCGAGACTGATGCGCAGCCCGTAGAGGATGGCGGAAAACATGTCGCGGCCCTGGTCGTCGCTGCCGAGCCAGAAGGTGAAACCCGCGCCCGCCTTCGCGCCCGGTGCGAGCTTCGAGTCGAAGATGTCGAGCTGCGCGAGATTGTAGGGATCCTGCGGCGAAACCAGCGGTGCGCCAATCGCGGCGAGCAGGATCAGGCAGAGCGTGGCGAATGCGGCGACCGCGATCCGGTCGCGGGCAAAGCCCGCCGTGAACTCCCTCAATGGCGCCTGCGCGGCAATCATGTGCTGCGTCCCGCCAGCCGGACTCGCGGGTCGAGCGCGGTATAGGCGAGATCCACGAGAAGATTGATCAGCACGAAGATGAGCACGATGATGAGCAGGTAGGCGACGATCACGGGCCGGTCCAGCACGTTGATCGAGTCGATCAGGAGCTTCCCCATTCCCGGCCACGCGAAGATGGTCTCGGTCACGATCGCGAACGCGATCACCGAGCCGAACTCGAGCCCGGTCACGGTCACGATCGGGATCATGATGTTCTTCAGCACGTGCACCCGCACCACGCGCTCCATCGAGAGCCCCTTGGCGCGCGCGAACCGCACGTAGTCCTGCGCGAGCGCCTCGCGCGTGCCGGCGCGCGTCAGGCGGATCAGCAGCGAGAGCTTGAAGAGCGCGAGATTCAACGCGGGCATGAAAAGATGCGCGAGCCCGTCCCAGGTGAGAAAGCTCACCGGCACGCCGAGCACCATCACGGTTTCCCCGCGTCCGGTGGGCGGCAGCCATCCCAGCCAGACCGAGAACACCATGATCAGCATCAGGCCGACCCAGAAGGTGGGGAGCGAAAAGCCGAGGATCGAGCCCGCCATGATGGCGCGGCCGGATACCGAATCCGGCTTCAGACCCGCCCACAGGCCGAGGGGGATGCCGAGGAGGACGGCGATCACCATCGCGGCGAGCGCCAGCTCGAGGGTGGCCGGCATGCGCTCGAAGATCAGCCGCACCGCCGGGATGTTCGCGGCGAACGACTTGCCGAGATCGCCGGTAAACGCGCCGATGATGAAATTCCAGTACTGCCGCCACAGCGGCTGGTCGAGACCGAGCGCCCGGGTCGCCGCGGCAATCTCGGCCTGGTCGGCCTGCGGGTTGATCAGGATGTCGACGGGATTCCCGATCGCGTACACGCCCACGAATACCAGAGCGGACATGACGAACAGCACCAGCATGCTCTGCAGCAGCCGGCGGATCGCGAAACTCAGCATTACTGCGTTACCGCGGTCTGAAGTGGTGCGCGAATGTGAACTCGTCCGTCCGCGCCGCGTAGGAGAGATCGCGCTTCGAGGCCCAGGTGACGACCTGGTAGTGGAGGGGGATGATGGCGACCTCGGCTGCGGCAAGGGCGCTCGCGCTGCGGGCGATCGCCTCGCGCCGGGCGGGGTCCACCGTGCCGAGAGACTGCGCGATCAGGTCGTCCAGCTTGGGGTTGGAATAGCCGCCCCAGTTCCACGCGCCGTAGCCCTTGTCGGGATTTGCGGTGGCCGCGAGCGAGCGCAGAGCGAGATCGGCGGCGCGCGAGCCCCAGCCGAGCAGCGCCACGCCGAAGTCACGGTTGCGCGCCTTGCCGAAATACACCGCGAGCGGCATCGCATCCACTTTGACCGCGACGCCCGCGCGCGCGAGCATCTGGGCGACCGTCTGCGCGACCTGCTCGTCGTTGATGTAGCGGTTGTTGGGCGTCGCGATCGTGAGGGCGAATCCGTCGGGATAGCCCGCTTCGGCGAGCAGCTTTCTCGCGCCCTCCGGATCGTACGGCTCGGGCTTTATCGCCGGGTCGTGGCCGAAGACGCTGGGTGAGAGCACGTTCGCGGCCGGCACGGCGAGCCCCTCCATCACGCGCTCGGCGATCGCCTCCCGGTTGATCGCCTTCGACAGCGCGCGCCGCACGCGCACGTCCCTGAAGGGGTTGGCGGCGAGCGGCTTGCCGGCTTTCGACAGGACCCCCGGCGGCTGGTCGCGGCCCTGGTCCACGTGCAGGAAGATCGTGCGCCACGATACCGTCTGTTCCAGCCGGAAGGCGGGATTCTTGCGCAGCCGCGCGATGTCGGCTGTGGGGACATGCTCGATGGCGTCCACCTGGCCGGCGAGAAGCGCCGCCGTGCGCACCGGGTCGCTCGGCAGGATCAGCAGCGTCACCTTCTCCCACGGCAGGCGCCCGCCCCAGTAGTCGTCGTGCCGCGCGAGCTCGATGCGATCGCCGCGTGCGAAGCGCACGAGCTTGTAGGGACCGGTGCCGACCGCTGCGCGCCCGCGGTCAAAATCCTCTCCTGACGCCTGCGCCGCCGCGCGCTTCGAGACGATCATCACGTCCGCCAGGTCCTGAAGCAGCGCCCCATGGGGAGTGGCGGTCTTCAACCGCAGCGTGTAGCGGTCCACGATCTCCTTTGCGACGATCGGCCGCACGTAGGGCTGGAAGCCGCCGGGGCTGCCGGTGATGGTCAGCGGGCGCTCGAGCGAGAACGCGACATCCTCGGTCGTCAGCTCGGCTCCGTCGTGGAACTTCACGCCCTTGCGCAGCGTGAATTCCCAGGTGAGGGGGTCGGGCGTGCGCCACGTGGCGATCCCCGCGACCGGACGGGTGCGCTCATCGGTCCGGACCAGGGTGTCGAATACGTGGTGCTGCGCGGTGAGGTTAGGCTGCGCGGCGACGAAGTGCGGGTCCATCGTCGTGACGTCGGCCGACAGGCCGATCCTGAGCTCCGCCGCCGACGCGCTGGCGACGCATAACAGTTGCGCCACCAGTGCGACGAGGCGGCCCCTCGTCACCATTGTCTGGTCGCTCCGCTACCGGGGTTTGAATTCGTGGGCCAAGGTGCGCTCGTCGGCGCGTGCCTCGTACACGATGCCGCGGCGGGCCGCCCACAGGTTGTGCTGGTGGTAGAGCGGGATGATGCCCAGGTTGCCGACGCCGATTTCGGTGGCCTGCTGCAGCAGCTTCTCGCGCTTCGGGTCGTCCACCGTGGCGAGCGCCTGGTCGAGCAGCGTGTCGAGCTTCGGGTTGGAATAGCGGCCGCGGTTCGCCGCTCCCATGCCCTTGTCCTTGTTGAACGTCGCGAGCAGCGCCTTGAGGGGAGAGGAGGCTTCCATGGTGTCCGCTCCCCAGCCGACCAGCATGAAGCTGAACTCGAGCTTCGAGCCGCGCGAGAAGTAAACCGAGGCCGGCATTGCGTCCACGCGGGTTTGGATGCCGACGCGGGCGAGCAGCTGCGCGATCGTCTGGGCGATCTGCTCGTCGTTGACGTAGCGGTTGTTCGGCGCGTGCAGCGTGAGCCCGAAACCGTCGGGATAGCCGGCTTCGGCAAGGAGCTTCCGCGCCCCCTCCGGATCGTATGCCTCCGGCTTCAAGGCCGGTGTGTAGCCGAAAAAGCCCTGCGGCATGAGCTGCCCGGTCGCCACTGCGGCGCCTTCCATGACGCGCTCGACCAGCGCCGGGCGGTTGATCGCCTTCGACATCGCGCGCCGCACGCGCAGGTCCTTGAGAGGGTTGCGGTCGAGCGGCTTGCCCGCCTTGTCGGTGACGAACGGGGTCTTGTCGCGCGCAGTGTCGAGATGGAGGTACATGAGGCGCACCGACACAGTGCGGTAGACGGCGAGATCCTTGTTGCGGGAGAGCTTCGCAAGGTCCGTGGTGGGGACGTTCTCGATCGCGCGCACTTCGCCGGCGAGAAGCGATGCGACGCGCGTCGGGTCGGAGGTAATGATGCGGAACGTCACCTTGTCCCACGGCGCCTTCGGGCCCCAGTAGGCATCGTTGCGCGCGAGCTCGATGCGGTCGCCCTTTTGCCAGCGCACGAATTTGAACGGCCCGGTGCCGACGGCTGCCTTCCCGGTGTTGAAGTCGTCAGTGGTCGCGTTCGCGGCCGCTTTCGCGGAAACAATAAGCACCGTGCTGATGTCGATCGGCATCTGCGGGTAGGGCGCAGCGCTCTTCAGCCGCAGCGTCCACGGGTCCACCACGATTTTTTCGGTGACCTGCTTGGTGTAGGTGGTGAAGGGCGAGGGACTGTTGGGCACGTTGGGGACACGGTCAATCGAAAACACCACGTCGGCGGCAGTGAAGATCGAGCCGTCGTGGAACCGCACGCCCTTGCGCAGCTTGAATTCCCAGGTGGTGTCGTCCACCGCGCGCCACGATTCGGCGAGGGCGGGCTTGAACCGTCCGCCGGCGTCCTTCGCCACCAGCGTTTCGAAGACGTGGGCGCCGATGTTGTTGTTGGGCGTGAGGTTGTGGAAGTGGGGGTCCATGGATGTCACGTCCCCGCCCAGGGCGATGCTCAAGTCCGCGGCGGGCACGGCGAGCGAGAAGGCGATCAGCGGGAGAGCGAGCAGCTTGTTCATGTCTTTCTCCTACCAGCGGGGGTAAACAAGCATAACGCAATTTGCCGGGCTTGGGACCGCGCCGCCGGCTGGTTTGACACCGGCGTTCGGGCTACCTATGCTCGATCCTCGCCCAACACCCGCGTGCGATCATGCCATCCCGATCGGTGAGCCCGCTCTCGAGCGTTGAGATGCTGCGCCGGCTCATCGCGTTTCCGACGGTGAGCCGCGATTCGAACCTCGAGCTGATCCGGTTCGCGCGCGGATTCCTCGAGCCCTATGGGGCGGAGGTCCGGCTCACCCACGACGACGGAAAGCGCAAGGCCAACCTGTTCGCGACGCTCGGTCCGCGCGGCGAGCAGGGCATCGTGCTCTCCGGGCACACCGATGTCGTGCCGGTCGAGGGGCAGACGTGGGACAGCGATCCGTTCGAGATGGTGGAGAAGGACGGCAGGCTCTACGGTCGCGGCGCGTGCGACATGAAGGGCTTCCTCGCCTGCGTGCTCGCGCTCGTCCCGAAGATCATGGACCGCGGACTGAGGACGCCGCTGTACCTGGCGTTCTCGTATGACGAGGAGGTCGGCTGTATCGGAGTGGGCAGGCTGATTGCGGACCTCCGGCAGGCCGGTATCCGTCCGCGCTCGTGCATCGTCGGCGAGCCGACCGAGATGCGGCCCGTGATCGCGCACAAGGGCAAGAAGGGCTACCGTTGCACGGTGCGCGGCCTCGCCGGGCATTCGGCCTATGCGCCGCTCGGCGTGAACGCCGTCGAGTTCGCTGCTGAAGCGGTCGCATTCCTCAAGCAGATGGCGCGGCGGCACCGCGACCGTGGGCCCTACGACCGCGGCTTCGACATCGCGCACACCACGGTGCACACCGGCGTCATCCGCGGCGGCTCGGCGCTGAATGTCATCCCTCACGAATGCGCGTTCGACTTCGAGTTCCGCCATCTGCCGGGCGACGACCCGGACCGGCTGCTGGGCGAATTCACGGACTACGTGAAGAGCCGCCTCGAGCCGGAGATGCGCGCGGTGCACCCACCGGCGGGATTTACCATCGAGCCACTGTCGGAAATCCCGATGCTCGATACCGGACCCGAAGCCGAAGTGGTGGCGTTCGCGCAGGAGCTCGCCGGCAGCGGGGAGTTCGCCAAGGTCTCGTTCGCGACCGAGGGCTCGCAGTTCCAGCGCGCCGGCATCCCGACGGTGGTGTGCGGCCCGGGGTCGATTGCGCAAGCGCACAAGCCGAACGAATACGTCACGCTCGATCAGATCGCGAAGTGCGACGCGTTCCTGCGCCGGCTGGCGGATCGTCTTTGCTCCAGCAAGTGACGAATCAGTGGTGCAGGATCTTCGACAGGAACTGAACTGCCCGCTCGGAGCGGGGCTTGCCCCGATCGGAGCGATTCTGCTTACCTTAGTGGTGCAGTATTTTTGACAAGAATTGCTGTGCACGCTCCGAACGGGGCTTGCCGAAGAAGTCCTCCTTCTTCGCGTCCTCGGCGATCCGTCCCTCGTCCATGAAGATCACGCGGTGGGCGACCTTGCGTGCAAAACCCATCTCGTGGGTCACGCACATCATGGTCATGCCTTCCAGCGCGAGCTCGACCATGACGTCGAGCACCTCGTTGATCATTTCCGGATCGAGCGCCGAAGTCGGCTCGTCGAACAGCATCGCGATCGGGTCCATTGCTAACCCGCGCGCGATAGCGACGCGCTGCTGCTGACCTCCCGAGAGCTCGCCCGGAAACTTGTGCGCGTGGGTTTCTATCCCGACGCGCTTCAGCAGCGCCATCGATTTGGCCATTGCTTCCTCCATGCCCCGCCCGAGCACCTTCACCTGCGCGAGGTTGAGGTTCTCGATCGCGGTCATGTGCGGGAACAACTCGAAGTGCTGGAACACCATGCCGATCTTCGAGCGCAGCCGCGACAGGTCGGTCTCCTTCGCGCCCACCGACTGGCCGTTGACGATGATTTCCCCCTGCTGAAACGGCTCGAGCCCGTTGACGCACTTGATGAGCGTGGTCTTGCCGGAGCCGGAGGGGCCGCAGACCACGACCACTTCGCCTTTCTCGACCTTGGTGGCGCAATCCTTGAGCACCTGGAAGCCGCCGTACCACTTGCTGACATTCTTGAATTCGATCATCGGCATGGGTAATAGTCCAAGTCAGGAACAATTTCCGCGTTCACCTGCGTCTTATTTGATTATCGCAATGCGCTGCTGCAGGCGCTTCACCAGCCAGGACAGGGTATACGAGATGATTAAATAGACGACCGCCGCGAACAGGTACATCTCGACCAGTCGCGCGTCGCGCTGCGCGATGCGGGAGGCGGCGCCCAGGAAATCGACAATGGACACCACGTAGACGAGGGACGTGTCCTGGAACAGGATGATAGTCTGCGTGAGCAGCACCGGCAGCATGTTGCGGAACGCCTGCGGCAGCACGATATAACCCATGGTCTGCCAGTAATTGAGACCGAGCGCCTGGCCGGCCGCGACCTGTCCGCGCGCCACGCTCTGGATCCCCGCGCGCATGATCTCGGCGTAGTAGGCGGCCTCGAACATGGTGAAGGTAATGACGGACGACCAGAATGCGCCGACCTGGATCGGCTGCTTGGCGCCGATGATCCAGCCGCCGATCCACGGCACGAGAAAATAGAACCAGAAGATCACGAGCACCAGCGGCACCGAGCGCATCAGGTTGACGTACAGCGCCGCCGGCGCGTTCAGCAGCGCGTAGCTGGAGAGCCGCATCATCGCGAGCAGCGTCCCGAAAACGATCCCGCCCGCCATCGCCATCGCCGTGAGCGTCAGCGTGAACGTCATCCCCTCCTTGAAGAGAAAGGGCAGGGAGCGCTCAATGACTTCGAAGTCGAAGCCGGCAAACATCAATGCCCCGCCATAGCGGCGCCGCCGGCGCTGATCAGGCCTGGGACTTGCACCCGCTTCTCGACCCAGCGCATGACGAACACCACGATCAGCGTGATGCAAATATAGATCACCGTGGCGGCGGTAAACGCCTCGAACACCTGGAAGCTGAATTCCTGCATCGAGCGCGCGCGCGCGGTAAGCTCCATCAGCCCGATGGTGAGCGCGACCGCCGAGTTCTTGATGATGTTCATGAACTCGGAGGTGAGCGGCGGCAGGATGATGCGGAAGGCCTGCGGCAGCAGCACATGGCGATACGCCTGGGGCAGCGTGAGCCCGAGCGCGGTCCCGGCCATGTGCTGCCCGCGCGGCAGCGACTGGATGCCGGCGCGCACCTGCTCGGCGACGCGCGCGGAAGTGTAGAAGCCGAGGCACAGTACGGCGGGCCAGAACGACGCCCACGGCGGGATCATCTGCTTCATGGCGTCTCCCAGCGCCTTCGGCAACAGCTCCGGCAAGACGAAATACCACAGGAACATCTGCACCAGCAGCGGGATGTTGCGGAACAGCTCGACGTAGGCGTTACCGAGGCGAACCACCCAGGCGAGCGGTGTCGTGCGCAGCGTGCCAATCGTCGCGCCCAGCGCCAGCGCAATCATCCACGCGAGGAGAGCGGTTGCTAGCGTCCACCCCAGGCCGGAGATGAGCCACCAGAAGTAGACGCCGGTGCCGTCCGGCGCCTGGGCCCAGAAGATCTGCCAGTTCCAGTTGTAGTTCACGGTCGCGCCGTCGCGGAAGGCAGGGTGTGGAGAAAAAGACGGGGCGCCGAGCGCCCCGTCTTTCGCCTGATACGGTGATGCGGTTACTTGCCGCCGTAATCCTTCGGATCGCCGGAATCGGTCGGGTTCGCCACGACTTTCTTGAATTCGGGGCTCATCGGTACCTTGAGATTGACGCCCTTGGGCGGGATCGGCTTCAGGAACCACTTCTCGTAGATGGCGTTGATGCGGCCGGACTTGTACAGGTTGCGCACCGCGCCGTCCACGACCTTCTTGAAGGCCGGGTCGTCCCTGCGCAGCATGATGCCGTAGGGTTCGACCGTATAGGCTTCGGAACCGATTGCCCAGTCACCGGGATTCTTGGAGGTGGCGACCAGGCTGTAGAGCAGGATGTCATCCATGAAGAAGGCGACGGCGCGTCCCGTATCCACCGTGAGGAGGGCTTCCGCATGGTCCTTCGTCGCGATGATGTTCATGCCCAGATTCCGCTTGGCGTTCTCCTCAGTCGCCCACTTGATGTTGGTGGTGCCGGAGGTCGAGACGACGGTCTTGCCCTTGAGATCGTTGAGCGTTTTGATGTTCGACTTCTTCTTCGCGACGTAGCGGTTGGCGGTCACGAAGTGCGTGATGGTGAACGCGACCTGCTTCTGGCGTTCGAGGTTGTTGGTGGTCGAGCCGCATTCGAGGTCGATGGTGCCGTTCGCCATCAGCGGGATCCGCGTGGCCGAGGTCACCGGGTTGTACTTGACGTCGATCTTCTTCAGCTTGAGTTCGGCCTTGACCGCGTCCACGATCCTCATGCAGATATCGATCGCGTAACCCACCGCCTTCTGCTTGTCGTCGTAGTAGGAGAACGGGATCGAGACATCGCGGTGACCGATGGTGATGGTGCCGGTGCTCTTGATCTTCTGGAGTGTGCCGGTGGGTTGCTGGGCATTCGCTGCGCCGGCGATGGCACCCGCGGCGAGCAACGCGGCGAACATTGTGGCAAGTCGTTTCATGGTGGGCCCCCTAGGCGTTAACTGTTTGGTTTGCGAAGCGTATTGCGGCTGCGACGGCGATTCAATCTAGCCCATCGGCCGCGCATTGTCCAGACGGCGGGCGAAGCGCGCCCGGGCGCGGCCGGCCCCCGGTTCGCGGAACCGGCCGGCGGACCGCCTATCATAATGGTCGAAGACCCTTGCCGGTTTACGTGAGGAGACACCATGCCCAGCGATGCGGTGCGCTACGAGCACGACCTGCTTGGCGATCGGGCGGTTCCCGCCAGCGCCTACTACGGGGTGCACACCCTGAGGGCGCTCGAGAACTTCCCCATTACCGGGACCGCCATCTCGATCTATCCCGAGCTGGTGAGCGCGCTCGCCTGCGTCAAGCTCGCCGCCGCGCTCGCCAACAACGAGCTCGGGCTCCTTGACGACGAGCGGACGCAGGCGGTCTCCAAGGCATGCCAGGAGATCCGCGACGGGGACCTGCTCGAACAGTTCGTCGTGGACGTGATCCAGGGCGGCGCCGGCACCTCGACCAACATGAACGCGAACGAGGTGATCGCCAACCGCGGGCTCGAGCACCTCGGGCGCGGGAAAGGCGAATACCAGTACCTGCATCCGCTCGAGCATGTCAATATGAGCCAGAGCACCAACGACGTTTACCCGACCGCGGTCAAGGTGGCGCTGCATTTCGGCATCCAGCGGCTGGTCGCGGCGATGGCCGCGCTGCGCGCCGCATTCGAACGCAAGGCGCAGGAGTTCGCGCAGGTGCTGAAAATGGGGCGCACCCAGTTGCAGGACGCGGTGCCGATGACGCTGGGGCAGGAATTCAGCACCTACGCGGTGATGCTCGGCGAGGACGAGCAGCGGCTGCACGAGGCATGCCTGCTGATCCACGAGATCAATCTCGGCGCCACCGCGATCGGCACCGGCATCAACGCGCATCCCGACTACGCGCGGCTGGTGTGCCGCTACCTGTCCGATATCACCGGCATCAGGCTCGAGACCGCCGGCAATCTGGTCGAGGCGACGCAGGACTGCGGCGCGTTCGTACAGGTGTCGGGCGTGCTCAAGCGCGTTGCGGTCAAGCTGTCGAAGACGTGCCACGACCTGCGGCTGCTGTCTTCCGGCCCGCGCGCGGGGCTGGGTGAAATCAACTTGCCGCCGGTGCAGGCGGGTTCAAGCATCATGCCCGGCAAGGTCAACCCCGTGATACCGGAAGTCGTCAACCAGATCGCATTCGAAGTGATC
>DASWHI010000031.1:0-7121 GCA_036398235.1 Burkholderiales bacterium
CTGCCGGTGTTCATCGCCATGATGTTCGCCGGAACCCTCGGCGGCAACGCGACGATGATCGGGGCCTCCGCCAACATCGTGAGCGTCGGCATTTGCGCGCGGCAAGGCGAGCGCGTGACCTTCGTGCGTTTCCTGCGCTACGGGCTGCCCATCACGCTCGCCCAGCTTGCGGTCGGGGCGCTGTACGTGCTCGCGTTGCTCTGGCTCGCATCCTAAGACAGGAGCGGTGCCGGTGACGCCTGAACAGTGGATAATGCCGGGCATGGAAAGGGCGGTGACCCCATGAACAGGTTTCTGATCGTGCTTGCGCTGGTCGGATTCGCCGCGCAGGCATGGGCGCTCAACATGAGCGGCTTCAAGGATGCGCCGATCACGCGATTGAGCGGTGAGGAACTGAAGGCGTTCCGCGCCGCGGTGATGAAAGCGCTGGATGAAGCGCCCGAGGGCACGACGGTCGAGTGGAAGGCGCCCAAGACCCCCTTCGTCAGCAAGATCACGCCGAGGAAGACCTTCACCGACGGCAAGCAGCAGTGCCGCGAAGCCACCATAGAGTCCGACGCCCGTGATCTACTCCAGCGCGGCGTTTATACCTTCTGCAAGCAGGCAAACGGCGAGTGGCAGTTCAAGATCCCTCCCGCAAAGTCGAAAGGGAAGTGAGGTCGAACGCGCTGCTGTCGCTCCCGAGAAGGCGGGAGTCCAGTAATGTCGTGTCCCCCCATCCTACCTTCCCCCGCACGGGGGGGAAGGGGATACCCGCCGCCGCGGGAATGACGGGTTTTTCCTGAAGCGATGGCAGCCAACATTACCCTGCTGGATCGGATGATACGCGCGGCGACTTCGCGCGCAGTGCGTCCGCCGGCGCCGCCCCCTGAAGCCTACGGCGTGCTCCCCTGGGGCGCGATCGACTCGCTTGCGAACGAGCCGCAGGACGAGACGCCGCAGCCAATGCCGGCTTCACACGCGGCGTTTGTCGGCGAATCGCGGTCGCCGGAGGGACGACCGCGACTCGCCCTGCTCGCGCTTTCGGGCGGCGGTGCCCGCGGCGCATTCGGAGCCGGCCTGCTTGCGGGCTGGACGCGCAGCGGCACCCGCCCGCGCTTCGCGGCGGTCACCGGCATTTCCACGGGCGCCCTGATGGGCATGTATGCGTTCCTCGGCCCGCAATACGACGGCGAGCTCGAGCGCTTGTATACAGTCACGACCGATGCCGACATCTTCGCCGATCGCGGCATTTCCGGGCTGATACGCGACGCCGTCAAGGATTCCACTCCGCTCAAGCGGCTCCTCGAGCGGGCCGTCGACGAAACATTTCTCGAGGCGATTGCCGGCGAGCACCGTCACGGTCGCCGGTTCGTGGTCGGCACCACAAACCTCGACAGCGCGCGTCTGGTGATGTGGGACATGGGCGCGATCGCCGCGAGCGGGCGGCGCGACCGGCTGCAGCGCTTCCGCGATGTGCTGCTTGCCTCGGCGTCGGTCCCGATGGTGTTCCCGCCGGTGTACTTTCCGGTCGAATGGGAGGGGAAGACCTATTGGCAGATGCACGTCGATGGCGGCGCGGCGGTGAGCGTGTTCCTGTCCGGCTCCATCATCGACGAGCTGAACCGCATGACCGGCCTCAGGACGGAGCGCGGCGACGCGGTGGTGGACTGCTATTTCGTCCTGAACGAGGTGCTCGGCGACCGGGTGCCCGAGGAAGCGGTGGAGCCAACCTTGCTGGGAATTGCCGGGGGGGTCGTGCGCTCGCTCTCGACCGCGGCAACGGTGACCCAGCTCGTCCGCCTGTATCGCGCCACCCGCGGCGTCGGCTTCGGGTTCCATGTTGCATGCATCCCGGCTGATTACCCGCATCGATTGCCGGCGATGCGCTTCGAGCCCCAGAAGATGCGCCACCTTTTCGATTATTCGCAGGCGCTCGCCGCCGCCGGCTACCCGTGGGCGGAGCATCCACCGCGCATCGATCCGCGCGAGATCGTGCCGCACGTGCCGGTCCCGGAGGCGGGTCCGCCTCCGCCGGAGAGCTGGGGGACGCGGATGCTTTCGCGGCTCCGTGAGTGGTGGCGGGGCGAGTAGCGCTAAAATGCGGAAGCAGCAGACCGAAAATTCCAACCTATTCCCTATATGAAAAATCGAACATTGTTCCTTCTTGCCCTGACCCTCGCGCTTGCCGCCCCGGCTGCCGCGCAGACCGGAACGCTGGAGAAGATCCGCAAGCAGGGCGCGATCACCATGGGTTATCTCGACGGCAGCGCCCCGTTCTCCTTCCGGGATGCGAACGGGCAGCCGCAGGGCTACTCGGTGGACCTGTGCCGCGCCATCGCGAGCGGGATCCGCGCGCAGCTGAAGCTCGCGAGCCTCGAGACCCGCTGGGTGCCGTTGACGATACAGAACCGCCTCGAGGCGGTGAAGACCGGGCGCGTGGACATCGAGTGCAGCACCACGACCTGGACGCTCGGGCGGCAGGCGGACGTGGATTTCAGCCTGATCACTTTCGTCGACGGCGGCAGCATCCTCACCCGGGTGGAGTCGGATGCCGGGCGCCTGTCGAGCTTCGAAGGCAAGCGCATCGCGGTCATCACCGGCACCACCACCGAGAAGGTGCTGAAAGAGACGCTCGCCCGGCGCGCGGTCAAGGCCGGCGTGGTCACGGTCAAGACGCGCGAGGAGGGCCTGCGCCTGCTCGACCAGGGCAAGGTGGAGGGTTTCGCCTCCGACCGCATGGTGCTGATCGGTGTCGTGCTGACGAGCAAGGTCCAGGGCGCGTTCAAGCTGCTCGAGGAGGATTTCTCCGTCGAGCCCTACGCGCTCGCGCTGCGGCGCGGGGACCACGAATTCCGCCTCGCCGTGAACCGCGTACTCGCGCGCCTCTACCGGACCGGAGAGATCCAGAAGATCTACGAGCAGTGGCTCGGTCGGCTTGGCCCGCCGAGCCTGCTGCTGTCGGCGGCGTATTTCATCCAGGCGCTCTCCGAATAGACGGCGCCCCGACAATACCCCCTCGCCCCATGCCAGTGGGGAGAGGGTTGGGGTGAGGGGCAACGAGTCCTCCAGAGGAGAAGGAACTAATGAGATGGCTTGCCGCCATAGCGCTCGCGTGCCTTGCCGTGGCGGCGCACGGGCAATCCATCAAGATTCCCGATTTCCGGGATCCGCCGCGCACCACGGTGAAGCCCGGCGAGCCGTGCGAGGCGTGCGGAACGATCCGCTCGATTCGGGAGGTGCGGGTGCAGCGGCCGGTCACGGTGCCGCGGGTATTCCAGAACGATCCGATCGATCAGGGGCCGGGCACGCAGGTGATCGTCGGCGCGGTGGTCGCCCTTCCGCTCGGCGGGGGCGGGGGAAAGCCGTTCGTCGGCGGGGTGGGCACGCCCGAGATGCGCGAGCGCTTCACCGAGACGACGTACGACGTCACCGTTCAGTTCGACAATGGGGGCTATTCGACGGTGCAGCGCGCGGACGGCGCGAGCTTCCGCGTGGGGGATCGCGTACGGCTGCGCGGCATCGAGCTCGACCTGCTTGCACCTTGAAGCAGTGACGACTGACGGCTGACGAGCGACTTTCGCGCAGGTCTAGTGCCGTTCCAACTATTTATGCCCATCAAATCCGCTTCAACAGGTCTGATTGTCCCCGGTAGGCCGGGCGATGCGATTCGACTAAACAAGTTGGAACGGCACTAGAAGTCGGTCGAGATACTGATGGATCCGAAGGATTCCGGATCCTGCCCGTGGAACTGCTTGGTCCGGAACGCCTGGGCGTAGGTGAGGCGGTAGCGGCCCAACGTCATCGCGATTCCCACCCGGGCCTCCCCGACGAACGGGTACTTGTCGACGGTCTGGCTGTCGGTGAAGGTGTTGCCGTCGAGAAAGATATTGCGCGCGACCGCCCGGCCTTCGAAGCTGAGGAACAGGTGCCAACGCCCATCCGGTGCGGTCTTGTAGTAGCCCGAGCCGGGAGGGCCCGGACGTAACGAGCGCGGGCCCAGGCTCGCCGGAAGATTCGGCCCGAAGCGGAGCGTGGCCCCGCCGGAGGCGTAGGTGTAAACGTTGCCGAGCGCCGCTCCAACGTGGGGCGAGAGGTCGATGCTGTAGCCGCTTCCCGCCTCGCCGATCCTGGTCTCGTACCACTCGATCCAGACGCGGTCGTAAAAGAGGTTGAGGGCGGGCTCGTTTTTCAGCTGATGGTCCCACCCGTTCGCCTCGTCGGAATTGAAGATCTCGTGCGCCGCCTTCTGCGTCTGTTCTCCCAATGCGGCGGGTCCGACGACGCCGACCTGCAGCTCGGCGCTGGTGAGGATGCGGGGCGCCTCCCCGCGGAGTGGCTCCGACTCGAATCCGATGCCCACGTACAGGTAGCCGGCGTACGGTTGATCGTTCGTGATCGGCTGGCTCGTTGAGATGTCGCGCGGCGTGTAGAGCTGCTGGCCCAGCGAATAGGTGATGCGCAGGGGTCCCCCAAGATAGGGCAATGCACGGGCAATGGACTCCAGCGGGTGCGATGGACCCATGGGAGCAGCGTAGGCAATGCGCATGCCGGACGTGTAGTTCTGGTCCGACCCCGCAAAGAGGTCGTTATCGATCTGCAGCGACAGCACGCCTCGGGGCGGCTCCGGCTCCGCCGCGGCGGCGGGGACGGAGCCTGCCGCGATCAGCGCCAGTAACGCCGTTCCTGCCGTTGTTCGCTTCCTTCCTGCCTCGGTCATGTCTTGTTCTTCTTCAAGACTCGATTCAAGGGCGCCACGAGCTACGTGGCGACGATGAGGCTCGTCAGTCGCTGCGGATCGTCGCGCAGTTGCGCGCTCGTCCCCACGAATGAAATCCGTCCGCGGTTCAGCACCAGCGCGTCCTGCGTGACCGCAAGCGCAAGCTTCGCGTGCTGCTCGACGAGGATGACCGTGAGCGATTCTTCCCGGATCAGGCGCGCGAGCGCCCTCAGCAGGGATTCCACGATGATCGGGGCCAGCCCTTCGAGCGGCTCGTCCATCAGCAGGAGCGTGGGGTTGCCCATGAGGGCGCGGCCGATGGCCAGCATCTGCTGCTCGCCGCCCGAGATCTGGTTGCCCAGGTGGCCGCGGCGCCGGGCGATCCCTGGAAAGAGCTCGTAGACGCGCTCGAGCGTCCAGCGGCCCGGCCGCGCGGCGACCGTCAGGTTTTCCTCGACCGTCAGCGACGGAAAGATCTCGCGTTCCTGCGGCACGTAGCCGATGCCGAGCCGCACCCGCTCGTAGGCCGGCAGCGCGGCGATCGAGCGGCCCTGGTACTCGATCGTCCCGGAATGAAAAGTAGTATGGCCGATCACGGTCGAGAGCAGCGTCGTCTTGCCGACGCCGTTGCGGCCGAGCACGGCGAGCGAGCCGCGCTCCGGCAGGCTGAACGCGATGTCCTCCAGCACCACGGTCTCGCCGTAACCGGCGCGCACGCCGGCAAGCTTCAATGCCGGGAACCTCCGGGAGGTTCCTGATTCGGGGGATGCAGAAGGGGGCATCGCCCCCTTGTTCCAGTCTTCGTCAGGCATGGTGCTGCTCCCCGAGATACACCTCGTGCACGCGGCGGTTGCCGGAAATCTCCGCCGGCGTGCCCTCCACCAGAACCTCGCCCTGCACCAGCACGGTGATGCGCCGCGCGAAGCGAAACACCAGATCCATGTCGTGCTCGATGATGAGGATGGCGATGTCCGCGGGCAGCGCGTCGAGCACCTGCAGGATGCGCTCCGACTCGACCGAGGGCACGCCCGCCGCCGGCTCGTCGAGGAGCAGCACCCGGGGCTTCAAGCCGAGCGCGATGGCGATCTCCACCAGGCGCTGCTTGCCGTAGGGAAGATCGAGCACGTGGCTCGAGGCATCGTCGGCAAGCCCGAGCGTCGCCAGCAGCTCCAGGGCTTCCTCGCGGATCTCGCGGAACGCGCTTGCCGGGCGCCACAGACGGCCGGCGACTCCGCTGCGCTCCGCGATGCCGAGCGCGACATTGTCGAGGACGGGAAGGCTGCGGAAGAGCGTATTGATCTGGAAGGTGCGGCCGAGCCCGCGCTTCACGCGCGCGGCCTGCCGGGATTCCGTGATGTCGTCGCCGCCGAGGAGGATCCGCCCGGAGGAGGGCGCGAGCCTGCCGGTCAGCATGTTGACGAAAGTGGTCTTGCCCGCACCGTTGGGGCCGATCAGCGCGTGGCGCGCGCCGGCTTCCAGGCGGAAGTCGATGTTTTCCGCCACCGTGAGCGCGCCGAAGCGCTTGCACAGCTGCCGGGTCTCGAGGACGGTGCTCATCGGGAGGCTCCGCGCAATGTCCTCGCGATCGCGTCGGCGATGCCGAGCAGGCCGCCGCGGGCGAACAGGACGACCGCCACCAGCAGCAGCCCGATGCCGAAATACCAGTACTCGGGAAACTGCTTTGCGAGCTGGTCCTGCGCGATCATGTAGACGAGGGGGCCGACGAACGCGCCGTAGATGCGGCCCACGCCGCCCAGGACCAGCATCACGAGGAGCTCCCCCGCGAATTCGAAGCTCAGCACGTTGAGACCCACGAACTGGTTGGTTTGCATGAGCAGCGCTCCCGCGCATCCGGCGATCGTCCCCGAGATCGTGTAGACCGCCACCAGGCGCGCATATGCCGGCGCGCCGATCGCGTGCATGCGGACGACGTTTTCGCGGATCCCGACGAGCGAGGCCCCGAACGGCGAGTAGATCAGCCGGCGCACGATCCACCAGCCGATGAAAAGAGACAGGAGGCAATAGAGGTACGCGGTCTTGCCGAACATGTCGAAGCGGAACAGTCCGAATATCGGCGACACGGTTATGCCCGACAGGCCGTCGGCGCCGCCGGTGAGATTGGTCGCCTTGTTCGCGATCTCGAGCAGTATCGTGGTGATCGCGAGCGTGAGCATGAGGAGCGTCAGGCCCCGGGTTCGCAGGATGACGGCCCCCGTGGCAACGCCGAGAACGGCAGCAGCGGCTCCGGCTGCGGCCATCTGCAGCAGTGGGTCGGTGACGCCGGCTTTTGCGCCGAGGATGCCGGCGACGTAGGCGCCGAGCCCGAAGAACGCGGTGTGCCCGAGCGTGATGATCCCCGCGTAGCCCAGGATGAGATCGAGCGACAGCGCGAACAGGATGTAGACCAGGATGCGCGCCCCGA
>DASWHI010000032.1:0-3011 GCA_036398235.1 Burkholderiales bacterium
CTGCCGAGCCACGAGTCCGTCCGCAACCATCGCTATATCGCGCGGTTCGGTCCCTGGCTGCAGCATCACAACCTGTGGCATCTGCACCGCAGATCGGTGGCTGGCGGCATTGCAGTCGGACTGTTCGCGGGCCTCATCCCCGGCAGCAATCCCGTGCAGTTCGCCGCCGCGGCGCTGCTCGCCATCGCGTTCCGCGTCAACCTGCCGCTGGCCGCCTTCGTCACGCTCTATTCCAACCCGTTCACGATCGTTCCCCTCTACGTCGTCGCGTTCGAGGTCGGGAAGTTCGTGCTTTTCGAGAGTGGCGGCCAGCTGCCGGAGCTCGCGTTCTCGCTCGAGGGCAAGGGATTCGGCGAGTGGATCCCCGCTGCACTTCATTGGCTCGCGAGCGTCGGCAAGCCGCTGGTGGTGGGATTGCCCGTGCTTGCGGCACTGCTGGCGCTCATCGGCTATTTCGCAACCGACTGGACGTGGCGGTTGTACGTACGGTGCGCCTGGCAGAGGCGCCGGCGCCGGCGGGCGCCGCGCGCGGGCAACGTATGACAACGCCGGATTACTGGCCGCAGGCGACCCGCGATCTGGCGGAGCGCGACGCCGTGCTGCGCGGCCTGATCGAGCGTTACCGCGGGCTGGCGCTCGCCAGCCGCGGCGACGCCTTCACCACGCTCGCCCGCTCCATCGTCGGCCAACAGATCTCAGTGAAGGCCGCGCAAAGCGTGTGGGAGCGGCTCTCCGGGCGCCTTTCCCCCGTGACGCCGGCTTCGGTGTACCGCGTTCGGGTGTCCACCCTGAAGGCGTGCGGCCTGTCGGGGCAGAAAGCCTCGTATCTCCGCGACCTGTCCGGGAAATTCCTCGATGGCTCGCTCGAAGCGGCACGCTGGTACGCGCTCGACGACGAAACGCTGATCGGGGAGTTGACGCAGGTGAAGGGAATCGGGCGCTGGACGGCGGAGATGTTCCTCATGTTTCACCTCGTCCGCCCCGACGTGCTGCCGCTCGCCGACCTCGGGTTGCAGCGCGCGATGCGCCTGCACTACAACCGCGGCCGTGCCCTGTCCGATGCGCGCATGCGCAGGATCAGCGCGGCCTGGGCCCCCTGGCGCTCCGTCGCGACGTGGTATCTCTGGCGTTCGCTCGATCCGATACCGGTCGAATACTGATGACGCACCCCGAATTCGTCGCCGCCTATGCCCGGGGTGAAATCAGGATCCAGATCGATCCGCGGGGCGCGGGGCGCCACCTGTCGGCACGGCTGCTGCTGCCGTTTGTGACGATGCCCGTGCTCGGCATCGGAGTCGCGCTGGCGCTCGTCGGCTGGGTCTTCTCGGGATTCGCTGTCATTGCGTTCGGCATCATCGCCCCGCAGCTCGTCAAGCGCTCCGCGCCGCAGTTTCTGCTGACCCAGGCGTTGGAGAGCGCGGCCGTTTACGAAGAGGCGACGCAGTCCGGGGTGCTGCGCATCACGCCGGTCTCTAGAATCCCCTCTCCCCCAGTTGGGGGAGAGGGATAGGGTGAGGGGGCATTTCTTACACGGCTCGTAAGTCACCGCTCCGGCTGCAGCACGCCATCCATCAGCCGCAGAATGCGGTCGGCCCGGCGCGCGATTTCCGGGTCGTGCGTCACGACGACGAGGCTCGTGCCGACGCTGCGATTCAACTCGAGCATCAGCTCGAACACCGCTTCCGCCGTGTGCCGGTCGAGATTGCCGGTGGGCTCGTCGGCAAGCACGCAGGCGGGCCGGGTCACCAGCGCGCGCGCCAGCGCCGCGCGCTGGCGCTCTCCGCCCGAGAGCTCCCCGGGACGGTGCGCCAGGCGGTGCTCGAGGCCGACCCGGCGGAGCATTGCCGTCGCCTCGCCGTACGCCGCGCTCCTTTCCATGCGCCGCACCAGCAGCGGCATGGCCACGTTCTCCAGTGCCGAGAACTCTGGCAGCAGGTGATGGAACTGGTAGACGAAGCCGAGCGCCCGATTGCGCGTGACGCCGCGCCCGGCCTCGTCCTGGCGGCTGAGATCCTGCCCGAGCACCCGCACCTCGCCCTGTGTCGCGTCGTCCAGCCCGCCGAGCAGGTGGAGCAGCGTGCTCTTGCCCGAGCCCGAAGCGCCGACGATCGCCACGCGCTCGCCGGCGCCGACATCGAGGTCCACTCCCAGCAGCACCGGCACCTCCACCTGGCCCTGGTGGAATATCTTGCGCAGGCCGCGGCAGGAGATCACCGGCCCGGCAGTATCCTCTTGCTCACCGTTCACTGGTCACCGGTCACAGGTCATTCATATCGCAGCGCCTCGGCGGGATTGACCTTCGCCGCGCGCCAGCTCGGGTAGATCGTCGCGAGCAGGGTGACCGCGAACGAGAACAAAGCAGTCAGCACGACATCCGGCCCCTGCACCTCCGAAGGCACGTCGGAAATCAGGTAGACGTCCTTGGCAAAGAACTTGAAGCCGAACAGGGTCTCGATGAAGGGCACCACGGTCTCGACGTTGAGCGCGAGCGCGATGCCGCCGATCAGACCCAGGCCGGTTCCGACGATCCCGATCACCGTGCCCTGGATGACGAAGATCTTCATGATGCTCGCGGGCGCAGCGCCGAGCGTCCTCAGGATCGCGATATCCGCCTGCTTGTCGGTGACGACCATCACCAGGCTTGAGACGATGTTGATCGCCGCCACCACGATGATCAGGAACACGACGAAGAACATCATCCGCTTCTCGATCTGCACCGCGCGCAGCAGGTTCGCATGCTGGAGCGTCCAGTCGCTGGCGTAGGTGTCGGGCCCCAGCGCGCGCACGAGGTCCCGCGCCACCGTCCGCGACTGGAACAGGTCCTTCAGCTTCAGCCGCACGCCTGACACGGCGTCGCCGAAGCGGAATATCCGCTGCGCGTCCTCGAGCGCGAGCAGCGCGAGGCTCGAGTCGAACTCCTGGTGGTCCACCTCGAAGATTCCCACCACGGTAAGCTGCCGCAGCCGCGGGATGATTCCCGCCGGCGTCACCTGCCCCTGCGGCGCGACCAG
>DASWHI010000033.1:0-2531 GCA_036398235.1 Burkholderiales bacterium
CGTCACCCGTATCTCGTCACTAAAACAGAGTGGCACCCGGCCTGCTCAACGCGCCCACCCGCACGCCGAGGAGGCGAATGCGCCGGTCGAGCGGCACGCGCTTCAGGCACTCGCCCGCCGCGCGGCGGATCGCGCCGGAGTCGCCGGTCGGCTCGTCGAGCGTGCGGTCGCGGGTGACGGTCTTGAAGTTGTCGTAACGCAGCTTCAGGCCGATCGTCCTGCCGACGTAGCCCTTGCGCTTGAGATCGTCGGCGAGCCTCACGCACAGGCTGGTGAAGATGCGCGAGAGCTGCTCGCGGTCGCGCACCGGGTGGAGATCGTCCTCGAACGTCGTCTCGCGGCTGATGGATTTCGGCTCGCTCACCGTGACCACCGCGCGCCCGTCTCGCCCGTGCGCGGCCTCGTGCATCCAGGCGCCATAGCTCCTGCCGAAATGCGCGACGAGCAGCGCCGGGTCGGCCTGCGCGAGTTCGCCGATGGTGCGGATGCCGATCGCCTCGAGCCGCGCGCCGGCCTTGGGCCCGATGCCGTTGATCTTGCGCACCGCCAGCGGCCAGATGCGCGCTGGGATGTCTTCCTCGCGCAGCACCGTCAGCCCGCCGGGCTTCTCCAGCTCGGAAGCGATTTTGGACAGCAGCTTGTTCGGCGTGACGCCGATGGAGCACGTGAGCCCGGTCGCCTCGCGCACCGCGCGCTGGATGTCCCTCGCGGCCACCCGCGCGCGCACCCAGGGATCCGGCGCGCCCTCGGCTGCGCTTTCCTCGACGAGGCCAGTGATGTCCATGTAGATCTCGTCGATGCCGCGGTCCTCGACCTCGGGCGCGAGCGCGCGCACCGCGTCCTTGAACAGGCGCGAGCAGCGCCGGTACTCGTCGAAGTCCGCCGGCAGCAGCAGCGCGTCCGGCGCGAGCTTCGCCGCCTTCATGAGCCCCATGCCCGAATGCAGGCCGAACGCCCGCGCTTCGTAGGTGGCGGTGGTGATCACCCCGCGCCCGGTATAGGCGCGCAACGCCGGGAACGCGTTTCCCTCCGCCGCGGCGCGCCGCCGGCCGCCGATCACCACCGGCTTGCCGCGCAGCTCCGGGTAGCGCAGCAGCTCAACCGACGCGTAGAACGCGTCCATGTCGAGGTGGGCGATGAAGCGCATAAAAATGGGGCGAACCCAATCAGGGAGGGATGAAGGCGGAAGGGGGGCGAAAGTCCAGGAAGCTAAAGGGGCCAGGCTCAAAATTCGCAATTCGAGCCCGGCCCCTTTCATGCGGGACTCCGTCCCGAGCTGCTTCAGAGGTCACGGGTGACCAGCTTCGCTCCGCAGATCCTGCAATACCCGGCGTCGTCCTCGTGGTCTTCGCTGCCGCATTCGCGGCATCTCTTATGTGGGAGCCGCCGCCCTCGAAATCGCTGCGCGGTCATCTCGGCGGTGACGATTCCGGTCGGCACGGCCAGTATGCCCCACCCGATCAGCATCATGATCGAGGCAAGTGCGCGGCCGAACTCGGTGCGCGGAACGATATCGCCGTACCCCACCGTCGATATCGTGCTGATCGCCCAGTAGATGGCAAAAGGGATGCTGGTGAAGCCGTGTTTCGGGCCTTCTATCACGTACATGAGCGTGCCGACGATGAGCACGATCATCACGACCACCGACAGGAACACCATGATCTTGCGGCGGCTCGCCGCCATCGCGTCCGCGAGCAGGCGATACTCGGTCAGATAAGCGGTCAGCTTGAATATCCTCATGATGCGCAGGAGCCGCAGGATGCGAATGTCGATCAGCAACGCCGCTTCCGGAAAGAACACGGCCAGGTAGGTCGGCAGAACCGCCATCAGATCCACGATGCCGTAGAAGCTCCTGACATAACGGAGCGGGCGCTCGACGCATGACAGCCGGGTGATGTATTCCACCGTAAAAAGAATTGTGAATATCCATTCCAGCGTGGTCAGCACGGCGCCGTGCCGGAGCGCCACGCTCGCCACGCTGTCAGCCAGCACTGCGGCGATGCTGAGCAGGATTACGACGATCAGGATGACGTCGAAAAGCTTGCCGCCGCGGGTGTCGGACTCGAAAACGATGTTGAAAGCGCGCCGCCGCCAGCCCGCGGCAGGCTTGCCGAGCAGATAAGCTTCGGACTCCCGGAGTTCCCGGCCGGCGGCTCTAGACGTGTCGGACTGCGTAATTGTCTTGGTCATGGGGATGGGTGATGGATGATGGGGAAGGTTCAACGCACCAGGCAAAAGGCGCTTCATTCACGAGGCACCGCCTTTGCATTTCCTGGGTATTGTCGGCGATCTTCGCCCCCTATGGTCATCGCGGGAAGAGTTGCACCGACTCCCTCTGCCCGCTGCCTTCCGCCTAAGTTCCTCATCCCTCATCCTTCGGGTCGCCCGTCACCTGTAT
Source organism: Burkholderiales bacterium (assembly GCA_036398235.1). Classification (GTDB taxonomy): domain Bacteria; phylum Pseudomonadota; class Gammaproteobacteria; order Burkholderiales; family SG8-41; genus SG8-41. The sequence goes on from DASWHI010000033.1 coordinate 2,399, forward strand.
CTCGTCACTAAAACAGAGTGGCACCCGGCCTGCTCAACGCGCCCACCCGCACGCCGAGGAGGCGAATGCGCCGGTCGAGCGGCACGCGCTTCAGGCACTCGCCCGCCGCGCGGCGGATCGCGCCGGAGTCGCC
>DASWHI010000034.1:0-10514 GCA_036398235.1 Burkholderiales bacterium
ATGGATCTCGCGCTCTATCTCAAAGCCGTCATCCTGGGCGTCGTCGAAGGTCTCACCGAATTTCTCCCGGTCTCCAGCACCGGGCACCTCATCGTCGCCGGGCAGCTTCTCGGTTACACCGGCGAAAAGGCCAAGGTCTTCGAGATCGTGATCCAGAGCGGGGCGATGCTCGCGATCATCTGGGAGTACCGCGCCCGCTTCGGGCGCATGCTTGCGGGACTGCATCGTGATTCCGCGGCCCAGCGCTTCGCAATCAATCTCGTGGTGGCGTTCCTGCCGGCGGCCCTGCTCGGGCTTGCCTTCGGGGGCGCCATCAAGCAGCACCTCTTCCACGCGGTCCCCGTCGCTGTTGCTTTCATTCTCGGAGGCCTGGTCATTCTCTGGGTGGAACGTTCGGCGCGGCGGACGTCCGTGGTTGAGGTCGACGACATGACGTGGCGGGACGCGCTCAAGGTCGGCGTGGCCCAGTCCTTCGCGCTGATCCCCGGCACCTCGCGGGCGGGCGCGACGATCATCGGCGGCATGCTGTTCGGCCTGTCGCGCCGCGCCGCGACCGAATTCTCTTTCTTCCTTGCGGTGCCGACGCTGATCGCCGCGGGGGGCTACGACTTCTACAAGAACCGCGCGCTGTTCGATGCCGGTGACCTGGGCGTTTTCTCAACGGGCTTCATAGTGTCCTTTGTCGCGGCCTTCCTGTGCGTGCGCTGGCTGCTGCGCTATATCGCTACCCACGATTTCTGCGCCTTCGCCTGGTACCGCATCGCCTTCGGCGTCGTCGTCCTTGCGACCGGCTACGCAGGGGTCGTCGACTGGAGCCCCGATTAGGACTGCGTCCACGGCAGTCCCGCGACCCGCCATCCGCCGACGGAATTGCGGTGACCCTGGGCGTCGCGGTCGCCTTCGAAGCCTTCCAGTACGTTGTAGCTCGCAGCGTAGCCGGCCTGGTGAGCGAGCATGGCGGCGTTGTGCGAGCGCCCGCCGCTGCGGCAGATGAACATCACCGGCGCCGTCTTGTCCGTGTAGTCCGCAAGCTCGGCCATGAACTCCCCGTTCGGCCGGTTGCCCGGGTAGCTCAACAGCTCGATCTGCACGGCGCCCGGTATGCGCCCCACGTAATCCCACTCGGCGCGCGTGCGCACGTCGATGAGCTTCGCGCCCGGCGTATTGCGCCACACCTCGTAGGCTTCGGCCGGCGTGAGCGCTCCGCTGTAAGGCAAGCCGAGCTGGCGTCCGCGCTCGGCGGCTTTCTGAAGAATTTCGGTGACACTCATCTCTCGGGCCTCGCTCATGAGCATCGCAGCAGGTGCTCACTTATGCCTATGCGACTGGAAAGTAACAATTATTTTAACCGAGGCAAGCGCGTAGCCCAGCCGCACCAATATGGTGCACAATGCTCGCCCGGGCACGAATCTGGTGCGGTGGAAGGCCGGTGCGGGAAACAAACCCCTTGTGGCACAATGCGTTTCGCACAAAAACGCTTGGCATAATTCCTGCTCAACAGGAAGGCCTTGATTGCCGCATTTTCGTACTACCAATCAACTCAGGAGAGCTCGATGGGAACCGTCGCCGACGTAATGAAAATAGTCAAAGACAACGAGGTCAAGTTCGTCGACTTGCGCTTCACCGACACGCGCGGCAAGGAGCAGCATGTATCGGTGCCGATATCGGCATTCGGGGAGCACAAGTTCAGCGACGGCCACTTCTTCGACGGCTCCTCCATTGCAGGCTGGAAAAGCATCGAGGCATCCGACATGGTGCTCATGCCGGATCCCGATACCGCGCGCATGGACCCCTTTACCGATGAGCCCACCCTGCTTCTGACTTGCGACGTGATCGAGCCCTCCGACGGCAAGGGCTATGACCGCGATCCGCGCTCGATCGCAAAGCGCGGCGAGGCCTACCTCAAATCGACCGGCATCGCCGACACCGCCTTCTTCGGTCCCGAGCCCGAGTTCTTCATCTTCGACTCGGTCACCTGGAAGATCGAGATGGGTCAGGCGTTCTACAAGATCAAGTCCGAGGAGGCGCCGTGGTCTTCGGGGGAAGAGTTCGAGGGCGGCAACATGGGCCATCGCGCGCCGATCAAGGGCGGCTACTTCCCGGTGCCGCCGGTGGATTCGCTGCAGGACATCCGCTCGGCAATGGTCCTCGCGATGCAGGAAATGGGCGTCGAGTGCGAGGTGCACCACCACGAAGTGGGCGCCATGGGCCAGTGCGAGATCGGCACCAAGTTCAACAGTCTCGTGAGGCGCGCCGACTGGATGATGATCCTCAAGTACGCGGTGCACAACGTCGCGCATTCCTACGGCAAGACCGCGACGTTCATGCCCAAGCCCGTGGTGGGGGACAATGGCTCGGGCATGCACGTCCACCAATCGCTCGCCAAGGGCGGGCAGAACCTCTTCACCGGCAACGGCTACGCGGGACTGTCTGAACTCGCGCTGCACTACATCGGCGGCATCATCAAGCACGCGAAGGCGTTGAACGCCATCACTTGCCCCGGGACTAACTCCTACAAACGCCTGGTGCCGGGTTTCGAGGCGCCGATCAATCTCGCGTATTCGTCGCGCAACCGCTCGGCCGCGGTGCGGGTGCCGCTGGTGCCGAACCCGAAGGCACGCCGCATCGAGGTGCGCTTCCCCGATCCCACCTGCAATCCGTACCTCGCGTTCACCGCGATGATGCTGGCGGGGTTGGACGGCATCCAGAACAAGATCAAGCCGGGCGACCCGATCGACAAGAATCTCTACGACCTGCCGCCGGAAATCGCTGCGCGCGTGCCCAAAGTATGTGCTTCACTCGAGCAGGCGCTGGAGGAGCTCGAAAAGGATCACGAGTTCCTGACGCGCGGCGGCGTGTTCTCGAAGGACATGCTCCAGGCCTACATCGCGCTCAAGGAGGAGGAACTCACCGCGTTCCGCATGCAGACCCATCCGCTCGAGTTCCAGCTCTATTACAGCCTGTAGAGAATTGAACACGGATATCGGCAAGGGCGGGTTCACTCCCGCCCTTTTTTCCTGCAGCGCCTTGGCGCACCATTTGGGTGCATTGCATATTTCCTCGTAATGACATAGAGTTACGGATGAACCGTGGCCTCCGACCGTCAACCGACGGGGACTGCGCTGCGTTCCTTCCAAGGATGAGTGGCCTGCGACCGATGATGCACTGCTCCCTGGCCCTGGCGGGGGCTCTGACGCTGTTCGCGGAGACGGCGCGCGCGGATATCTGGGAATGCGTGGACGGGAGCGGGAACAAGCGCTTCACCAACATCAGGTCCGAGGCCGCGGGCTGCAGGATGCTCAATGTCGGCCCGACCAACACCGTGCCGACCCCGAAGCCGCACGCTCGAAACGCTCCGCCCGGCTTCCCCAAGGTGGACGGCGAGACGCAGCGGCAGCGGGACGTCGACCGGCGCAGGATACTCGAGCAGGAGCTCGCCAACGAGCAGAAGCTCCTGGAGCAGGCGCGCAACGAGCTGGCGGTGCAGGATTCGATGCGCCTCGGCAGCGAGCGCAATTACCAGCGCGTGCTGGACCGCCTCGAGCCGTACAAGAAGAAAGTCAAGCTGCACGAGGACAACATCTTCAACCTGCGGCGCGAGCTGGCCGGCAGCCGGTGAGCCTGCGTCCCGGCGCGCTCTTCTCCCTTGCCGCGCTTCCCATGGCGCGGTTCTTGCTCCATTCGAGTACCACTGAAACCAGCGATATGACATCCCCGGCGCTCCCTGGTCTTGACCTGCTGGCGACGGCGGTGGTGCTTGTGGATGCGGAGCTTACCGTGCGCTACATGAACCCGGCGGCCGAGAACCTGTTCGAGACGAGCAACAGAAACATCGCTGGCCGGCCGCTGGGCGAGCTGTTTGCGGACACCGCGGTGCTGATGACGGCGATCGGGCAGGCGCGCGCGACCACCGCGAGCTATACCGAGCACGACGTCGAGCTCGAGGTGAGCGAACGCCTGCGGCTGCACCTGTCGTGCACGGCCACGCCGATCGAGCTCAATTCCGGCGCCGCGGGCAGCGGCGAGATGCTGCTCGAGTTCCGCCACATCGACAAGCAGTTGAAGATCGCGCGCGAGGAGCGCCTGCTCGACGAGGGCCAGGCGACCCGCGAGCTGATCCGCAATCTCGCGCACGAGATCAAGAACCCGCTGGGCGGAATCCGCGGGGCGGCGCAGCTGCTCGAGCGGGAGCTGGAGCGTCCCGGCCTCCACGAGTACACGCAGGTGATCATGAACGAGGCTGACCGCCTGCAGTCGCTGATGGACCGGCTGCTGACGCCGCATCGCCTGCCGCAGCCGGCCCCATTGAACCCGCACGAGGTGCTGGAACGGGTGCGCAGCCTGATTCATGCGGAGTTCCCGCAGGGCGTCACCATTCGCCGCGACTACGACGTGAGCGTGCCGCGCATCTGGGGCGACAAGGAGCAGCTGATACAGGCGGTGCTCAATATCGCGCGCAATGCGGCCCAGGCCATCGCCGGGAGCGGGCGCGGCGGGGAGATTCTGCTCCGCACCCGCGTGATGCGGCAGGTGACGCTCGCCCGCCGCCGTCATCGCCACGCGGTGCAGCTCGAAATCACCGATGACGGCCCCGGCATTCCCGCCGAGCTGCAGGAACGGGTCTTCCATCCACTGGTCTCGGGGCGCGCGGGAGGCAGCGGCCTCGGCTTGACGCTGGCGCAGGCCTTCATCATCCAGCACCACGGCATCGTCTCGTTCGAGAGCGCGCCGGGGAGCACGACCTTCGCCATCCTGCTCCCGGTGGAAGAACGATGAAGCCGGTGTGGATCATCGACGACGACCGCTCGATACGCTGGGTATTCGAGAAGGCGCTCGCGCGCGAGCGAATCGCGTTCAAGACCTTCGCGTCGGCGCAGGAGGCGCTCGCCGCGCTCGACACCGAGACGCCGCAAGTGGTGGTGAGCGACATCCGCATGCCGGGAGAGTCGGGCCTCGAGCTCCTGCAGCGGGCAAGGGCGCTGCACGCCAATTTGCCGGTCATCATCATGACCGCCTACTCCGACCTCGAGAGCGCGGTCGGCGCGTTCCAGGGGGGCGCCTACGAGTACCTGCCCAAGCCGTTCGACGTCGACCACGCGGTCGAGCTCATCCGGCGCGCAATGGGAGAGGGCGCGCGCCAGGAGAGCGCCGGCGACGAGGCGGAGATCGGGCCCGAGATCCTCGGCCAGGCGCCGGCGATGCAGGAGGTGTTCCGCGCGATCGGCCGGCTGTCCCAGTCGCACGCCACGGTCCTCATCACCGGGGAGTCCGGCACCGGCAAGGAGCTGGTGGCGCGCGCCCTGCACCGCCACAGTCCGCGGGCGTCCGGGCCCTTCGTCGCCATCAACACCGCGGCCATCCCGCGCGAGTTGCTCGAGTCGGAGCTGTTCGGCCACGAGCGCGGCGCGTTTACGGGCGCGCAGGCGCAGCGGCGCGGGCGCTTCGAGCAGGCCGAGGGAGGAACGCTCTTTCTCGACGAGATCGGCGACATGCCGCCCGAGCTGCAGACGCGCCTATTGCGGGTGCTGTCGGACGGGCACTTCTACCGCGTGGGCGGCCATCAGTCCATGAAGGCCAACGTGCGCGTCATCGCCGCCACCAACCACGACCTCGAGGCGCGCGTCACGCAGGGGCGGTTCCGGGAGGACCTCTTTCACCGGTTGAACGTCATCCGCCTGCGACTGCCGCCGCTGCGCGAGCGCCGCGAGGACATTGCGCCGCTCGCGCGGCATTTTCTCGCCAAGAGCGCGCGCGAGCTCGGCGTCGAGGCGAAGCGGCTCTCGGGGGCGGCGTTGAAACAGCTCGCGGCGCAGGACTTTCCGGGAAACGTGCGCCAGCTCGAGAATCTCTGCCATTGGCTCACGGTCATGGCGCCCTCGCTCACCATCGAAGCGGGCGACCTGCCCGCCGAGCTGCGCGCCGGGGCGGCGCCTGCCGCAGCGAGCTGGGAAGCCGCCCTGGAGAAGGAGGTGGAAGGGCTGCTCAGCCGCGGCGAGACCGGCGTGCTGGAGGAGCTCGCGCGCCGCTTCGAGAAGGCGCTCATCACCAGGGCCCTCGCCCACACCGGCGGGCGCCGCATCGAGGCCTCGCAACTGCTCGGGCTCGGCCGCAACACGCTCACCCGCAAGATCCAGGAGCTGGGAATCGATTCCGAGAAGAAAGACTGATGGGTGATGAGTGGCGGGCAGGACGGGGGGGAAGAGTCAAAGGTTTAGCTCGGCGATCACCGGCGCGTGGTCGGAGGGGCGTTCGGCTTTCCGCGGCTCGACGTCGATCGTGCACGCCGTGCAGCGTTTTGCCAGTTCTTCCGACAGCAGGATGTGATCGATCCGCAGGCCCATCTTGCGGCGGAACGCGCTCATGCGGTAGTCCCACCACGTGAAGGATTGTTCCGGCTGCGGAAACAGCCGGAACGCATCCTTCAGGCCGATTCCCGTCAGCTTGCGGAACGCCGCGCGTTCCGGTTCGCTGAACAGCACCTGGCCTTCCCATGCCTTGGGATCGTGAACGTCGCGATCCTCCGGCGCGACATTGAAATCGCCCAGTACGGCGAGCCGCGGATGCCGGGAGAGTTCCTGCCCGAGCCAGCCGCGGAACGCCTCGAGCCATCTGAGCTTGTACTGGTATTTCTCGGAGGCGACGCTTTCGCCGTTGGGCACGTAGGCGCAAATCACGCGCACCCCCCCGATGGTCGCGGCGAGCACGCGCTTCTGCTCGTCGGAGAAGCCGGGAATGGCGTTCGCTTCGTCGCGCGCCGCCGCGCACGCGAGGATCGCTACCCCGTTGTAGGTCTTCTGGCCGTTCGCGAGCGGCTCGTAACCCGCGGCGCGGAGCTCCATCGCCGGAAACCGGTCATTCTGGAGCTTGGTTTCCTGGAGGCACAGCACGTCGGGCCGGTGCCTGCCGGCCCAATCGAGCACCTGCGGGAGACGCACCTTGAGGGAGTTGACGTTCCAGGTCGCGAGCTTCATCCCGCGAGCGCGGCGCCCGCCCCCCGGCTACTGCTTAGCGGCCCGCTCGCTGCGCGGGAAGCCCGCGGCGTCGAGCACCAGGTTGTAGTCGGGCGCGGAGAATCCGCGCGTGATGACCTGGCCCACGATGAGCACCGGCACCTTCGTGTCACCGGACACTTTTTGCAGCTCGTCGATCTCGGCCTGCTCCCGGGCGGCGATGTCCTCGTACTTGACGCCCCGGCCGGCGAGGAGGCTGCGCGCCTCGTTGCACGGCGGGCCGCATTCAGGATGGGTGTAGAGCTTGACCGGCGGCATGGCCTTTGCCGCAGCCGCCGGTTTAGCCGCGGGCTTGAACCCCGGCGGCGGGGTACTCGGATAACCGGCGATGTCGAGCGCGGTGTCCCACTCGCCCTCGAGGTAGCCCTTGATGCGGTTGGCACCGACGTAGAGCACCGGCACGTCGAGGCCGCCGGTGAGCTTCTTGAAGGCCTCGATATCGGTCTGCGGGTCCTTTTCAGTGTGGGGAACGCCGCGGCGCGCGAGGTGTGATCGCGCCTGGTCGCACGGCGCGCCGCAGTCGGAATTCCACAGCGTCACCGGAAAATTCAGGACCGCCTGCTGCACGCTGAAGGGCAGCGCGGGGGTCTCGACTGTGCCCCCGCCCACGCGGCGGGTTTCCACCTTTTTCGCGGACGCGGGCGGTGGCGTGTCACGGTACTCGACGTTGCCCATCTCGTCCACCCAGCGGTAGAGCTGAGCGGCGAGCACGGCGCCGCTTGCCGCCAACAGCACCATGCCCAGAACGATCCGCCTCATTGCATCACCTCCGCCAGAGGTTGATGCATCACAATTTAGCACTATGAAACCACCGCGGCAAAGGCACACGTCACAATCGCTCCACCATCCCGCTGTGGCGCATTAACGCATCGATCTTGGGTTCGCGGCCGCGGAAGGCGACGAACGATTCGAGGGCCGGCCGGCTGCCGCCCACCGCCAGGATCTCGCTCCAGAAGCGCTGCCCGGTCCGGGGATCCAGGACGCCGTTCTCCTCGAACAGGCTGTAAGCATCGGCAGAGAGCACCTCGGCCCACTTGTAGCTGTAGTAGCCCGCAGCGTAGCCGCCGGCGAATATGTGCGAGAAGTTGTGCGGGAACCGGTTGAAGGCGGGCGGGAAGACTACCGCGACGCGCGCCCGCACCTCGTTCAGCAGCTCGAGTGCGGTCTTCGATCCGGCGGGATCGAAGTCGGAGTGCAGGTGCAGGTCGAACAGCGAGAACTCGAGCTGGCGCACGGTCTGCATGCCGCTCTGGAAGTTCTTCGCCGCGAACATCTTGTCGAACAGGGCTCGCGGCAGCGGCTGGCCAGTGTCCGCGTGAGCGGTCATCGGCTCCAGCACCTCGAACTCCCAGCAGAAGTTCTCCATGAACTGGGACGGGAGCTCCACCGCGTCCCACTCCACGCCGTTGATCCCGGATACGCCGAGGTCATCCACCCGCGTGAGGAGGTGGTGCAGCCCGTGGCCGAATTCATGAAACAGCGTGGTGACCTCCTCGTGCGTGAACAGGGCGGGCTTCGCCCCGACCGGCGCGGAAAAGTTGCAGTTGAGGTAGGCGACCGGCGCTTGCACGGCCCCGTTCTTCAGCCGCCGCGTGATGGCGTCGTCCATCCACGCGCCGCCGCGCTTCGAGGCGCGCGCGTAGAGATCCGTGTAGAACTGTCCCACGGGATTGCCGGCGCGGTCGCGGATCGAGTAGAAGCGCACATCCGGGTGCCAGGTGGGCGCCGTCGCAGGCTCGATCCGCAAGCCGTAGAGCGTCTCCACCAGCCGGAACATCCCGGGCAGCACCTTCGTTTCCGGGAAATACGGCTTGACCTCCAGGTCGGAGAACGCATAGCGCTTGGCGCGGAGCTTCTCCGAGGCGAACGCCAGATCCCACGCTTCGAGCCTCTCGAGCCGGAGCTCGGCGCGCGCGAACTCCGTCAATTCGCGCAGATCGCGCTCGGCGTAGGGCTTCGCGCGCGCCGCCAGCTCGTTCAGGAAGTCGAGCACCTGCCGCGGCGATTCCGCCATCTTGGGCTCAAGCGAGTACTCGGCGAAATCGGCGAAATCGAGCAGCCGCGCCTGCTCCCGGCGCAGCTTCACGATTTCGGTGATGAGGGCGGTATTGTCCCACTCCGGCTTGCCGAACTCGGAGGCGCGGGTCACGTAGGCGCGGTACATCAGCTCGCGGAAGGACCGGTTCTCGGCGTGCTGCATCACCGGCAGGTAGGACGGCGCGTGCAGCGTGAACTTCCAGCCCGGTTTTCCCTCGGCCTGCGCCGCTTCGCGCGCCGCGGCGAGAACGTCCTCGGGCACCCCCGCCGTTAAGGCCGGTTCGGTGATGTGATGCGAGAACGCATTGGTGGCGTCGAGCAGGTTGTCGGAGAAGCGCGAGGACAGCCGGGACAGCTGCTCGCTGATCTCCCTGAAGCGCGCCTTCTTTTCCGGCGGCAGCTCCGCGCCGCCGAGCCGGAAATCGCGCAGCTCGTTCTCGACGCTCTTCTTCTGCGCGCGCGTGAGGGCTCCGAACTCGGGGCCGCCCTTGAGCGCCTTGAACTGGGCGTACAGCCCCGGGTGCTGTCCGAGCTCGGTGTAGTACTGCGTGATCTTGGGCAGGTTGGCGTTGTAGACCTCCCGCAGCTCGGGGCTGTTCATCACGGCGTTGAGGTGCCCGACGACGCCCCACGCGCGATGCGACCGTTCGTTGGCTTCCTCGAGCGGCTGCACGAAATCGCGCCACGTGGCCGGCACGCCCGCGGCCGAGATGCGCTCGATCAATGCGCGGTTCTCCGCGAGCAACCCCTCCACGGCCGGCGTGACGAGGGCCGGCGTGAAATCGGCGAAGCGCGGCAGCCCGGAAAAATCGAGGAGGGGGTTCATTTCAAGGCAGGATCGAGGATTGACGATCGAGGATCGCGGACCGAGGGTTCGGCACGATCGCGCAAACGCCGCGCCTGTCCCGCAACGTCATTTTGTTTCGTAGACGACCTGGCCGTCGACCAGGGTGTGGCGGACCTTGCCCTTGACCTCCAGCCCGATGTAGGGCGTGTTCTTGCCCTGGCTCTTCAGCGACTCCGGCGCGACCTTCCAGTGGCGCTCGGGGTCGAAGATGCAGATATCGGCGGCGTGCCCCGGCGTCAGATGGCCGGCATCGACGTTCAGCACCCGCGCCGGCTGCGAGGTGATCCGGGCGAGCGCCGCGGAGAGCGCCGTTCCGGACTCCTCCGCCCATTTGAGCGTGAGCGGCAGCAGCAGCTCGAGCCCGGTCGCGCCGGGCTCGGCCTCGGCGAACGGCAGCTGCTTCGCGTCGTCGTCCACCGGCGTGTGGTCCGAGCAGGCGGCATCGACCGTGCCGTCGGCGAGCGCGGCGCGCAGCGCGTCGCGGTCGCGCTGGCTTCGCAGCGGGGGATCGAGGCGGCAGTTGGAATCGAAGTAGCCGATGTCCATCTCGGTCAAGTGCGCGTGGTGGATGGCGATGTCGCAGGTGACGGGCAGCCCCTCGCGCTTCGCCTTGCGCACCA
>DASWHI010000035.1:0-10405 GCA_036398235.1 Burkholderiales bacterium
CCCGACGCCGTGAACACGCCCGAGCTGCACCTCAAGCTCGCCGAGGGCGAGAATTACACGCTGATGGAGAAGCTCAAGGCCAGCGCGCGCTTCGATGCCGCGCGCGAGGTGATCACGATCGACGGGCTGCGCGTCGAATACGCCGACGGCTTCGGGCTGGCGCGGCCTTCCAACACCACGCCGGTCATCGTGCTGCGCTTTGAAGCAGACGATGAAGCGGGGCTGCGCCGGATCCAGGGGGAATTTCGGCGGGCCATCCTGGCGGTCAAACCAGACGCCCGGCTTCCCTTCTAGATTCCCGCTTTCGCGGGAATGACAAGCTTAATCTCAGGCTCGCTACAGCCGTTCGCGCACCCAGCCGGCGACGGATTCCAGCGCGGCAGGCAGCGCCGACGGGTTGGTCCCGCCGGCTTGCGCCATGTCCGGCCTGCCGCCGCCCTTGCCCCCCACCTGCTGGGCGACGAAATTGACCAGCTCGACGGCCTTGAGCTTTGCGGTCAGGTCGGAGGTGACGCCCGCGATCAGGGATACCTTTCCCTGGTCGGCGGCGCCGAGGACGATCACCGCCGATTTGAGCCTGTCCTTGAGCCTGTCCAGCGCTTCGCGCAGCGCCCTCGCGTCCGCCCCGTCCACGGTGGCTGCGAGCAGCTTGACGCCATTCACGTCCACCACCTGGTCGACCAGCTCGTCGCCCCGAGATGAGGCGAGCTTCGATTTCAGCCGTCCCAATTCCTTTTCGAGGCTGCGCACGTTGTCGAGAATCTGCGCGACCTTCTGCGCGACTTCCTGGGGCGGTGTCTTCAACGCGGCGGCGGCCTCGTTCAACCGCGCCTCCTGCGCCTGGACGTGGGCGAGCGCCCCCTCGCCGGTCGTCGCCTCGATGCGGCGCACGCCGGCGGCGATGCCGCCCTCCGAGATCACCTTGAAGAACCCGATATCGCCGGTGCGCGCGACGTGCGTGCCCCCGCACAATTCCCGCGACGTGCCGATGTCGAGCACGCGCACTTCATCGCCGTACTTGTCGCCGAAGAAGGCGAGCGCGCCCGATTTGAGCGCTGCGTCGTGCTTCATGATGCGCGCGCTCGTCGCGGTGTTGGCGAGGATCTCCGCATTGACGATCGCCTCGACGCGGCGGATCTGGTCGTCCGTCATCGGCTCGTTGTGCGAGAAGTCGAAGCGCGTCCGGTCGGCATCCACCAGCGAGCCCTTCTGCTGCACGTGGGGGCCCAGCACCTCGCGCAGGGCCTTGTGCATGATATGGGTCGCGGAGTGATTGCGCATGGTGCGCGCGCGGCGCCGCGCGTCCACTCCCGCCATCGCCCTGTCGCCCACCCGCAGCCGGCCGGTCTTGAGCGCGCCCTTGTGCCCGAAGACCGCGGGCTGGATCTTCTGGGTGTCCTCGACGTCAAAAGTGCCGGATTTTCCGGCGAGCTCGCCGCTGTCGCCGACCTGGCCGCCCGATTCCGCATAGAACGGGGTGCGATCAAGCACCACGATCGCCGCCTCGCCGCCGGAGACCTCCTGCACCTGCACGCCCTCGCGGTTGTAGAGCGCGACGACCTTCCCCTCCAGCGCGAGCGTGTCGTAGCCGTGGAACTCGGTGGCGGCGCCACTGTACTCGACCGCCGCCGCCGCCGTGAATTTCGAGGCCGCGCGCGCGCGCTCCCGCTGGCGCTCCATCGCCGCTTCGAACCCGGCGTAGTCCACGCGCACGCCGCGCTCGCGTGCGATGTCAGCCGTGAGATCCACCGGGAAGCCGAACGTGTCGTAGAGCTGGAACACGGTCTCGCCGTCGAGCATGCGGTCCTCGCGCGTGAGCGCGCCCTCCAGCACCCGCATGCCGTTCTCGAGCGTCTCGGCGAAGCGCTCCTCCTCCTGCTTCAGCACCTGGGCGACGCGCGTCCGCGCGGACTGCAGCTCGGGATAGGCCCCGCCCATTGCGCGCGCGAGATCGTCCACCACGCGGTGGAAGAACGGCCGCGTCTGTCCCAGCCGGTAGCCGTGGCGGATCGCGCGGCGGATGATGCGCCGGAGCACGTAGCCGCGGCCCTCGTTCGAGGGTATGACCCCGTCTACGATCAGGAAGGAGGTCGCGCGGATGTGGTCAGCGATGACCTTGAGCGAGTTGCTGGCGAGGTCCTTCGTCCCGGTCTCCCGCGCCGCCGCCTTGATGAGGTCCTGGAAGAGATCGATCTGGTAGTTGTCGTGCACCCCTTGCAGCACCGCCGCGATGCGCTCGAGCCCCATGCCGGTGTCGACGCACGGCTTGGGAAGAGGCGTCATCACGCCCTTGTCGTCCCGGTTGAACTGCATGAACACCAGGTTCCAGATCTCGACGTAGCGGTCGGCGTCCGCGTCCTTCGATCCCGGCGGGCCGCCGGGGATGCCCGGCCCGTGGTCCCAGAAGATCTCCGTGCACGGGCCGCACGGGCCAGTGTCGGCCATTTGCCAGAAATTGTCGCTCTGGTACTTGGGCGCGCCGGGCTTGTCGCCGATGCGCACGCAGCGCTCCTTCGCCACGCCGATATCTTTCGTCCACACGTCGAAGGCCTCGTCGTCCTCGTGGTAGACGGTCGTCCACATGCGGTCCGCGGGCAGCTTGTAGACCTTCGTCAGCAGCTCCCAGGCGAAGCGGATCGCGTCGCGCTTGAAGTAGTCGCCAAAGCTGAAGTTGCCCAGCATCTCGAAGAAGGTGTGATGGCGCGCGGTGTAGCCGACGTTCTCGAGGTCGTTGTGCTTGCCGCCCGCGCGCACGCAGCGCTGGGCGGTCGTCGCGCGCACGTAGGAGCGCTTGTCCTGCCCCAGGAACACGTCCTTGAACTGCACCATGCCGGAATTGGTGAAGAGCAGCGTCGGGTCGTTCGCCGGCACGAGCGGGCTCGAGGCGACGACCGCATGGCCCTTGCCGGCGAAATACTCGAGGAACTTGCTGCGGATTTCGTTGCTTTTCATCGTGCGAACGTTACCGCAAGCGCTCCGTTTCTTCCACACGCAGGTCGAGCGACCACCCCACTCCCCGGGTCACCACGCTCCTCACGAATCCCCGCAGCGCCACCTCGGAATCCTGCGCGGGAAGCTCTCCGCGGGTCACGACCATGATTTCCCCGCTGCCGTCCCGCAGCAGGTACGCGTCCGGACGGGCCGGGTCGACGGCTTTGCGGACCGTGCCCTGGAGCCTGACTTCCTTGCCGATGAAGCTCTCCGGCGCAGCCTTGATCTCCCGCACGCGCGTGTAGCCCGTCGCGCAGCCGGCAAGCGCGACCACGCTCGCCACCGCGAGCACTGCCAGAAGAAGAACACCCCCTCTCCTCCGACTGGGGGAGAGGGAATTATTGAGGTGGTGCGCCTTCATATTCCTCGCGTCAGTCTTCCGCGCCGCCTTTGACCACCTTGAGTATCACCTCGAGCTCGAAGCCGCGGCCTTGCAGGAAGCGCACCTGGCGTGCGCGGTCCGCGGGGCGGCGCGGCGGCCTGCCGCCGAACTTTCTGCGCCACACCTCGCGCGCCGCCTCGAGTTCGCCGCTCTTGAGATCCGCCAGCGCCGCCGCAACCGCTTCCCCGGAGATTCCCTTCTGGCGCAGGTCATGCTCGATCCGCCGCGCTCCGAAACGGGAGCGGCGGGCGTGCACAAGCTGCTCGACCACGCGGCGCTCGGAGAGCCAGCCGCGCTGCTCGCAATCGTCGAGCACCTTCTCGACCTCGGCCGGATTCTCGGCGTGAGCGGACAGTTTGCGCGCCAGCTCGGCCCGTGAATGCTCCCGCCGCGCGAGCAGCCTCAGCGCCCGGTCCCGGAGTGACGGGGCGCGGACTTTCGAGTCACGCGTCACTCGAAGCCATCTCAAGAATCCCCTCTCCCCCAGTTTCGGGGGAGCGGGCTAGGGTGAGGGGGCAATCGCGGATTTCAGATTTCACTATTCAAACCGAGGCAATCTCTACCCCTCACCCCAACCCTCTCCCCACTAACGTGGGGCGAGGGGGTATTCTTGAGACCGGATCTCGTCCGCTGCCAGGCTCTTAGTGCGCCGCCTTCCGCGCCTCCGCCTTCGACTCGGCCCTGGGTTCCGCTTTAGGCTGCACGGGGGCGGGGTGCGCGACGGCCGCGGCCGCGCCCACGGCCGCGCGGATCTTGGCCTCGATCTCCTGCGCGATCTTGGGATTCTCCTTCAGGTATTCGCGCGCGTTGTCCTTGCCCTGGCCGATGCGCTCCTTGCCGTAGGTGTACCACGCGCCGGTCTTCTCGAGGATGTGATGAACGGTCCCGAGCTCGACGATCTCGCCCTCGCGCGAGATGCCTTCGCCATAGAGGATGTCAAACTCGGCCTGGCGGAACGGTGGCGCCACCTTGTTCTTCACCACCTTCGCGCGCGTCTCGGAGCCGATGACCTCCTCGCCCTTCTTGATCGAGCCGATGCGCCGGATGTCGATGCGCACCGAGGCGTAGAACTTGAGGGCGTTGCCGCCAGTCGTGGTCTCCGGGTTGCCGAACATGATGCCGATCTTCATGCGGATCTGGTTGATGAAGATCACCAGGGTGTTGGAGCGCTTGATGTTGGCGGTGAGTTTGCGCAGCGCCTGGCTCATGAGGCGCGCCTGCAGGCCCATCTGCGGCTCGCCCATCTCGCCCTCGATCTCGGCCTTGGGCACCAGCGCCGCCACCGAGTCGATCACCACCACGTCGACCGAGCTCGAGCGCACCAGCATGTCGGCGATCTCGAGCGCCTGCTCGCCGTTGTCGGGCTGGGAAATGAGCAGCTGGTCGATGTCGACCCCGAGCTTGCCGGCGTACTGCGGGTCGAGCGCGTGCTCGGCGTCGATGAAGGCGGCGGTGCCGCCCAGCTTCTGCATCTGCGCGATGACCGACAGCGCCAGCGTGGTCTTGCCCGAGGACTCCGGGCCGTAGATCTCGGCCACCCGCCCCCGCGGCAGCCCACCGATGCCGAGCGCGAGGTCGAGGCCCAGCGAGCCGGTGGATACGACCTGGATGTCCTTCGACACGTCGGACTCCCCGAGGCGCATGATCGAGCCCTTGCCGAACTGCTTTTCGATCTGCGACAGCGCCGCCGCCAGCGCCTTCGACCTGTTGTCATCCATGTGGGATTCCCCTGTCGTTTGTAACTTTGTATTTTAAACCAGTTGCCCGGAGCGGAACGCGTTCCGGTGCTCCAGTCTGTCTAAACGCCGGCGCGGAATTTCCGTTGACTTCGCCCAACGTCCTTACCATATTGCTCTTTTCCAAGATCAGGAGCGGCGCGCATGGCACGGATCGCGTTCATCGGACTGGGCGTCATGGGATACCCGATGGCCGGGCACCTAAGGAAGAAGGGCGGCCACGAGGTGACGGTCTTCAATCGCACCCCCACCCGGGCCGCGCAGTGGGTCGCTCAATACAGCGGAGCGAGCGCACCCACCCCGCGCGAGGCGGCGCGGGACGCCGACTTCGTGTTCATCTGCGTGGGCAACGACGACGACGTGCGTTCGGTCGTCCACGGCGGGAGTGGCGCGCTCGCGGGCATGAAGCAGGGGGCGATCCTGGTGGATCACACCACTGCCTCGGCGATCCTCGCGCGCGAGCTGGACGCCAAGGCGCGGGAACTTGGGCTGGGCTTCCTCGATGCCCCGGTATCCGGCGGACAGGCGGGCGCGCAGGGCGGCCAGCTCGGCATCATGGTCGGGGGCGACCCCGCAACGTTCGCGCGCGCGAAGCCCGTGCTCGATCTCTACGCGGCGAGCTGCGCCCTCATCGGCCCGACCGGCTCCGGCCAGCTCTGCAAGATGGTCAACCAGATCTGCGTCGCCGGCGTGGTCCAGGCGCTCGCCGAGGGGCTCAATTTCGGGCTGCGCGCCGGCCTCGACATGGAAAAGGTGATTTCCGTGATCTCGAAGGGCGCGGCGCGGTCGTGGCAGATGGAAAGCCGCTGGAAGACCATGTGCGAGGGCAAATTCGAGGGCTTCGGCTTCGCCGTGGACTGGATGCGCAAGGACCTCGGCATCTGCCTGCAGGAAGCAAAGAGGAACGGCGCGCGATTGCCGGTCACCGCCCTGCTCGACCAGTTCTACGCCCAGATTCAGGCCAGAGGCGGGAAGCGCTGGGACACCTCCAGCCTGATCAATCTGCTTGCGCGGGATTAAGCTTGCGGTGCATCCATAATGGATGCATAATGCATCCATTCTGGAGACGCGCCCGTGCCCGTCACCCTGACCATCAAGCAAGTGCCCGACCGCGTCGCGGACAAGCTGCGGTTGCGCGCAGCGGCGAGCCATCGTTCCTTGCAGGGCGAATTGATGGCGATCCTCGATGAAGCGGTCTCGCAGGGTGCCCCGCAGGCGCGGCAGCCCGAACCCCCTCCTTACGCGGTGAAGCCATTGGCCAAGACCACCCCTAAAGCCCCTCCGGTCCACGGCAAGCGCCTGACGCTCGGCGCGCTGTGGGAGCGCGCCCGCCGCCTCGGCCCGCCTTCAAGAAGCGAGTCCGCGGCTCTCGTGAGAAAGCTGCGGGATGAGCGTTACGGTCGTTGACGCGTCGGCCGTCGCGGCCGTGCTGTTTGACGAGCCCGAGGCTGCGCCCGTCATTGCGGGCGTCAGGGGCGCGCTGCTCGCGCCCGGACTGTTGCGTTACGAGCTGGCGAGCGTCTGCGCGTCCAAGCTCCGGAACGAGCCGAAACTGGCAAAGCTCACGCTTCAACGTTACCGACTGCTGCCCGGCCTCGACATCGAATACGCCGAGCCCGACTGGGACGCCCTCCCCCTCCTCGCCCGGCAGTGGGACCTGAGTGCCTACGACGCCGCTTACCTGCAGCTCGCGCTCAAGCGAACGGCCCCGCTCATCACGCTCGATGCGCGGCTCGCTGGCGCCTACGACAAAGCCGCGGCGCGGGGCTAATGACTTTCGCCTGTCAGGAACGGCCTTAGCTCGCGTACGTCGGCCACCGCTTCCAGGGCGTTCACGCGGCGGATGACGCCCTCCGTCTTCTCGGCGCCCAGAACCGGCTTAATCAGATCCCGCGCCTTTGCATTCACCGCGTCCGTATCCATCGGGTTTTCCTTGGTGCCCGGCGCGTGAGGCGTGAAGTGGCTTACGGTGCGGCCATCCCGGAGCGTCACTTCCACCAGGCCGCTACGCGGCGCGGCGGGGTCCATCAGCTTGGGATCGGCGATGAGCTGCACGCGCGCCTTCGCTGCGCGCACCTTCGGGTCCGACATGCGTTCATAGGAATGGCTGACCTCAAACGAGACCGTGCCGTCGACGAGGGCGACCGCGATGATGTGCTGGCAGTTGATATCCGGCATGAGGCGGTCGTTCACGACGCGGGCGCCGTCCTCGGGGAGTCGCACGACAATTCGCTCCACGTTGTCAACCGTAAGGCCGTGCTCGCGATGGAGTCTGAGGAACGCGTCCAGCGGGGCCTGGATCGGATAGCCGATGGAGAACGGCTTGATTGCGGTTTCGGTAATGAAATAGCGTCTGCCCAGTCCCGCCACCATCTCCTCCGGTTTCGGATCGACGGACAACGCGATGAGCGCGTTGTGCTCGCCGTCAAACACATCCCAGACGCCGCTGAACCCCATCTGCGCCATGATCGCCGCCGTGACGCCGTTGCGGGCGCCCATGCCGGAGAAATCGAAGGCCTTTTCGACGTGCTCGGCATCGCGCACCCAGCTCCACACGCCCGAAACCTGCTGGGCGGCGTACGAAAGCGCGTGGCGCATCCCCTTTTCGTCGAGCCGCGCCAATGCCGCCGCGGCTCCCACGGCTCCGAGCGTGGAGCTGGTGCCTTCGGCGCTGCGATGGCTCGCGCGCACCTGGTCCGCGCCGAGCGCGAGGAGAAAACGGCAGCAGAGATCGTAGCCGAGCGTGACCGCGTTGAGCAGTTCCGTTCCCGAGTTGCCCTCGCGCTCGGCCATCGCGAGGGCTGCGGGCACGACCGAGCAGCCCGGATGGGCCTTCGTCACCGGCTCGAAGTCGTCGGTCTCGTCGGCGTGCCCGAACATCCCGTTGACCAGGGCAGCGTTCACGGCCGAAGTTCTGATATCGGTGGTGAGAACGGTCGCTTCCGCAACGCCGCCCTGCGCCCGCGCGTAGCGGATCGCCATCTCCCCGGGCTTGAGATGGGCTCCCGACACCATCGCGGCGAGCGTGTCCAGGATACGGTGCCGGGCATCGCGCGCCACATTCGGCGGGAGTGCCCGCTCCCGCGCTTCCACCATGTAGCGCGCCAGCCGCCCGGTGATATCAGCCGAGGACATCCGAATCCTCCTTGATCATCCCGCGCTGCGCAGGAGCGCGAGCACACCCTTGAGCGCATGCTCGACCGACTGCCGGCGAACCGACTCGCGGTCGCCGGAGAAGCGCATCGTTTCGCTGCGCGGCTTGCCGTCTTTCATGCCCCAGGCGAAGCACACGGTTCCGACCGGCTTCTCCGGCGTGCCGCCGCCGGGCCCGGCGACGCCGCTCACCGCGACCGCAACCTGGGCATGGGAGCGCGCGAGCGCGCCCTGGGCCATTTCGCGCACGACTTCCTCGGACACCGCGCCGCGATTCTCGAGCGTTGCTTCCTTCACACTCAGCATCTCGCGCTTGGAGATATAGGTATAGGTGACGAAGCCGCGCTCGAACCAGTCCGAGCTGCCCGGCACCATGGTGACCGCCTCGCTCACCCACCCCCCGGTGCAGGATTCCGCCGACGCGAGCATCAGCCCGCGCGCTTTCAGCGCCGCGCCCACTTCCTCAGCCAGCTTGTACAGAACGGAATCCGGCATGGGTTCTATCCAATCACGGTCTTGAACACAGCGAAGACGAGCAGTGTATAGAAAGCTGCGACGAGATCGTCGAGCATGACGCCGAAGCCGTTCCTGAAGGTGCGCTCGTAATAGCGGATCGGCGGCGGCTTGAGGATATCGAAAAGGCGGAACAGCAGGAACGCCGCCGCCTGCCACGGAAGCGCCGCCGGGACGAAGTACAGCACCAGCAGGAATGCCACCGTCTCGTCCCACACCATGCCGCCGTGATCGGACACGCCGATCGCGCGGCCGGTCACTTCGCAAGCCCATATTCCGAGAGCAAGCAGGACGGCCACCATCATCAGAAACCCGATTGGGTCCAGCAGCGGTGAAACCATCCAGTAGACCGGCAGGGCGAGCAGCGTGCCCCATGTCCCCGGCGCAGCCGGCGCGAGCCCGGCGCCAAACCCGAACGCGATGAGATGCGCCGGATGCCTCAGCAGAAATCGCCACGATGGCCGCAGGACGAGGTCTGGAGTCACAAACGCCCGTCCACCTCGATACCGCGGTAGAGCCAGTCGGCTTCCCAGGGATGGTCCGGGTCGCGGCCCCGCGCCAGCTCGTTGCGCAGCTCGCGCGCGCCGCCGTCGGCGTGAAAATACTCGCCGAAGAAGCGCGAGGAGAGCACCACGCGCGCGGTGCGGTTCATGCGCTCGCGCTGATAGGCGAGGAAGGCGCGACCGCAGTCATCCCCCGCCGCAGCAACCTTCTCGGCCAGCACGACACCGTCCTCGATCGCCATGTTCGCCCCCTGCGCGAGATACTGCAGCGTCGGGTGCGCGGCGTCGCCGAGGAGCGTCACGCGCCCCTTGCTCCAGTTGGTCACGGGGTCGCGGTCGTGCAGCACCCAGTTCCGGTCGCGCGCGAAGTAGCGCAGCATGTCGCGCACGCGGGTATCGGCGCGCGCAAACACCTCCTCCAGCTCGTCCCAGCCGCCGAAGTTCTTCCCGCCGCGCCGGAAACGGCGGCTCGAAACCGTCGCGACGTTGTTCATCACCGCGCCGCCACGCAGGCGGTACTGCACAAGATGAAGGTCGGGACCGATCCAGATCGTCATCGAATCGAGGTGGCTGCGATCGATGATCTCGGCGGTCGGCACCACTCCGCGATAGGTCACGTGGCCCGCCACGCGCGGCGCGCCGTCGTTGACGATTACCGCGCGTGTGGGCGACCACAGGCCGTCGGCGCCGATTAACGCCGCCCCCTCGTACTCGGCGCCGTTCTCGCAGCGCACGATCACCGCGCCGCCGCGCTCCTCGAAGCTCGCGAGCCCGCGCGAGGCTTCGAGCGTGATCTCTTCGCGCCTCCTGCACGCCTCGAGTATTTCCCCGTGCAGGTCGCGCCGGTGAATCACGAAGTAACGATACTGGTAGCGCTCGAGGAACTTCCTGCCCAGCGCGATCCGCGTGATCTCGCGGTTGTCGATCGCGTCCACCAGGATGAGCGCGTCGGGATAAACCGAGTGCGGCTCGAGCGCCTTCAGGACGCCCAGGCGGTCGAGCATGCGGCTCACGTTGGGCCCCATCTGGATGCCGTAGCCAATCTCGCCGAACTCCGGCGCCTTCTCCAGCACGCGCACATGCCGGCCCTTGCGGGCGAGGGCAAGCGCCACCGACAGCCCGCCGAT